>JAPPGI010000104.1 GCA_028874985.1 Gemmatimonadota bacterium | reverse complement strand
CCCTATGATTCAGCTTCGGATCCTCCCCACCCACCACGACAGGTGAAGAGCCAACGCTCGTTCCACGGGCCAATCCCTCGACTCCGTGCGGAACGCCACGCATCAAGGCCGCCGTCCGTGTGCCGATCACCACCTAAATTGGACGTGTTGGCCAGTACCTGTCAGGCCCTTCCGCCCGAGAAGTCCCCAAGTGGACGCTGGACGCCCATCAAGCGTGGAGGCACGTTGGTGGACAACCCTTGCGGCAGGGTCGCGCATCCAACCCGTGGCCCAATTGCGGTTTGCCCCGACTCGCCACCCTTCGATTCACCAGAGAGGTCCTCGATGAACGCCAGCAGGTACGCCCCTATTCAATCGCTCCTTCTGATGGCCGTCTTGGCCGCCCCCTCCACTCTCCGCGCTCAGGAGATCGTCGAGGTCACGGGGCGGGACCGTCCGATCGAGCCCGCGTTCGAGGAGGTCTACCGGGTCGGCGTCCTCGAAGGCGAGTCCTGGGAGATGTTCGCCTCGGTGGGCCAGGTCGCCTTCGACGCGGAGGGCAACCTGTACATCTTCGACGGGACGACCGGTGGGATGCGTGTCGAGGGGATGCGTCTGATGCGTGGCGGCGCGGTGAGGGTCCTCGTGTTCGACGCGGCCGGGCGTTTCGTAACGGAATTCGGGTCTTCGGGCGGCGGTCCCGGCGAGTTCAACCAGCCGATGGGATTCGCGGTGTTGCGTGACGGCACCGTGGTCGTGAGCGATGTCGGCCACCGCGCCTACCAGCTCTTCGACGCCTCCGGCGATTTTCTGCGCATGGTCCGGGCGGATGACGGGTCCAACCCGGTGGCGATCCCGGCCCACGACATTCAGCCGGATCCGCGCGGCGGGGCGGTCTTTGCCGGCGGGGGCACCCGCGCCATCGTCATGGGCGCGGGCGGCGCGGCCGATCCGCCCACCTCCCGCCCGGTGCTGCGGGTCGGACTCGACGGCGAAGCCGCACGCACCGATACGGTAGCGGAGGGATGGCTGCCCCCGCGGAGCGACCTTGAGGGTCTCGCGACGAGCCCCGTCCCCGCCCAGATTCGCGACGCGCTTCGCAGCATGACCATGCCGACCGTGTTCGAGCCCGGTTTCCTCGTGGCCGTCCTCCCCGACGGCGGCATCGTTCACTCGGACTCGTCCGCGTACGCGCTGAAGGTCACGCCGCCGGGTGCGCGCGAAGCCGCACGTATCATCCGGCGGCCCTTCGATCCCGAGCCGGTGACGGAATCGGTTCGGGAGGCGTATGAGGAGAGGACGGCGGAGGCCCGGCGCGCACTCGGTGGAACCGGTTCAAGACGCCTCATGCTGGTTGGGGGTGCCCGGGGAAACAGCCCTCGGTCGGAGGCCACGTTCGATCTGGAGGACCGCTTCTACCACGAGATTCCCGTGCTGCGCGACTTGGCCACCACATGGGAGGGACGCATCTGGGTGCGGCGCGGTGGCGAGGAACCCGATAGCGACGGCCCCATCGATGTCCTGACGGCGGAAGGGACCTACGTCGGCACCTACGCGACCGGTGCGACCGAGATGCCGGACGCCTTCGGCCCGGGCGGACTGGCGGCGTTCATCGAGTTGGACGAGTTCGATGTGGCCAGCGTGGTGGTGCGGCGGCTCCCGGCCGAGGTGCGTTGAACGTCAACACGTATCCGTCCGAAGCAGCGTGCAATGGCCCGAAAACCGTCCGCCGACTTCCGATGCCGTCGCATGAAATCCCGCTCATTTCTGCATACTGTAAGTGGTATGGGCATAGCCATATGCTATGTAACATGTTGATACATCGCAGCTTACGAAATTATCCGTAGTTCGGGCGGGATTGATCCGTTGACCTGGTTGTTCCGCAGGTCCAGTTGCTTCAAGGCCCCGAGGTTGCCGAGTTCGGCGGGGAGCGGTCCCGTGATCCCGTTTCCACCGAGCCACAGAACCTCCAGCTTGCCCAGTTGGCCCACTTCGGCGGGGAGTGCGCCCCCCAGACTGTTGCTGTGCAGACTCAGCCTCCGCAGGGAATCGAGGTTGCCGATTTCGGGGGGGAGCGGCCCCTCCAGCCGGTTGCCCGAGATCGACATCTCTCTCAGACTCGCCAGGTTGCCGAGCGCGGCGGGAAGCCGGCCGCTCAGACCGTTGTCGAAGAGCCACAGCACCTCCAGGCTCTCGAGCTGTCCCAGTTCGGACGGAATCGCTCCCGACAGCTGGTTGTCGGACAGGTGCACGGACACGACGCCGACCAGGCTGCCGAGTTCGGCCGGGATCGGTCCTGACAGCAGGTTGGCGGACAACGAGAGCTCCCGGAGGCTGGTGAGCATGCCCAGCTCCGGGGGCATGCGCCCTGCGAGCAGGTTCCCGTATATGGAGAGCACCTCCAGGTTTGCGAGGTGGCCCAGTTCGGGCGGGATGTTGCCCGTGATGTTGTTCCGGGGCAGGGAGATCCCGCTGACTTTGCCCTCCGCGTCGGTCTCGATGCCGGCCCACTGCGAGAGCGGCCGATCGCTGAGCCAGTTCGTGTTTTCGTTCCAGTCGCCACCACCCGTCGCTTCGTAGAACATCTCCAGGATTTCGCGGTCGGTGAACGTCCGCGCGACCTCGACCGCCGCCACGCCGGTCAACGTATCGTACCTCGCCGAGATCCGCGTCTGGCCGAAGCCTACCGCCGTGACCGTCCCCGCCGTGTCCACCGTCGCGATTTCGCGGTCGGCGCTCGCCCAGGTTACCGTCGCGTCGTCGATCGTGTCTCCCTCGGTGTCGATCACCGTAGCGGTCAGTGTGGCGCCGGCCCCGATCGTGTCGAGGACCACCGAATCGGGCTCGACCAGGATCCGGCTCGCCGCCGGTGGCAGTGGCGGGTCGGTTGGATCGTCCGCGCAGGCGTGGAGCAGCAGGGCGGCGAGGAAGACGGGTGCGAGGGCCGCGGCGCCGGGAGGCCGGGGGATGGATCGCGTGTTGCGGGAGCTTGGTGCGGTCATGGGGAGAGCCCTTCGTGGAGAAAACAGGTCTTGACCGCGTCTATGTATACTGTATATGACATAGTGTAAACCAGTCATGGCGTTGAGGAGCTCGAGCGGCGGCGGTGCGGCTTCCGAAGGGCTGGTGATCCACGAGCTTCGCGCTCCGCTCGCGGCGATCAAGGGCTCGGCCGGGACCGTGCCCTGAGCCGCGGGGCTGTCGCTTCATCGGGAATCACTGATCCTCGCCGGCAGTTCCGCACCCGTCTCGCATTCGATGATCCGGCCGCCGATCACCGCCACTCGCTCCGGGTCGGTGATGCCCGCGAACAGGCGTCCCGGCAGCCCCTGCTTGCGGCAGGCCGCCGGCCCGAACCACTTTCCCGCTCTCCGCCACAAGCGACGCCCCAATCGCAAGGCGCCACCCGCAGGAGACAATCATGACGCACTCCTCACTTCGCCGGGGTCCTCTCGCCTCAGTCGTCCTGGCCGCCCTGCTCGCCCTCGCCTGCGGCTCCCCCTACCCACCCCCACCCGACACCGCCCGCTTCGTGGAGGACGAACTCGGGCTGCTGACGAACCTGGACGCGCTGAGGAACCGGATCGTCGCGGTGGACCCCGCCAGCCCCGACCCCGACCCCGCCAACTGGCGCGTCGTGCTCCCCGAGGCGGACGATCTCCTGACCGGCTACTGGTACACCTCGGCCGACGGCACCCGCGGTCCCCTCTACGTGGCCCACCGCAAGGGTTACGAACCCGCGGCGACACGCCCACGCTGCTCTACGGCTACGGCGGCTTCAACGTCAACCTCCTGCTCCGTTTCGATTCGAGGGCCGCGGTGTGGATGGAGCGGGGCGGCGTCTACGCGATCGCGACGCTGCGGGGCGGCGGCGAGTTCGGCGAGGACTGGCACCGCGACGGCTCTGCCGGTGATTCTGGACTACGATCCACGGGCGGGGCCCGCGGGGGGGCGGACGTTCAGCCGCAGCGTGAGGAACGCGGCGATGGAGCTGGCGTTTCACATGGGGCGGCTGGGGGTGGAGGGGGAGGGAGAGTAGATGCTGACACGACTCCGGGTACGCAATTTCAAGAGATTCGAACAACTCGACATTGAACTTGGCGATCCTGTCGTGTTCGTGGGACCCAACAACTCGGGTAAGACCACCGCGATGCAGGCGCTCGCGCTATGGGACTGCGGGCTACGGATGTGGAGCGAGAAATACGCTGATCGGAGGGTTCCCGCGAAGCGGCCCGGGGTGACGGTCGGCAGGCGCGATATCGTGTCGGTGCCGGTGCCGACGGCCAGGTTGCTTTGGCGCAACCAGAACGTTCGCCACGGAAGGCAGGTCCCACCCAACATCCTCATCGACATCCTGGTCGATGGCGTATCGGCCGACGGGAAAGAGTGGCGGTGCGGGATGGAGTTCGACTACGCCAACCCGGAGTCGGTGTATTGCCGGTCCATGCGGACCACCGGCTCGGATTCGGGCCGCATGCCTGTACCAGCGGAGGTGCTCAAGACGCCCACGGCGTTCCTGGGCCCCATGTCGGGATTGGCGGCCAATGAGCCCCGTATGGATCCAGGGGCCATCGACGTCCGCATCGGTGAGGGACGCACCGCCGATGTACTGCGGAACATCTGCTACGCGCTCTGGGAGAGTGACCGCGAGAAATGGGCAGGGGTCGTGAAACGCCTCCGAACCCTCTTCGGCGTCTCCCTCGACGACCCGAACTACGTGCCGCAACGAGGCGAGATCACCATGTCCTACAAGGAGCATGGGCGCACGCTCGACCTGTCCGCCGCTGGCCGGGGCATGCAGCAGACGCTCTTGCTCCTCGCCTACCTGGGCGCGAAGCCGGGCGCGATCCTCCTCCTGGACGAGCCCGACGCCCACCTCGAAATCCTTCGTCAGCGAGACGCCTACCGGTCCCTCACCCGAGCCGCGCGCGAGACGGGAGGGCAGGTCATCGTCGCGACACATTCCGAAGTGCTCCTGAACGACGCCGCGGGAAACGACACGGTGATCGCATTCGTCGGCCGACCCCATCGCATGGGGAGCAGCAGCGCACAGGTGCGGAAGGCACTGGCTCTGATCGGCTGGGACCAGTATCACCAAGCCGAACAGACCGGGTGGGTCCTCTATACCGAGGATTCCACCGATCTCGACATTCTCCGGGCGTTCGCGCGAAGGCTGGATCATGGACCGGCCCTTGAAGCGCTTGCGAAACCGTTCACCAAGGCGGTCGCCAACCAGCCCAACAAGGTCAGGGAGCACTTCCACGGCCTCAGGGAAGCTTTCCCCGAACTGAGGGGCGTCGCCCTGTTCGACCGCCTGGATCAACACCCGGCGAACGGGGGCGTCACCTTCCTGGTGTGGCGCAGGCGGGAAATCGAAAACTACCTGTGTTCTAGCGAAACGTTGGAGACGTTCGCACGTGAGTCGGCATCGCCCCACTCGCCCGGACCGATTTTTCGACCAGCCCGTGAACAGGCCATGCGGGACGCCATCGCCAGGACGGAATCCGCCTTCCAGGCCCTTGGCAAGCCATCTCCGTGGGGAGGCGACCTGAAGGTCAGCGACGAATTCCTGGTTCCACTCTTCAAGTCGTACTTTGCCGAGCTTGGGCTCTACAACACGATGCCGAAAAGGGAGTTGCACCGCTTGGTCGAGTACATCCCCGACGGCGGGATCGATGACGAAGTGCGTGAAAAGCTGGACGTGATCGGTACGGTAGCCTCGGGAACCTGAGATAAACGCTTCACGGCCGGATTCGCCGGGATCCAAGGTCTTGCCGTCACCGTCCCCCCGACGCCAAACCTCGTCACACGATTCTGGAGGTTCCATGACACACCGAGTCTTCCGGCCTGTCCGCGCCGCACCCCTCTTCGCACTTCTCGCCACCCTGGCGTTCGCGCCCTTCACACCGCTCGCCGCCCACTGCGACGATTGCGTCTTCCTGGGAGAGAGCTGGGAAGTGGTGCGCCGCGCCGACCTCGCCGAATACGGCTGGGACAGTCCAGCAGGGCCCACGAGTAATCCGCGCGGCGAATATGGACGAGCTCGAGCACGAGGACGGCATCCAGCGACTCGGGGGAATCCAGCAGCGCCCGCGGGACCATGATGATGGGCCGCCACGCGCCGAAGGTCATGAGGGCGCTGCCCGGGGGGCCTGCCAGCAGAACCACCGGCCGGCGGACGCCGAGTTGCTCCGCCAATGCGCGCAGCCTTCGCGGCGGGGCAGGATCGTCGACACGGGCGGCCAGCTGCCGGAGCTTCCGCAGCTGCCGAAGGTCGGTCACCAGCAAGGCGAGCCGTCCCATCGCCAGCATGACGATCGCGACCGTCGCGGCGCCGAGCACGACCAGGGCAATGTCCACGCCAGGACGCGGATCGGCACCGAGGGCCATGCCGCCCGCAACCGATGGCGCCGGCGCGGCTCAATTCACCGACAGCAGCGGGTCAACAGGGGGAGGTGCGGGCGGCAACAGCCCGGGGACCCAGGGCGCGGCCAGAACCGACACCGGCAGAGCGAGCAACAGGGCCTGCCGCAACCGGTATCCCGCGATTGGGTGAAGGCCGCGCATGCGACCGAGTACGAACGCCGCCACCCCGGCAAGCCCCGTCCAGGCGAAGACCGGAGCCCAGAGCGGCCAGACGCCCCCGCTACCGATTCCTTCCAGCAACTCAAGCATCTTCTTGCTCCTCTTCCGCCATCCTGGCCAGCAACTTCCGGATCTCCGCGCTCTCCTGTGCCGACAGCGCCTCACCCCGGACCAGGGTCTGAACCAGCGCCGCCGCCGACCCGTGGAAGACCTGGTCGAGGAGATCCCGCACCAGCTCCCGTCCACGGACTACGGCCCGAGCGCCCCCATCGGGATCACCGCCACTCCGTCCGGCCTTTCGTATCCGTAGCCGCTCGCAACGATCACGCCCAGGGCCTGGGGTGGGCCGACCCTTTCCGGATCCACGCGTCCGGCGAGCCTGAGCAGATTGCGGGCCCCCTCCTCGACCCTCCTCGGACCCAGTTTCATCTCAAAGGCCGCCCAACGTCCGTCGCGGGCCTGCACCACGGCATCGACCTCGAGCCGTCCGTCCTCCCGGTAGTGGAAGACTTCGGCGTCGGCGGCCTGGGCGTACACGCGGAGGTCGCGAATGACCATCGACTCGAAGAGGAGTCCGAGGAATCTGAAGTCCCTGAGCAATCGCTCGGGATCGGTGCCCAGCGCGGCTGCGGCCAGAGATGGATCGACGAAATGTCGGATCGGGCGTTTGCGGAGGACCGCCCGCGAGCGCAGGTGCGTCGCCCATGCCGGCTGGTTCTCCACGATCATGATCCTCTCAAGGGCGTTGAGGTAGTCCGCGGCGGTGTGCGGCTTCATGGATCCGTTGTCACGGGCTCCCAGGTCCGCGGCGAGCTTCGATGTCGCAACGGCCGTGCCCACGTTCCGGGCCAGCGAGCGCAGGAGCAGCCTCACGCGTTGCGGATCCCGGCGGACGCCATCCACCCCCCGAATGTCCACGCGGGCCACCTCGTCCACCTGGCCGCGATTCGCCCGCAGGGCGCGTGCCAGCGGCCAGTCCACGCTTTCGGGCCATCCTCCCCGGCAGATGAGTTCGGCCATCTCACTGACAGGAATCGCGTGTTGTCCGGACTCGGGAGGTTCCCCCGCCAGCATGCGCTTCAACGAGATGGCGCCCGATGACCGTCCCGCCTCGTGCAGCGACAATGGGCGCAGGCGAAGTCGGACGATGCGGCGCATTCCCGTGTGCCGGGTGGCGTCGTCCGCGGGAATGGCCGACCCCGTGAGGATGAATTGGCTGGGTGCCCGCCGGTCATCGACAGCCCGTCTCACATGGTTCCAGATCCTGGGCTCCAGCTGCCACTCGTCGATGAGGCGCGGCGGCGGCCCCTTCAGGACCACTGCCGGATCGGCCTCTGCCAGGTGTCGGGCATCCTCGTCGACATCAAGCTGGACCTCGCTCGCGGCGAACTCCCTCGCGGTCGTGGTCTTGCCGCACCCCCGCACCCCTTCGATCACCACGCAGCCGGTGGCACCGAGGAGTTCGCGCATCTCCTGATCCACGGTGCGGGGGAGGTATCGTTTCATTGGCGGAATCTCGCAGGGTGGAGGAGCGTCGCGCCACGGGTGCGCGATCACCGGAACGTAACTTCAACGGGCAGACTTGCGCAACGTATAACGGCAGAAATATAACGACTATAGAGGCAGATTTATGACTCTCATTCCGGCAGAATTACAATGATCTGTGAGCGGCAAGAATAGTTACGCCCGCGCCGACATCGCGCGAACCACCTCCGTCCACCGCACGATCAGCCCGGCGGGACGGAAGCGGTCCGAGTCGGGGAAGCGGCCCAGCACGGCCTCCAGCCGCTCGGCGAATATCTTGCGCGCCTCGCGCCGGTAGAGCCGATGGAAGGTCTCATGCCGGGCGAACACCCGCTCGGCCGCTTCGGTCAAGCGCATCAGACAGCCTCCCCAGCCATTTCCCGGACGTACTGGACCGCCTCAACCGCACGGTGCGCGGCGAACGCTATGTCGTCCTCGGTCGTGGACCGTCCGAGACTCCTGACGGCTCACCGCCGGCCGAGGGAACGTCACCGTCACCCAGTGGTCCGAGATGTCGAAGATCGGTGCGGCCACGTCCCACTCCCGACACAGGTCGCGGATGCGGCGGACGCCCGTGCCGATGTGCTCCACGGCGTCCATCCGGTGCAGGAGGCGGAACAGGAGCCGGTTTCGCGGCGCGCTGCGGACGCCGAGATCCGCCTCGGTCATGCCGGGCGGGAGGCCGCCCGGGCTCACAACCTCCAGCCGGTCGTGAAACAGGTAGATGTGGACCGAGGCGTTGGAGCGGTAGTCCCGGTGGGCGACTGCGTTGACCACGGCCTCGCGAATCGCGTCCAGCGGCAGCTCCGGGCGCTCCTGGCGGCGCACGGCCCCGGTGATGATGTAGTTCACGTTGATCTTGGACTCGATCCACGCCATCGCGTCGTCGATCATGGTGCACACGTCGCCGTCGAAGCCACGTCGGTCGACGATGTGCGTCTTGTCCGTGCCCCGGAACAACCCGCAGACGATCGCGCCGACCGCGTGGAAGAGCTCGTGGACTTCGTCCCGCGACATCTGCTGTGAGGATGCGCCGTCGCGCATGAAGAACCTGCCGCCGAATGAGTAGGGCTTGCCCCGTTGCGACGGCACGCGGACGCACACGACCTCTCCGATGCTCTCGACCTCGACCGCGATCGGAGGATCCGCCGACCGCGCGATGGACTAGACCTGGGACTTCACGCGGTTGTGCCGACCGATCCCGACGACCGTGCCGTCGTCATCCACGCCAAGGAGGATCACCCCGCCCTCGCTGTTGGCGAATGCGCAGATCTCTCGCCCAAGGCCGGACACCTTGCCGCGCTCGAACTCGGTGGCCTGGCCCTCTCCTGGGGCGATCAGGTCGGCGAGGGGCCTTGGGGTCGCGGCTGAGGAGGGAAGCTCAGGCATGCGCCAGCCGCCTGCTAATCGGTTCCGCCATCCACCCGGGCATGACCGCCCGCGCAGCTGCGAGCTCGGCCAGATCCTCCCTCGAAAGCTTCGGCAGAACCGCATCCAGACTGGTCTCGACGTGACGGGGGCCGAGCCATGCCAGGGCGCGGATGACCACGCCCGCCATCCGGTGCGGGGCCGTCAGCTGCCAGCGTGGCGCATGTCTCAGCTCGACGGGGTGCTTGCGGAAGTAGAGTCGCCGGTTGCGGCCGGACGTCAGGTAGACCGAACGGACCGGAACCCCCTCCGTCAGCCCAAGCCAGTTGGCCGCGCTGCCACCGGTCGGCACGATCGTCTCGCCCCAGAGCTCCGAGAGCGACTGAAGCGACTTGGCGATGCTCGGCGGAATGCGCCCGAACCGCGTCTCAATCGGCCGCATGTACACCCCGCGGCAGATCCGCAGGAGCCGCCCGGACCGCGCCAGCCGCGACAGCGCCTGGTCCACGGCCCCCCTCGAGCCCAGGTGCAGCAGCGCGCTCGGGCAGATCGGCGTGGCCTCCGGCTCGGCCTCGGCAAGCGCTATGATCCGTTCAGGCAGGCTCTTCATGGGTGTCCGCTCCGTGCTTCATGTGTCAGAAACTGGATCGCCAATCTAACATTATCGAAAGGCGACGGCAGGACCGATTTGGTTCCCCCCCACCCACGCTCGTCTCGAAGGGAAACATGACCGGGCGCGCGAGGCGCATGGCGAAGCGGCATTGACGGAACGTTGACGGCACCGCCGCACCATTTCGTCCCGGAGGGCAGGTTCGCGCACCCGAGAGCGGGGAGATATGATGTGTCCACCATGCAGACCCAGCAGACACCGAAGACACCGAAGACGTGGGAGGATGTCCTCCGGATGCCGGACGACGGCAACCGCTACGAGTTCATCGGGGGGCGGCTGTACGTGACCCCCGCGCCCGTGACCCGGCACCAGCGGATTTCGAAGCGGCTGCAGGCGGCCCTGATGCGGATTCTGGAGGATGCGGGCCGCGGCGAGGTATTCGACGCCCCATTCCTGGTCGAGTTCCCGGGTATCGGGGACCGGGTCCAACCGGACCTCATCTTCGTGTCCGACGAGAGGCGGGAGATCATCGGCGAAAAGCAGGTGCTTGGCGCTCCCGACCTGGTCGTCGAGATCCTGTCGCCCTCCACCGCGCACCGGGACCGCGGGATCAAGCTCGACCTGTACGCACGATCCGGGGTCCGGCAATACTGGATCGTGGATCCGGTCGAGGATGTCGTCGACGTCTGGCGCTTCGGGGACAATCCGGGGCACGAGCGCCTCTCGGGCGAGCTCGCCGTGCGGCTCGGGGACGAGCGGGTGGGGCGGATCGACCTCGACCAGGTCTTTTCCCGCCACCTGGACGTGTGGGGAGCGGGGTGAGCGGTAGGGCTGAGGCTGACACGGGCGTGCACGGAGGGGCTGAGGCAGCGGATCCTGGCCTCTTGGTGGGACGAACATCCCGCATCACGTCAGGATCGCGCCGAGTGTCCCGGTGATCCACTGATTGAGGCTCTTTCCCTCCGCCGCGGCGGCCGCCGCCGCACGCGCGTGCAGCTCCGGCGAAATACGCAGATTGAATCTGCCCGAGTACGACCTTCGCGGCTCGACGCCGTCCTCCCGGCACATCTCCAGGAACACCTTCAACGAGACCGCTCCCTCCTTCCTGAGGCCGTCCACATCGGCCGCGTAGAAGTCCGCACCGCCGTTCAGGCCGATGAACTCGCCCCGAGACATGCCGATGTCGGGATCGAACTGAATGAGGGCCCTGTATCCGTCGATCTCCATGGTGTTCTTCATGGTTCCACTCCATTCCGCCGTAGCCATTCCCGGATGCTGGCGAGCGCGCCGACATCGACGGTCGGCGATGGGTGCGGGCGATGGAATACCCGCCGATCGCCAAACAGTCTCACGCCGACGCGGGAGCCCGCACGCTCGCTGATCTCCGCTCCCAACTCAATCAGCAGCCCCTCGACCTTCCGCCAGCAGTCCGTGGATAACGTTCATGGCCACGTCGGTTGGGGTGGCCACCCCGCGGAGCTGAAACTATAGGTCATGTGCGGCAGGGGGCAGAGGTCGTACCGCTTAATGGTGCCACGAGCCCGCTGGATAACATGACCCGGGCCGCTTCGGGGAACCCAACTTGGCCGCGCTCATGGACCGGGTGACCGACACGAACGAGCCGCCGGCTGGGCCGACATCGCAAGCGACGCTCTCACGTCTTGGCACCACTCGCCTTGCGTGACCGGAGGCTGCACGCGAACCTTCCGACGTTCCCCGTCGAGACGCCATCCGCGCACTCCACTCACCACAACCCGGACCTGACCATGGGGGTTACCGACATGCCCATGATCCTGTTCGGCGTCGCCGTCGTCATCCTCGTCGTTACGTTGACGGGGGCAGTCTGGTCCGTGGCCGTCCCCGGCAGGCGACTCTGGCCGCCCCCAGGCCGTGGTTCGTGGCAATACCTGCTGACGTGGGTCGGCTTCTACGCAGTCTGCGCGATCAATGTCCTTCTTCTGCTCATGGACTGGGACTCCTGGGTCTTCCAGGGCCCGCTGCGGTTCATCGCGGGGGTCCCGCTGGTGGTGCTCGGCGGCCTGCTCGCCTTGTGGGGAGTGGTCACTGTGGGCTGGAAGAATACGACCGGGCTGAAGGGTGGCTTCGTGTCCGCCGGTCCCTACCGGTTCACGCGAAACCCGCAGTACCTGGGCGACATCGTCTTCTTCGTGGGCGTGAGCGTGCTCGCGAACTCGGTATTGCTGTGGACCACGCACCTGCTCCTCTCTCTGTGTTTCGTGGTTACGCCGCTGGCCGAGGAGCAGTGGCTGGAGGAGCAGTACGGGGATGAGTACCGGGAGTATCGGCGGCGGGTGCCGCGGTTTCTTTGAGAGGGGCTGCCTAGGGGCGGCTCTCCCGCGTAGAGCGGCTCTCCTCGTGTTCAGCAGATGTCGTTGCGGGGGTCCGGGGGTACCCCCGGCCGCCGGCAATGCCGCGGGTGCATGAGCCGAGTTACCGCGTTTCGGTGGTGGAAGAAGGCGCAGACGCTCGCGGAGCTGGAGCCGAAGCGCGGCGGAGGCCGGCACTCGCTCGGGCGCAAGTTTCGCCAGTGAGCCGATCGACACGCCGCTCAACGTGCTCTATCGCGAGGACAAGCAGTGGGAAAATCGAACGCACCGAATTCGATTTTCCACTAGATTAGATCGCTCGACGGTGCTCCAAGCTACCCCTTCCACGCACCACCAGGTCTTTGGGCCGCGATTCACGCACGGCTCGCCCACGCACCCCTACCTCCACCATCGTGCTCGTCCCTCGTCATCCCATACGCCCTCGTCCCGGCCACGAGGCCGCCCTTCGGCGTCATCTGCGTCGCTTCCCGGTCGTGGGGCTCGTAGGTGCCCGCCAGGTGGGCAAGACCACGCTGGCACGCTCCCTGGCCGCAGGGGTGGACGGACCGGTCACCACCTTCGACCTGGAGGATCCCACCGATCTGGCGCGCTTCGCCGATCCGAAGCTGGTCCTCGAGCCGCTCGAGGGCTTGGTTGTGATCGACGAGGTTCAGCACAGCCGCGACCTCTTCCGGCTTCTGCGCGTGCTGGTGGACCGGCCGGACAACCGCGCCACCTTCCTCGTCCTCGGCAGCGCCGACCCCGGACTGCTGCGCCAGTCGTCCGAGTCGCTCGCGGGACGGATCGCCTACCACGCACTGGATCCCTTCCGGTTGGACGAGACCGGCACGGCTCCCGAGCTGGTCGACCGTCTCTGGCTTCGGGGCGGCTTCCCGCGCTCCTTTCTGGCATCCGACGAGGCGGACAGCGTCGCTTGGCGCGCGGCGTTCGTCACCACCTTCCTGACACGAGATCTCGGCCAGCTTGGAGTCACCGTGCCCGCAACCACCATGCGACGCTTCTGGACGATGGTCGCCCACTGCCACGGCAACCGCTGGAACGCCGCGGAGCTGGGCAGGTCGCTGGGCGTCAGCGCGCCGACGGCCAACCGCTATCTGGATGCGCTGGTCGATGCGCTTGTGGTTCGCAGGCTGACCCCCTGGTTCGAGAACGTGCGCAAGCGCCAGGTCAAGGCGCCGAAGGTCTACCTCGCCGACACCGGCCTCCTCCACTCGCTGCTGGACATCGACAGCGAACGGGAGCTGCTGGGCCACCCTAGGTGCGGCGCGTCGTGGGAGGGCTTCGCGATCCACGAGGCGGTCCGGATTCTCGATGCGGCGTGGGACCGGTGCCACTACTGGGCGACCCACACCGGCGCCGAGATCGACCTGTTCACGGTGCGCGGAGGAGAGCGGATCGGCGTCGAGGCGAAGCGCACCAGTGCGCCCGCGATGACCCGCTCCCTCCACACGGCTCTGACCGATCTCCGGCTGGACCGGGCCTTCGTCCTCATTCCGGGAGAGGCGCGCTTTCGGCTGCACGAGCGCGTGGAGGCGGTGGGGCTGGCACGCGCGTGTGCGGAGGGGCTGGCGTAGCCGCATTGACGGAACGTTGACGGCACCGCCGCACCATTTCGTCCCGGAGGGCAGGTTCGCGCACCCGAGAGCGGGGAGATATGATGTGTCCACCATGCAGACCCAGCAGACACCGAAGACACCGAAGACGTGGGAGGATGTCCTCCGGATGCCGGACGACGGCAACCGCTACGAGTTCATCGGGGGGCGGCTGTACGTGACCCCCGCGCCCGTGACCCGGCACCAGCGGATTTCGAAGCGGCTGCAGGCGGCCCTGATGCGGATTCTGGAGGATGCGGGCCGCGGCGAGGTATTCGACGCCCCATTCCTGGTCGAGTTCCCGGGTATCGGGGACCGGGTCCAACCGGACCTCATCTTCGTGTCCGACGAGAGGCGGGAGATCATCGGCGAAAAGCAGGTGCTTGGCGCTCCCGACCTGGTCGTCGAGATCCTGTCGCCCTCCACCGCGCACCGGGACCGCGGGATCAAGCTCGACCTGTACGCACGATCCGGGGTCCGGCAATACTGGATCGTGGATCCGGTCGAGGATGTCGTCGACGTCTGGCGCTTCGGGGACAATCCGGGGCACGAGCGCCTCTCGGGCGAGCTCGCCGTGCGGCTCGGGGACGAGCGGGTGGGGCGGATCGACCTCGACCAGGTCTTTTCCCGCCACCTGGACGTGTGGGGAGCGGGGTGAGCGGTAGGGCTGAGGCTGACACGGGCGTGCACGGAGGGGCTGAGGCAGCGGATCCTGGCCTCTTGGTGGGACGAACATCCCGCATCACGTCAGGATCGCGCCGAGTGTCCCGGTGATCCACTGATTGAGGCTCTTTCCCTCCGCCGCGGCGGCCGCCGCCGCACGCGCGTGCAGCTCCGGCGAAATACGCAGATTGAATCTGCCCGAGTACGACCTTCGCGGCTCGACGCCGTCCTCCCGGCACATCTCCAGGAACACCTTCAACGAGACCGCTCCCTCCTTCCTGAGGCCGTCCACATCGGCCGCGTAGAAGTCCGCACCGCCGTTCAGGCCGATGAACTCGCCCCGAGACATGCCGATGTCGGGATCGAACTGAATGAGGGCCCTGTATCCGTCGATCTCCATGGTGTTCTTCATGGTTCCACTCCATTCCGCCGTAGCCATTCCCGGATGCTGGCGAGCGCGCCGACGTCGACGGTCGGCGACGGGTGTGGGCGATGAGGGCCTCCCGAAACGTCGCCCTCGCGTCATCGTCGATGTGATACTCGGCGAGGCCGGACTCCATCTCGTCGCGAATCTCGGGCCACCGGCTGCGGTAGTAGTCAGCGATGCGGTCGTCCAGCAGGGCAAGGTCGTCTCCGCATCCTTCGACAAGCCGGTAGGGTACGGTGGGATGAGGAAGCCATCCCACCTTGTCCAAAGCGTCGTGGACTTGTCTTCGTTCGTGGAACTTCTTCACGGCGGGCTGAAGCGTCTCCATGGCCTCGGCCGCCGCTGCGGCCATTCGGTCGAACTCCTCCAGAACGGGCGTTGCGGCGGCGGACCACTCATTCAGTATCTCCAGGACGGGACCCAGCGAACGTTCCATTTGCCGGACTGCTGCCGATGCTGCGTTGCCGCCTGGACCAGCCATTCGGAATCCCGAACGCCCATGCGACCCAAAGCTCCCTGCGCCGCTCTGATGTCCTTGAAAATGGCCGCGATGTCATGGTCGTGCAGTGCCGCGTACGCGTTTCTCGCGGCCCGCACGGATGCGATCACCTGGTCGTCCCCAATGGCCCGCGCTGCGTCAACGACCCCGGCGTCCCGGATGGCCTGCACTGCTGCGTTGACCGTCTCGTCCCTATTGGTCGTCATGGCTGACCTCCATCAGCTCGTGGGGCGTGCAGGTGACGGGCGAGCCGTCAAATAGCCGACGACCGATGTCTCGATATACGCGACAGACCTCATCTCGGTGGTCTGCGGTCAACACCGCGAGACGCGGCCGCCGGCCCGCTCGGTTCCCAGGTTCGGACCCATTCGACCATGGAGCCGCCCGTCCAGCCCGCCGACCTTGGAGTCCCGATCGCCACTCCACCCGAGCGCGGAAGACGCCGTGCATGCAGGATCCCATCCTCAAGAGGATCTTCGCGATCCCCTGGGATGATCGAGCTTCTCGCCCGAAGATGCCGTCCCGACCTGGCCTCGACCGTCGACTTCGCCACACTCGCGGAGCTGCCCAACGAGCTCGTCTCCGCACAGCTCGACAGGCGCGTCCCGGACATGCTATTCCTCGCCGACTGCCGCGGCGGCGCCCGGAGGGTTCTGTTCCACCTCGAGTTCCAGGCCGCGTCCGACGCCCGCCGAACAGCGGCGCAGGATCGACGCGCTCAAGCGCGCATTGGAGCCGGCCGCCGATCCGCGCCTCCGCGAACGCCTTGGTCGGGAGCTGCGGCCCGTGTTAGTATCGAGGTACGACCACCCCCTGCTGAAGGAGACAAGTTCGATGGCCACCATGATCGAGATCTTCGCGCAGGTCCGCGACGAGGGGCTGGCAAGCGCCCGGAACGAGGGACGCCTTGAAGGCCGCACACGGATGATTCGAATGATCGTGCGCCAGGCGAGGCGGCGGTTCGGCCCGGAGACGGCGCGGCGTCTTACGCGTCTGCTCGCGGGTGCCGACGATCCGGACCGACTGGAAGGTGTGGCGGAGGCCGTCATCGACTGCGGCGGCGGTGGCGAATTCCTCGATCGGGTGGGGGCGCTGCTGCGGGCCGATCAGTCCTGACGGGTCGCGGAGAACGCATCAACCATCTCACCCATCTCGAACCCATCCTCCTCGATCGGACACACAGCTAAAGTTACACTATCACTATCCTAATGTCCCGGTTCAGCAGACAAGAGGGTCGAACCATGACGAAGAGCCGGAACCAGCATGTCGTCCCGGCGAGGCGGGCTACCCCACCAAACCCGCCCGGGCGAGTTGACGCGCGGGATTCGTGCGCTTTCGGCTGCACGAGCGCGTGGAGGCGGTGGGGCTGGCACGGGCGTGCGCGGAGGGCCCGGGGTAGCGGAGGCCACCCCCCTGCCCGTCTCGGGAGGTGGTTCCCGTTCGGAACCTATGCGGAATTCGCATGGGTTGCGTAGGAACCTCAACGCCGAGAACGGTGCCTGCCCACTGGGGGCGTCGCGACACCACCAATAAGGCCACGAGTAGGGCTCGGCTGCCGCCGCATCTCGTGCCGCGTCTTCGGCGCATCCTGTTCCGGCTGCAGGAGGCGACACATCCGAGAAGCGCGAGCGCCCCGTGGCGTGGCTGCGTCACATCGGAGGACGGTTCAAGAGCGACTACCGCTACTCCATCGGCCTCGTCACCGCTGGGAGTCGGAGTCAGGAAGCTGAACCGGCGGCGGCGGTGAGCGCGCGAGGTGGCGATTGGGGAGCTCGGCTTCGCGGATTCGAGACATCGATCACGCAGACGGAGATCTTGCGGCGTTCGGCCTCGGAAAGCGAGTCGAGGAGCGCACGCCGGAGCTCCTCGGACGACCTTGGCCACGGTCCCAACCGGGGCGTCGGACGACATCCCTCCGCGTCTCCGAACCAGAACACCAGATAGATGCCGTAACCGTCGGCTCCGGGATCACGGACATACCCGGCGATCAGCTGGGTGTGAATCGCGCTCCAGAGTTCGCGGTGGCAGCTCCTCTTGATCTCGACGGGGATGTTGAAGCCGCCATAGGACACGCGGACGTCCGCCCGCTTGTCGTCGGCGTATCGACCACCCGGCTGGGCATCTATGCCGAGCGAGTCCAGGCGTGGCCGGAGCAGATCCAAGAGTACGCGACGGCAGGCGTTCTCCCGCCCGGAACGTGTGGGGCGGTCGTATCGATCGAGATTCCAGCACCCCTTCCAACTTGAGTTTGCGCCATCGCGGATGTCACGGCCGATACGCTGCAAGAAACCGACAACCAGCGCCGCCAGATCGGCCGCATTGGCGGGCCGCCCGTTGTCCAGCACCTCGGCGACCCGCTCCAGGCTTGGATGCGAGAAGTCGGCTTCGCGGCGAACGCTCTTCTGACGATGCAGGCGATCAAGCAGTCGGGATCGCCATCTTGCAAGGCGATCGTCCCCGGCCAAGGAATCGAGCGCTTTCCCGGCCGCCTCGGAAGCATCCTCCGAGAGCCTGTCTATGAAGCTGTGAATAGTCTCGTCCGCTTGTATCGGCCAAGTCACCCGATAGAATCTGTCGGTGTCCGGCGGTCCGGTGGTGTAGGGCCCGATCAGACGAATCAGCGTCTCGACGGCGGTCGCGTCCATCCGATCCGCCAAGGCACGCAGGACGGCAGGTTCGTGGATCATCTCCGTCAACCGCTGGATCCGGCGCACGTTGCCGGAGACATACGAAGCCAACCGATCGCAATACGCGCCCGGCTGCAGGAGCAGGCCCGCGGTGAGCCAGTGGACCCTCTGGCTCGAGTTCATGCTCCTGTAGGCGAGCTTGGTCTCAACCAACCCGAGCAGCTGCGTCCTGGCCCCGTGCGCGACGCCGGCCGCGAGCAGAGAAGACAGGATCGGAAGCTGTCCCGCCCGGCAACGGATCGGAAAGGCGTTCAGCAGCGGCAGCGACGCCGCCTGCGCCAATCGTGCGTACTCGCGTTCACGGGCCAGACGACCGGCGTCCGGCAGGTATGGCTCCCCGCGACCGAGCCGACCACGGGCGCAATGAGACCAAACGTCCGCAACCGTGTCCGGCTCGCGCGCCACGCAATCCCGAAGCCACCGAGGCGGGTGCCGCGAGTCGTCCGCCTGACCCATCCTGGGAAGAGCGAAGTGGATTGCAAGGGCCAATCGGGCCTGCGAGTCGCCGAGCCGGCAATCGCCGGTCGCCGCGGCCGCGGAGAGCTCTTGCAGCCCCGCCATGAACGGATAGGCCAGGTAGTGGGTCCGTCCCTCGGCGGCCAGCTTCGAGACCTCTGTCCACTTGGGGAGGTCCGGCCGGCGGATGGCTCCGCGCAAGCCGGCCAAAGCGGCCTCCACCAAGTCACCGTCGGCACCGAGCAGGTGTCGCAGCCGTTCTTCGGGTGTCTCGCCGACCACATCGGAGAAGCCGTTGAAGTAAGCCGTGGCAAGGGTATGGAGCAGGTTTGCCCGGCATTCGTTGGCGCGTAGCGACGACTCGTTCTTCTTGAACAGGTCCCTGAGCTCGTCGAAGCGACCGTCGTTTCGGGGCGGGCGCGCGCGGGGGGGGCTGCGTCGCCCCTTCAAGGAGCCGCCCTCTTCTCTCAGGTCTTGCAGCGTGGCCTCGAAAAATCGACCAAGTCGCACTTCGCCGCGGAGCTTCCGCCCGACCGCGGGTCGCTCGGAAAGCCACTTGCGGAAGTACGCCGCATCGCGGACCACGCCGCCAAGGCTGAGTTCGAGCCAGGCCGCGAAGTCGAACCAGTACACGATCCTTTCCAGCGAGACGCTCTCCGGCGAGAGATCGATAACACGTCGCAGCAGTATGTTCGGAGTTCGTGCCACCAGGTGGGGCCTCTTGAGCGTCCGCGCACATTCCGCGCGCAGCTTCTCCATCGGCTCCTGCAGCGAATCGAGCAACTGTACCATTTGCCGAACGGTCGACTTCTCGATCAGCCCCTTCGTCCAGAACCTGTCATAGCGGGTCCACGGGTTGCGCCGAGCCGGTTGACGCAGGTAGTTGACGACGTCCGCAACCGACAGGTCCTCCGGATACAACTCCGCCATCAGAGTACCCAGCAGATCGTCGTCCTCGGTCGCCAGGACGTTGGTGTAGACATCGTCGAGCAATGTCCGAAGCGTCACGGAAACGCCAGGATCGTCCTGACGGGCCCGAATGTACGCCTCCAGGGCGGTGCGTCGGATATGCGTGGGCCACGAGTCGTCCCGAACGACTGCCATCAGCGGGTCCGCGAGTCCGGGACGGGGAGCGGCGTCCCGGATGGCCTCGCAGATCAGGCGAGCGATGGACTGGTGCGCTTCGTCCCGCGCCGGGTCGGTCAGCGCCTGGCGCATGTCGTCCTCCAGGTCGGGGCCCACAAGCGGCTGCAGAGGCGGGTCCGCACTCGAGTAGGACGCCAGCCGAGGGTTCCGGTGGATCTCCCCTCTCAAAGCCCGGAGGACAAGGCGCTTGTCGTCAGGACCGAATTGCCGAGCATCGCCGTACAGGAGCACCCCGAGAGGGTCGCGTTCGACGATCTCGGCCCGGGCCTCGATGCTCAGCGCAGCCAGCCAGGCGGCAAGACCCCGACACTCGGAGACGATGCCGCCGTCGAATCCGGTCATCAGCGCCAGCACGCGTCCGACCGGGAGGCCTCGGGCAATCCGCGCAGCCAACTGGCGCGCGGCAAGATACTCGGCGATCTGCCGGTGCCCGGGAGCGAGGCGGCCTTCGGGACCCCCGGAAGGCATCGCGAACAGACCGGTACTGACCGCATGCCGAAGGAGCTGCCGGTTCCCACCGGGAATCTGATCCAGACGAGGGTGACTTGAGTCGGGCGCGGCCCCCGGTAGGGTGACGCCCGCCTTTCCGGCCAGGAGCAGAAGAGCGCAGAGACCGCCGGCGGCCGCCAACCGGGATTCCGTGTCGGCCTCGCCGTTCAAGGCGATCTGGTGCTCTGGATTCTCCTCCGAGACCAGCCTGCGGCAGGCCATGTCGAAGGTCTCCGCCCTCGTCCGCGGCCACTCTGTCGCGCCACCCTGCCCGCGACACTGCCGCGCCGGGTCCGCCTCGGCCACGGCTGCCACGAGCATACGCAGGTTCTGCGGATTCCGGAGGAGGTCCTCCACTCCCTGCTTTCCGGCCTGCGCCACGAATGCCTCCGGATCCTCAACGTCATGGTTCCGCCTGAGAATCTCGAGAACTCCGTGATCCGACAGCGGATCCAGCCGCAGCACCTGTACCACACGATTCGGAGCAACTGCGCTCAGGCGCTCCCGGTCGTTGGCGCCGAACCAGTCCGCTTCGCGGCAGGAAAGCCGAAATCGAGGGAATCCCAGCTCCTGCAACTTCGTTCGGATCCCATCGAACGGGGTGGTTCCATCGGCCGATCCCGCACGGACCTCGTCAAGGCCGTCGATGTAGATCGTCTTGCCCCGCCACTCGGGTCGCGGCAGCAACTTCCAAAAGTCGCGGGCGGTAACAGGCTCTATCCCTTCCCACCGCGCCTCCCGCCTGAACGCCTCCGTCTTCCCGGCCCCCGGCGGCCCCAGCAGCACGTACGCCGGCACCTCCCGAAACGCCTCCAGAGGATGTGACCCGGTCTCGCCCCGACGCCCCGACTCCGCCTCCCCCCCTCGTTCCTCCTCGTGCCCGCGAACCACCGCGCACGTCCGTTCGACGAAGTGCTTCATGACCCCTCGAACCACTCCCGAGCAGGTGTCAGCAGGAATTCCGACACCGGGATTCCGCCCCTGCCGACGATGTGAGATGCCTTGACCGGAAAGCTCTTCCCGAACGCGTCCAGTCCGCTCACGTTGCCGCGCCGCCCACCGCTCTTCACCTCGAACGCCACCAGCCTCCGCCCGTGCTCCAGGACGAAGTCCACCTCTCGCCCTCGATCCCGCCAGTAATACAAGCGATAGTCCGGACCACCGGTGTTGACCAAGTGCGCGCCGACCGCGCTCTCCACCAGATGTCCCCAGTGCGTTCCGTCGGCCCGCGCCTGCGCGAAGGTGTAGGCGGAGTGGACCGACATGAGCGCGGTGTTCAGGACGTTGAGCTTGGGACTCGAAGCCCGGCGCCGGTGGGGACGCCCGGCGTACTTCGAGAGTCCGGTGATCAGGCCGGCGCTGGACAGCAGGTCCAGATAGCGGGCCAGGGTGGTCGTGTTGCCCGCCTCGTCCAGTTGCCCGAGCATCTTGTTGTACGAGAGGATCTCTCCGGAATACTCCGCCCCGAGGCCGAACAGCTGCTTGAGGAGGAAGGGCTTGTCCACCCGCTCCAGCGCGAGAATGTCGCGTTCGATGTTGGGCTCGATCACGGACCGGAGTATGAAGCTCCGCCACCGGGTCTCATCGCGAACGAGGGGCGCCGGACCCGGGTAGCCGCCGAAGTAGAGGTAGCGGTCGAGATCGAAGTCGAAGGCCGCCGCCATCTCGGCGAACGACCAGTGGGCGAGCTCCAGGACCTCGTAGCGCCCAGCCAGGCTCTCGGTCAGCCCGCGCTGCATGAGGAGCGGAGCCGAACCCAGCAGGACGACGTGGAGCGGGAGACCTGCGAGCCGGTCCTGGTCCCAGAGTCCCTTCACCGTCTCGGACCAGTTCGGGACCTTCTGGATCTCGTCGAGCGCCAGGACGAAGCCCCGCCCGGAGGACTTGGCTGCGAGACGCGCCTCTTCCCACTTGCGGACGAGCCAGCGAGCGTCCCTTCGATCGGGAGGGGGTAGGGAGGCGGCCGTGGTCAGGGTCGTGACGTCGCCGAGGACACTTGTGGCGGCGGACACGGTCGTGGGGTCCGGCGTGTCCACGGCGACGTGGTTCGATGGGCGGCCGATCCGCCCGAGGACTTGGCTGACGAGCGTCGTCTTGCCGGTCTGGCGAGGTCCGGTGACGATGATCAGCCACCGGGGCTCTTCGCGGAGTCGGGCGAGAAGGGCTCTTCCGTGGGGGCGCTCGAAGGGTCTCATGAGGACATATTACACTCTTGAGTAAAAATACTCAAGAGTGTAATAGAGTGTCGAGTGGCCCGCGACTTGGGGGTGCCGACCCAAGCGGAGCTGCGCGACGTGGGGCGGAGGACGGAACCCGCAGGCGGAGTGGTACATGCGGCCCTACGTCGGTGCCCGCGAAGGTCTGTCGTGGCGCCGGGCTGGCAAGGCGCGACGTGATCACATGTTGAGATCCCATTGGCGACCGCTTCCGGCCTTGGGCCTCATCTCCGCAACGTGACCGCCTCCAAGAGCCCCCGCGTCGTCACCACCTCGAGTCCGTCGGTGTCGCCCAGCGCCTCCGGCAGCGCCCGGTCCCAGTCGCGCAGGATCGCCCGGATCAGCCCGGTGGCGGGATCGGTCACGACGGTGAGCGAGCGCGGGTCGTCGTCGTCCAACGCCACCTCGCCCTCGGGCCCCGTGAGCGTGATCCGGTCCAGCGTGTCCTCCCAGTCCTCCTCTATGGGGATCCAGAAGAGGAAGTATTTGTTGCCGTCAATGTCCTCGCCCGGCGTGAACGACAGCGAGAACTCGACACCGCCGCCTCTCGTGATCCCCTCCAGGGTGTAGGGGCCGGTCTCCCGGGGCAGCGTCGGGGTCGTGTACATCGAATGCACCGGCTCGATCCGCAGCTCGCCGTTGAGCACCCCGCCCGCCAGCACCAGCATTTGGCCCTTCTGCCCGGCGCCGGGCACCGCGTCGCCCGTCCAGTCCTCGACCTTGTCCTCCCGAACCTTGATCACCTTCTCGAAGTAGTAGTCGCTGAGCCAGCCCAGGTCGTAGCAGTACCCCATGATGTCGCGGCGGTGGTGCGGAGACACCACCGAGCCGTCCCGGAAGTCGTACCCCCAGACGCCGATGCTCCCGTTGTCGTATGGGAAGTCGCGGTCGGTCCCGAGCGCGCCCCCGCACGGGGCGTGCAGGAGATCCAGGGTGTGGCCCACCTCGTGGGCGAGCTCGGTGTCCCACGGCTTGCCGAAACTCACCAGTCCGTTCAGGCGCGCGATGCCGCGCACGTAGCCGTCCTTGCGGGGAGCGTTGGCCACGGCGTACCAGTAGCCCGAGGCCTCCGCGGACTTGTACACCTTTTCCACCTCTAGGAGCACGGGCCACGTGTTGTTCTCCTCGGTCATGTCGAGGGATGTGACATACGCGGTGTCCCAGGAGGTCGCGGTGAACTCGCCGATCGGGAACGAGTACCTGAACATACCCACTTCCTCGCTGTCGTCGTCCACGTTGTCGGTCCACTCGAAGATCGACGAGTCGGGTTTGTCCGCGTAGAGCACCGGCACCACCGTCAGCTCGAAGGGCGGGACCTCGATCACGTCGAGAGCCACCGACCCCGTATCCGGGAACCGCGTCCGGCTGCCCTCGGCGCGCGGGATCACCTCGGCGGAGTCGGCCACGATTACCAGTTCGGTGCCGTCCCTGACGTACCTGGCGGGGATCACCGCGTTGTACGACTTGACCAGGTCGCTTTCGTCCGCTGCGGTGGCCAGCCGGTCCTGCTCGCTCGGCATAGCCACCCGGTGGACTTCCCTGCCGGCGCGCGTGAAGGTCGCGAAGACCTCCGGCTCGAAGAAAGCGTTCTCCTGGTCGCCGACCAGGAAGACCCTGAGCAGCGCTTCACGATCCGAGATGAGCGGCACGTCGCCTTCGGGGCTCTGGATGGCCTGCGTGAGGTATACAACCGGCAGCGACAGCCTGACCGAGTCCGGGTTGTCGCATGTCGCGCCCTCCGCCACATCAAGCGAATCGATCCACTCCTGGAAGGTGGGCGCCGGCGACGCGCAGAGACCCGTGTCGTCGTATTCGAGCGCCCTGAGGTTTTCCAGGTAGATCATGCGGAAGGGAAGCGGTCCCTCCATCTCCTCGTTGTCGCTGATCCTGATCGTGTCGAGCGGGTCGACGGACGTGATCGCGATGGCCACCCCTCCGGCGAGGTCGTTGTCGGCGAGGTCGAGGGTCTCCAGTCCCAGCAGGCTGCCGAGCGCGGGCGGCAGCGGTCCCTCCAGACCATTGCCGGGAAGCCTGAGCGCTCGCACGAGCGAGTCCTCCACGGTCACGCCGTACCAGTCGTCCAGCTCGGCATCGCTGTCCCAGTTGGCGTTGTCGGTCCAGTCGTCCCCGCCCGTGCTGTCGTAGAGCTCCATCAGCGCGTACCGCTCGGTCACGGCGGAGGGACACCACAGCCCGTAAGCATCCGGGATGCCGTCCAGCCACTCCTGGAACTCGTCGTCGAGGTACGGACATATCCAGGTGTCGGAGATGTCGAGGTAGCCGAGCGGGAGATTCATCATGCTCCTGGGCATCAGGCCCTCGAGGTCTTCGTTGTCATCGATATTGAACGTTTCCAGCTTGGCGAGGTTGCCGAGTTCGGGGGGAAGCGTGCCTGACAGACTGTTGTCGAAGAGCCACAGAGTGACAAGTGAGGAAAGATCACCGAGTTCGGGCGACATGGATCCCGTCAGTTCGTTGCGATCGAGGAACAGGGATTTCAGCTTGGACAGCCCGCCAAGTTCGGGTGGTATCGTACCCGTGAGCTGATTGATGGAGAGCGCCAGGTTGGTCAGGGCGGAGAGGTTGCCGAGTTCGGCGGGGATGGATCCCGACAATTCGCTATTGAAGAGGTCCAGACTCACGAGCGACGACAGGTTGCCGAGCTCCGCGGGTATGGGTCCCGTGAGCTTGGTGGTCCCGAGATGCAGACGCTCCAGCGCTGACAGCTGCCCGAGTTCGGGCGGTATGGAGTCGGTGAGATCATTATCTCCCATGGACATCCTCACGAGCTTGGCAAGGTTGCCGAGCTCCGCCGGTATCGGCCCGCTCAACTCGTTGTTGAAGAGCCACAACCACTCCAGGTTCGACAGCTTGCCCAGTTCCGGCGGAATGCCGCCCGACAACCGATTCCTCATCAGGAACAGCTCTTTCAGCGAAACCATGTTACCGATCTCGGGGGGTATCTGTCCGGTCAGCTTGTTGCTGTCGAGCGCCAGGTACGCCAAGTTCTGCAGCTTGCCGAGCTCGGGCGGAAGCGAGCCCGTGATCTCGTTTACTCCGAGACCGAGGTCCTCGAGCGCGGTCATGTTGCCGAGCTCCGGCGGCAGCGGCCCCTCGAACTTGTTGTGTGTCATCCTGGCGGTCTTCAGCTTCTTCAGATTGCCGAATTCGGCCGGGAGGGGACCGCTCAGCTGGTTCTCGAAGAGCGCCAAGTATTCGAGGTTGGCGAGATTGCCGAAGTCCGGCGGAATCGATCCCGACAGTTTGTTCCAGGAGAGCCACATGGTGTCGACGCTCACCATGCCTCCGATCTCGGGGGGAATCGGTCCTTCCAGCTTGTTGCTGGACAGCGACAACTCCGTGACCGTCGTCAGCTTGCCCAGTTCCGGGGGAATCCGCCCCGTCAGGTTGTTTCCGTACAGGGAAAGCACATCGAGCCGCGTTAGGTCGCCCAGCTCGGGAGGGATGCTGTCCGTGAGGTTGTTCCACGGGAGGAAAATCTCGGTGACGTAGCCCTCTTCGTCGGTGGCGATGCCGCTCCACGTGTTCAGGCTCCTGCCGGTCAGCCAATTCTCCCGTCTGTTCCAGCGCCCGCCGCCGGTCTTGGCGTAGAAGCTGTCCAGCACCTCCCGGTCGGCGGTCTCCGGGATGCAGGGGAGGGGATCGTCGTTTCCGGTCGACTCGTACCATTCCACGAGCGAACGCGGCACGCACAGGCCGGTTCGCCAGTGGTAGAAACGGTTTAGCGTGAGATCGGCGAACGTCTCGGGCAGGGGGCCGGAGAGCTCCGTGTAGCTCAGGCTCAGGTAGTCGAGTCCCATCATGTTGCCCATTTCGGGGGGAAGCGGGCCCTCCAGTCCGGTTTCGCGAAGGGTCAGGTCGCGGAGACGTTGCAGCCGTCCGATCGCGGGCGGGATGGGGCCGGTGACGGTGGCGTCGCGCAGTCTGAAGCTGAACAGGCTGTCCAGCAGCCCGATTTCGGCGGGGATCCGCCCGGTCAGGTTGTTGTTTTGCAGTTCCAGGTACTTGACGCGGCCGTTCTCGTATGTGTCGACACCGTACCACTCCCCGAGCGGTTCGTCGCTCATCCAGTTGGTGTTGTCGTTCCAGTCGTCGCCGCCCATCGCCCGGTAGAAGGCCTCGAGCGCCGTGCGGTCGCCGTCGGACAGTCTGACCACCACCTCGGCCGCGGCGGAGGTCACCGAATCGTAGGTGGCGGTCACGTCCGTCACTCCGGTCGCACGCGCCGACACCAGCCCCGTCGCGCCGACCCTCGCAACCCTGGTATCGCCGCTCTTCCACGTCACCTCCGCATCCTCCACGACATTCCCCTCGGCATCGATGACCGTCGCCTCGAGCCGGGCCGTGTCGCCGCTCGCCTCGAAGGTGAGAGACGAGGGCTCGACCACCACCCGGCTCGCGCACTCGGGCGGATCGTCGGTCTCCGCGATCGAGTCCAGCCACTCGGCGAGCGAGGGGGGCACGCACACGCCGGTTCCGTTCACCAGGAAGCTCTCGAGTTCGAGGTCTTCGAATGAGGCGGGAACCAGGCCGGACAGGCTCGTCGCCGCGACTTTCACGGTCCGGAGGCTGTCCAATGCGCCCAGTGAGGAGGGAAGCTCTCCGACAAACCCGTTGACGCTCAGCGTGAGGTCGCGCAGCAGGGGGAGGTCGCCCACTTCGGCCAGGATCGGGCCGGAGATCCAGTTCCGGCTCAGGTCGAGGGTGACCAGCCTGTCCAGGAGCCCGATCGACGAGTGGAGCGGACCTCGCACGTTGTTGTCGCGCAGGCTCAGCTTCACGACCCGGCCGCTGTCGTCGGTCTCGACCCCCGCCCACTCGGAGAGCGGCTCGTCGCTCAGCCAGTTGGTCGCTTCGGTCCAGCCGTCTCCGCGCGCACGGTCGTAGAGGATCTCCAGGACATCGCGATCGTTCTCCGGCAGCGCCACCACCGCGGCGATCGTCCCGGCGATGGAGTCGTAGGTGGCCGTGATCTCCGTCTCGCCGGAGCCGACCGCGGTCACCTTCCCGGTCGCGCTCACCGACACGACCGCCGTGTCCCCGCTCGACCAGGTCGCCGTCACCTCAAGCGTGGTGTCGCCCTCGGCGCTCACGTACGTGGCCGACAGGTCGCCCGTCTCGCCGGCCGCATAGAACTTCAACGACGGCAGGTCGACGACTTCGATCGCGATGGAGGCCACGCAGTGCGCCGCGCTGTCGGTCTCCTCGATCTCCTCGAACCACTCGCCCAGCGAGGGCGGTACGCACACGCCCGAGCCCGAGGCGTAGAGGGTGTCCAGCTCAAGCCGGGAGAACTCCCGCGGGACCACGCCGCTCAACTCGTTGTCGCCGATGTCGAGATACCGGAGCGAGTCCATTTCCCCCAGGCTCCGGGGCAACCGACCCTCGAGCGCATTCCCGCCCAGGTCGAGTGCGACCAGGCTGTCCAGCTCCGCAAGGACGTCCGGGATCGAGCCGGTCAGGTTGTTGTTGTCGAGTGACAGGCCGACCACCTCACCCGAGTCGCTCGTCTCGACCCCGTACCACTCCGAGAGCGGTTCGTCGCTCAGCCAGTTGGTGGTGTCGGTCCAGTTCTCGCCGCCGGTGGCCCGGTAGAGGCTGTCGAGGACCTGCCGGTTGCTGAGCTTGAAGACGATCTCCACCCGGGCCGTGTCGGCGAGCGAATCCGAGGTGGCCGTGATCTCGACGGTGCCGTAGTCGACCGTGGTGACCAGCCCCGTGGAATCGACGGTGGCGATGGCCGTGTCGGCGCTCGACCAGGCGATCTCCGCGTCCCGCACCGTGTCGCCTTCCGCGTTGATGACCGCGGCCGTGAGCCTGGCCGTGTCGCCGGGCGAGTGAACCTCCAGGTACAGCGAAGGCGGATCGATGACGATCTTGTCGGTACAGAGCTGGTACCTGTCTTCCTTCTCGGGAATCGAGTCCACCCACTCGCGGAGCCCGGCGGGGATGCACACGCCGCCCCTGTCGAAGTAGAAGCGGGTCAGCTCCAGGTTGGCGAAGCTGAGGGGGACCGGGCCGGAGAGGTCCGTATCGCTCACAGTGAGGTACTCGAGCCCACCCGTATATCCCAGCTCGGGGGGCAGCCGCCCGGTGATCCCGTTGTCGTCCAGAAACAGGTCGCGAAGGCCCCGAAACTTCGAGAGTTCGGCCGGAATCGGGCCCGAGAGCTCGTTGTACCGCAGAACGAGGGAGAACAGCTCGTCCAGCCCCCCCAGTTCCGGCGGAATCGTGCCGTCCAGGTTGTTGTCGTCGAGAGACAGGCCGCTCACCTTGCCCTGCCACGCACTCACCCCATGCCAATCGTCAAGGTCCCTATCTGCCAACGCGGGGGGAGACGCGGGAGGGTAAAATGATTAGAGTA
>JAPPGI010000010.1 GCA_028874985.1 Gemmatimonadota bacterium | reverse complement strand
TCGGGCACGACAACAACCGCGACGGCTACATGATCAACCAGATCGAGTCGCGGATGGCCACCCGGGTGGCGCGCGAGTGGGAGCCGCAGATCCTCTACAACCACCACCAGAGCTCGCCCTTCCCGACGCGCATCTGGATCCCGCCCTTCGCCGAGCCGATCTCCCCGCACGTCCACCCGCTCATGTGGCGCACCGTCAACCTGATCGGGATGTCGATGGCGCAGGCGCTGGAGGAACGTGGCCAGAAGGGCGCGACGCACATGGGGACGGGGTTCGACAACTGGTACCCGGGCTTCATGGACCACGCCAACAACTTCCACAACGTGGCGTCGTTCCTGACCGAGACGGGGCTCTACCGCTACGCGACGCCCGGCTTCTACACGATTCAGGACTTTCCGCCGCGCACGCGCGAACTGCGTCCGCAGTCGCTCTACAGCAGCCCCTGGGAAGGCGGCTGGTGGCGGCTGCGCGACGCGGTCGACTACATGCTGACCGCTTCGATCTCGGTGCTGGACTTCGCGGCCAAGTACCGCCGCGACCTCCTCTACAACCGCTACCAGTCGGGGCGCGACGTGATCGCGCAATATACGGATGGGCCGCCGTACGCGTACTTCATCCCGCAGGAGCAGCGCGACCCCGTGGCCTCGGTCGAGATGCTCCGCCGCCTGGCCTTCAACGGGATCGAGGTCCACCGGCTGGGCAAGGCCGTCTCCCACGACGGGATCTCGCACCCTGCCGGGACCTGGGTGATCGCCATGGACCAGCCCTTCGCCAACTTCGTGCGCCAGCTCTTCGACGTGCAGGACTATCCGGACCTGCGCCGGTACCCCGAAGGTCCTCCGGACCAGCCGTACGACGTGGCGGGATGGACGCTGCCGTACCTGATGGGGGTGCGGGTGGTGGAGGCGGCCTCGCCGCTGGGCGACGACGTGCGCGGCGCGATGACGGGGCTGGGTGGTGGTGGGGAGGCGGGCGGTGCAATGGTCGCGTGGGACGCCGGGGTCGAGGATGCCTCCCCGTTCGACTCGCCCCCCGGCGTGGGCTTCGACAGCCACCCGGTCGCGGCCGCCATCGTGCCGCCGCCGGGGCGGGACGCGGGGGGTGGGGCGCTCTTCGTCGATCCGGGGCAGAACAACGCCTTCAAGGCTCTCAACCAGGCCTGGGCCGGCGGTGCGCAGGTGCGTTTCGTCCCGGGCGCTCCCGGGGAAGACGGAGCCTCGGGCACCTCCGGTCGCTACACGATCACCGGCCTGTCGGACAATGCCCGCAGAGACCTGGTGTCCCGTCTGCACATCCGAGCCACGGAGCGCGGCGGCAACAGCGACGGAGTACGGCTGGCACGCCCGCGGATCGGACTCTACCGCCCCTGGAGTCCATCCATGGACGAGGGCTGGTCGCGCTGGCTCCTCGAGATGTACGGATTCGACTTCAACAGCCTCCGCAACGCCGATGTGCTCGCCGGTGGACTGCGCGACCGCTACGACGTGATCATCGTGGCCGACATGGGCTCGGGGCAGATCGTGAACGGTTTCACAAGGGGGTCGGTGCCTCCCCGCTACGAGGGCGGGATCGGTGCGCGCGGGGTACGCGAACTGGACGCCTTCGTGCGGGGCGGGGGCACGCTCGTCACCCTGAACAACGCGAGCATGTTCGCCATCGATCGACTCCACCTGCCGGTGCGCAACGTGACCGCCGATCTCGAACCCGCCGACTACTTCATGAGCGGCTCGATCGTCGAAATCGAGGTGGATCCCTCCCACCCGGTCATGTCCGGGATGCCCGCCCGCGCGAAGATCGTCGTGGGGCGCAGCCCCGTCTTCACCACCGAGGAGGGCTTCGAGGGGGCGGTGCTGGCCAGGTACCCCGAAGACGGTTCGCCTCTGCTGTCCGGCTACCTCCTGGGCGAGGAACACCTGCAGGGCTACGCTGCGGCGCTCGAGGTGAGGCACGGCACCGGCCGTGTCGTACTGCTCGGCATGAAACCGCAGTGGCGGGGCCAGCCCTTCGGCAACTTCCGGATCTTCTTCGGCGCGGCGCTGTACGCCTCGGCCGTCGCGGCCGCGACACCGCCGAACCCCGAGTTCTGGGAGGCGCCCGAAGAAGAGGAGGAGGAAGGTGGTGAAGACGGGGGGGGAGGCCCCTGAGCTGACGCCGGGGCACGGCCGGGTCCGCACCGGGGTCGCCGTTGTGGGGCGGCCGCCGCGAGCGCGCTCCCCGCAATGCAACGATTCCAGCGCCACCCGCTGTCATACGTGGACGTAAGCCGGGACCGGTCTTCCCGGCAGGACACAGGAGGAGAATCTTGGTCGGGACGACTCATCACGGCGGAACCCCTCACAAGTCTCTGCACCCGCGCGGATTCATCTGCGGACTGCTCGGACTCCTGCTCGCCGGGCCGGCCCCCCTGGGGGGCCAGCAGGGCACGATCACCTACACCCACTCCGTAAACCTCGACGTCGAGCTTCCACCGGAATTGGCGATGATGGGGCTCGATATCCCCCCGGCTGTGTCCCAGGACATGCTCCTGCACTTCGAGCCGTCGGCGTCCCTTCTGGTTCCGGCCCCGAAGAAGAAGGCGCGCACCCGGGAGGGGATGTTCGAGATGCGCATGGTCGCCGAGATGTCGATGTTCTTGAGCATGAGGGGGATGGGGAAGAAGGCAAGCGTCAGCCGGAGCCCGGCCGCGGAATCCTACGTGGACCTCGGCGAGGGCCGGATGGTCGAGACCCACCAGTTCATGGGACGCACCTTTCGCGTCGTCCACCAGCGGCCCGAGTACCAGTGGCGCCTCACCGGCGAGCAGGCCGAGCACCTGGGATACATGGTGATCAAGGCCACCGCCGAACACGACAGCACCGCCATCGAGGCCTGGTTCACCCCGCAGATTCCGGTTGCGGGAGGTCCGGGGCGCTACGGGGGTCTGCCGGGGATGATTCTGGTGGTCTCGGTCGACCACGGTCACACGAAGTACTTCGCTACGGAGATCGCGTTGGGGGATGTCGAGGAAGGACTCATCCGAAGACCCGAAAAAGGCGACGAAATGTCGCAGGAAGAGTACGACGACATGGTGGAGGAGAAGACGGAGGAGATGCGGAAACGCTTTGGTGCGCGTCGCCGCGGGAACGGAGGCGGCCGATGAGCGCCCGGTACGTGGTGGTGCCGGTCCGGTGCGCGGTCTCCGCGTTGGCCGTGGCCATCGTCATGATGGGCGCCCCCATCCAGGCCCAGGAGAAATACGAGGTGCGGGGGCTCGTGACGGATTCGGCCGGGATGCCGCTGAACAACGCGATGGTCGTCGCTCTCACGCGCCCGGACTCGGTGCTGGCGAAGTTCGGGCTCACCGGCGGAGACGGCCGGTTCGCCGTGTCCGGGCTGACCACGAACCGGTACATCCTGCAGGTAACGCTCCTCGGCTACGAAACCTACCGCCGCGACTTCGAGATCGCCGCCGGCGACGTCGATGCCGGCACGGTTCGAATGGTGGTTGCACCGGTGGAACTGGATTCGCTCGTCGTCAGCGTGGAGCACGTTCCCTTCATCAGCCGGGGCGACACGCTGAGCTACAACGTCCTCGCTTTCCCCACGGCGCCGAACGCGATGGTCGAGGATCTCCTGCGCCGGCTTCCCGGGATCGAGGTCGAGAACGACGGGAGCATCAAGGCTCAGGGCGAACAGGTCGAGAACGTGCTGGTGGACGGCAAGGAGTTCTTCGGGAAGGACCCCAAGATCGCAACACGCAACCTGCCGGCCGACGCCGTCAAGCAGGTCGATGTCTACGACAAGCAGTCGGACATGGCGGAGTTCACTGGAATACCCGATGGCGAAGACGAGCGGACGATCGACCTGAAGCTCCGGGAAGAGGCGAAGCGCGGGCACTTCGGACGTGCGACCGGCGGTTTCGGGGGCGACCTCAACAGTGAGGGTCGTCCGGGCACCGCCGCCGGAAACGATCTGCGGTATGACGGCAGGGTGACCCTGAACCGCTTTTCCCCGACTGTGCAGATGTCCTTCAACGCAAGCACCAACAATGTGAATCAGGCGGGGTTTTCGACGGAGGGCATCGAATTCGTCATGGCCAGCGGGGGGGGAGGGGCCATGGTTGAGGAGATGATGCGAAGCGGCGCGTTTTCCTCGGGTGGCGGAGGGTTCGGTGACTCCCGTGGGATGGGGCTGAACCTGAGCCGGGACTTCGGTGAGAAGGGTTGGATCAGGTCCAGTTATTTCCTCAGCGACGCGGACAGCCGGCAGGACCAGACACTCCAGCAACAGGCGCTCCGGGGCGCGGACGTCGCTTTGTTCGTTGACGAGACCCGTGACCAGGAGTCGGGGAACACCGGTCACCGCGTGAATGTGAACGGCCAGTATTCCATCTCGCCGGGCCACCAGTTGCGGATCCGGGTCAGCGGGAGCGGAGGATCGTCGGATTCGGAGTCGCTCGTCCGGCGTGAAACGCGCACGGTCTCCGGTCAGCCGCTGAACACCGCGTTGACCGACTACCGGATGGACGGCGGCAACTGGCGCGGGGACGCCCAGCTCACCTGGCGCAAGCGCATGGGAGAGGAAGGCCGCAGCCTCGTTGCCGAGTTCCGTAGCGGATTTCAGGACTCCGACCGGTTGGCCAGGCTGGAATCGACCGCTACGGGGGAGTTCCGAGCAAGCGGAGATGAGGAGGATTTGCTCCAGGAGCAGTCCAACACCGGACGGACGTGGAACAACTCCGGGCGGCTCTCGTTCACCCAGCCGCTGGGCGAACGTTACGTCGTCGAGGTTTTCGGCCGGGGCAACGCCGTCAACCAGGATCAGAACCGGGATGTCCATGACCTGGCCGGGTCCGAACGGGTGCGCAACAGCGAGCTGAGTTCGGGATTCAAGCGCACCTACAACTACTACTACGGCGGAGCCCGCCTGAGCCGCACTGCCGAGAACAAATGGATCACGGTGGGGCTCAGGGCGCAGAGATCCGACCTGAACGGTAGGATCGCGGGTGCGGACGGGACGATCGCCAACGGCTACACCCACCTGCTCGGCAACGTGGACCTCAAGTGGCAGGTGAAGGAGGGCCAGCATCTCGGATTGAGCTACCGAACCTCCACGCGCGAGCCCTCCCTGAACGAATTGCAACCCTTCGTCGACAACAGGGATCCGGTCAACATCTACGTGGGCAACCCCCGCCTGCAGCCCGAGTACTCCCATCGCTTGAGCACCGACTACCGCTACTTCGATCAGTTCAGCTTCGTCAACCTGTTCGCGCGGGCGAGCTTCAGCTACACCGACAACCCGATCGCCCGGTCCCGTGTCTTCGACGACCAGGGATTCCAGACGGTCACGCCGATCAACACGGATGCCTCGTGGTCGGTGAACGGCCACGTGAACTTCGGGACCCCTATCAGGAAGCTGGGCATCGACGTCGACCTGGAGTACGGAATCCGCTACTCCGAGACAACGGAGGTGGTGAACCTGGGGCCGAACGAGAACCGCACCGTCAGGAACACCGTCGAGGCCAGCCTGGAGAACCGGAACAAGGAGAGGTTCGATGTGGACGTCGGCGCGAGCTTCACCTTCAACGACGTGGAGTATTCCCTCAACCAGGCTCTGAACCGCGACTACGTAAACCGGCGCTACTTCGCGAACGGTACCCTGTACCTGGGGGACTGGACCCTGCGATCGACCTTCAACTGGAGGGTGTACGACCAGAACCTCTACACCCGGGATACCCGGGCAACCGGGGAGTCGAACGCTCCGGGGCGCAACGTCGCGCGCTGGGACGCGCGCGTCTCGCGACGCCTGCTGGACGACCGCGCCGAGATCGAACTCCGCGCCTATGACCTGCTCAACCAGAATCAGTCGGTCAACATCTCCAACACGGCCAGCTACATACAGGAATCGCGCACCGAGTCGCTCCGCCAGTACCTGATGCTGCGGGTCTCGTACCGGCTGGGGATGCGGGGGGGCTTCGGGCTTCGGCGGTGAGGTTCGGGCGGCGCGTTTTTCGGAGGACCGTTCGCCCCGGCGTGCGGTGCGCTCGGGACGGGAATCGTGCTTAGTTGCCGTTCCGCTTGACGGGCCGCACCGGACTGATTAGTGTGCGGCCCGCACATTAGGGAGATATCCAGGTGGATTGGGGGTGTATCATGCGAAGAACGGGACGACCTGTTTCCCGGGAGCTTCTGTTGGCGCCGGCGCTGTTGGCCTTGGCGGTCTGGGGCGGATGTGGAGACCCGGTGGACTTGCCGACGGCCACCACGGTCTCGATCTCGCCAGACACCGCGACGCTCGAGGATATCGGACTTACCGTACAGCTGGACGCAACGGTAAGGGACCAGAATGGGCGGATCATGCGGGACATGGAGGTCGACTGGTCGAGCAGCGACCAATCGGTGGCGACCGTCAGCGGAATCGGACTGGTCACGGGAAGAGCGATCGGGACTGCGACCGTGAAGGCCTCGGCGGGAACGGTGAGCGAAGTGGCGACGATCACGGTCCGGGCGGGCGCCCGCTTTGCGTTGCACGCGATCTACCGGGCCATGGGCGGGGACAGCTGGCGCAACAACGGCAACTGGATGACGGACGCACCGCTCGACGCCTGGCACGGCGTATACACGGACAGTGCCGGGAACGTCACCTCGCTGCAACTTGTTCGCAACGGGTTGACGGGTTCGGTTCCTCCCGAAGTGGGTGAGTTGCGGACCGTGGAGTTTCTGTCCTTCAGCGACAACGGAGTGACGGGATCGATCCCGCCCGAACTCGGTGACCTGGACAGCCTGAAGACTCTCAGCATCGACTCCAACGAACTGACGGGCTCGATCCCGCCCGAACTCGGGAATCTGAACAATCTGGAAGGACTCTATCTCTCCGGGAATGAACTGACGGGCTCCATTCCACCCGAACTGGGCGAGCTGGGCAATCTGTGGGACCTCGATCTTTCGAGAAACGGGCTGACGGGCTCGATTCCATCCGAGTTTGAGAATCTGGATGGGATGTTCGACCTTGATCTATCCCAAAACGGGCTGACAGGTGCGATTCCGCCCGAGATGGGGTATCTGGGGAGCCTGAATCCGTTCGGACCGTGGTACCTGGATCTCTCGGACAACCAGCTGACAGGTGAGATCCCGGGTTCACTCGGGAGATCCCAAAGTCTGCGGTTCCTCGATCTCTCCGAAAACGATCTGACGGGCTCCATTCCGTCCTCCCTCCCGTCCCTGAGCGGTTTGAGGGAGCTCTATCTCTCCGGAAACGAACTGACGGGCTCGATTCCGCCCAGATTGGGCAGTTTGCCGAGTCTGGGGATTCTCGATCTCTCCGGAAACGAACTGACGGGCCCGGTTCCAGGGGCGCTGGGAAACCTTCCGACCTTGACGGACCTGTCTATTTCCGGCAATCCGCTTGGTGGCCCTCTTCCAAGGGACCTGATCGGGTTGTCCCTCGGGCTCTTCCATTGGCAGGAGACCGATCTCTGTGCTCCCGCGGACGCCGAGTTCCAGGAATGGCTGGACGGGATTCGGGACCACTCGGGGAACGGGGATTGCGAGTCCGAGCCTCCGACACCGCCGCCCCCGGCTTGATCGGGACGGCGTTGGGAATCCGTGGATAGCGGCCACCCCGCGAGCCGAAACCCCCGTCTCCGACGGTGGAGTTCACCGGAAGACTCGCTCGGAACATTGCCGATCCGCTCTTGAAAAGCTAACGGTCGGGGGCGCCGGCGTGTCCAGGTAAGCGGGACAAGCCGCGGCCACCTGAGTGCCCTGCCCGTCGGCGCCCGATGCGATCCGTCTACCAGGGAGACCCGGCAACATGCGTCTGCTTCGCCCGTTACTTCGAGTTGGCCGGTCAATCCCGCCAGGCCCCACCGGACTGCCGGGCGGCGGCAGAACCGCCTTTTGGTTGGCCGCGGTCGGCCTCATAGCCCTCGTGCCGCCGGCCCCGGCGGTCGCGCAACAGGGGACGATCACATACACCCGTGTGGTGAAACGCGACATTCAGCTCCCTCCCGCGTTCGCGCAGAGGGCGCGGGAGCGCCCGCCCCGGACCGGCACGGTGCTTCTGCATTTCGGCCCTACGAGTTCGTTGATGATTCGGCCCGCGAGTCGGCCCGCGGAGACCGGCCGCCGTTTTCGTGGCGGGGACCGTGCCACGGATGCATCCGATGCCCGCCGCGCGCGGATGGCGGGCCGGTTCGGGTTCGGGTTGCGGCCGGGCACGAGTCCGGCTGAGGCGAGTGCCCTGGAGGCCGCCTACCTCGACTACGGGGAAGCGACGATGGTCGAAGCACGCCGGTTCCTGGGGCGCGCCTTCCGCGTGACGCGGGAGCGGCCCTCGCTCGGATGGCGAATCGCGGTCGAGCAGGCGGAGCACCTCGGGTACACGGTCATGAAGGCGACCGCGCAGCACGACAGCACTACGGTCGAGGCGTGGTTCACACCCCAGATCCCCGTTCCGGGAGGGCCGGCATCGTACGGGGGGTTGCCGGGGATGATCCTCGTTCTGTCGCTGAACGACGGACAGACGCAGTACCAGGCCACGGAAGTGGCGCTTAAGGAACTGGAGGCCGGACTGATTCGGCCGCCGGAAGACGGCGACGAGGTATCGTACGAGGAATTCGAGCAGATCGTCAGGGAGAGACTCGAGGAGATGGCAAGGTCACGAAGGCCCCCCGGATCGAACCGCGGGGTATGGGAGAACAGACAGTGAGTGTCCGGAGACGACGCGTGCCTGCGTGCCGGATCGGGGCCCGCCGGGGCGGGAAGGTGCGACTCCTGCCGGTCCTGGCGTGTATGGCGGCGATTGCGGCCCTGGCGACGCCCGTCCGGGCGCAGCGGGAATACGAAGTGCGCGGCACGGTGGCGGACTCCGCCGGGCGGGCGGTGGAGAATGCCATGGTGGTGGCCCTGACGCGTGCGGACTCGATGCTCGTGAAGTTCGCACTGACGAACCGGGACGGACACTTCATCATCAGGAGGCTGCCGCCGGGAGGGTACGTCCTGCAGGTTACCCTGATCGGCTACGCCACCATTCGCCGCGACCTCGACGTCACCGACACCGATGTGGACGCGGGCCGGGTCACCATGACCATGGAGGCGATCCCGGTCGACTCCCTGGTGGTGAGCATCGAGCACGTTCCCTTCATCAACCGGCGGGACACGCTCAGCTACAATGTCCTCGCCTTCCCGACCCCGCCCAACGCGATGGTCGAGGACCTGCTGCGCCGCCTGCCCGGGATCGATGTCGACACCGATGGGACGATCACCGCGCAGGGCGAAGAGGTGGAGAACGTGCTCGTGGACGGCAAGGAGTTCTTCGGCCGGGATCCGACGATTGCCACGCGCAACCTGCCGGCCGATGCCGTCAAACAGGTCGACGTCTACGACAAGCAATCGGACATGGCCGAGTTCACGGGAATACCCGATGGGGAAGACGAGCGCACGATCGACCTGAAGCTCCGCGAGGAGGCCAGAGCGGGGTACTTCGGCAGGGCCGCCGGAGGCTTCGGGAGCGACGTGAACAACGAGGGCCGCATCGGCTCCTCCGCCGGCAACCAACTGCGCTACGACGGAAGGCTCAACCTGAACCGCTTTTCGCCGACCGCGCAATTGGCCCTGACCACCAACACGAACAACGTGAACCAGGAGGGCTTTTCGCGACAGGACATCGCCGCCGCGCTCGCCGGGGGTGGACGGGGTGGTGGCGGAGGCGGTGGCGGAGGCGGTGGCGGATTCAGCGAGTCGGTGGGGCTCGGCCTGAACGCCGGCCGCGACTTCGACAACGATCGGTGGATCAGGACCAGCTATTTCCTGAGCGGTGTGGATAACCAGGAAGACAGGACCCTGCAGCAGCAGGCGCTGCGCGGTTCGAACGTCGCTTCTCTCGTCGACGAGACGAGCAAACAGGAGTCCGGGAACAGCGGTCACCGCCTGAACCTGAACGGGCAGTACACCGTTTCGCCGGGGCACCAGTTGCGTCTTCGGGCCAATCTCAACACCGGGGCCTCGTCTCTCGAGTCATTCCAGAACCGCGTGACCCAGACGGCTTCCGGCCAGCCGCTCAACACCGCGGTGACCACAGTCGCCGTTGACGGAACCGAGTGGCGCGCCGATGCCCAGCTCACGTGGCGGAAGCGCCTGGGCGACAGTGGCCGCAGCCTCGTGGCGGAATACCGCGGCGGGCTGCAGGACTCCGATCGCGAGACCGGTCTGGAGTCGACCATCGCGGGTGAAGGCAGGGGTGGGCGCGGAGCCGTGGAGGACCTGCTGCAGGAACAGCACAACAAGGGCCGGACCCGGAACAACTCCGTGCGGTTTTCGCTTACGCAGCGGCTGGGGAGCACCTATTCGCTGGAGATCTTCGGCAGGGGCAACACCGTGGACCAGGACCAGGACCAGTCGGTCTACGACCTCACCGGAGCGGAGCGCATCCGCAACGCCGACCTGAGTTCGGGGTTCGAACGCGCCTACGGCTACTTGAACGCCGGATCCCGCTTGAGCCGGAACACCGAGAGAGCCTGGATCACGGTGGGACTGCGGGGGCAGAGGTCGTCGCTGGAGGGGAAGATCGCGGACCGTGCCGCGGACATCACCAGCGGGTACACGCATCTCCTCGCCAACATGGACTTCAAGTGGCAGGTGAAGGAGAGCCAGAACCTCGGCTTTCGCTACAACACGTCCACCCGGGAGCCGTCCCTCAGCGAACTCCAGCCGTTTGTCGACAACCGTGACCCGGTCAACGTATACGTCGGGAATCCGGATCTGCAGCCGGAGTACTCCCACCGGCTGAACGCCGACTACCGCTTCTTCGACCAGTTCAGCTTCGTCAACCTGTTTGCCCAGGCGGGCTTCAGCTACACCAGCAACCCGATCGCACGCGCGCGCGTGTTCGACGAACATGGGTTTCAGACGATCAGCCCGATCAACACCGCCCCGGAATGGTCGGCCAACACCGGCCTGACCTTCGGTGCTCCCATCAGGAAGCTCGGCGTCGACGTGGACCTGGAGTACCGAGTGAACTACTCCAGGGGCTGGGAGCTGGTGAACCGGGAAACGAACCGGAGTCGTGTCGTCAGGAACTACGTGGAGGCCAGCCTGGAGAACCGGACCAAGACCGTGTTCGACGTGCGCGCAGGCGCGAATTTCACCTTCAATGACGTGGAGTATTCGCTGAATCAGGCACTGAACCGCAAGTACGTGAACAGCCGCTACTTCGCGAACGCGACACTCTATCTGGGGGCGTGGACACTCGGGTCGACCTTCAACTGGCGGGTGTACGACGAAGACCTGTACACCCAGGGTACGCGGACCTCCGGCGAGGCTGCCGCTCCCGGCCGCAACGTCGCGCGCTGGGACGCACGGGTCTCGCGTCGGCTCCTCAACGACCGGGCCGAATTCGAACTCCGCGCCTACGACCTGCTCAACCAGAACCAGGCGGTCAGCATCTCCAATTCCGCCAGCTACATACAGGAGTCCCGCACAGAGTCGCTCGGACAGTATCTCATGGTGCGGGTCATGTACCGGCTGGGCCTGCAGGGGTTGCGGGGGCTGCGGGGCCGCGGAGGTGGAAGGGGGCCGCGAGGGAGGTAGGGTGCGTTACTTCCACGGGCCACCCGGGTCGGCTATGATGGCTGGGTGACCCGTCCGACCGGAGCGTCCCCGCCTTCCCTCCAGACCATGCCCAAAACCGTCATGGCCGCGCTCGCCGCCGGCGTCTGGCCGGTCGCCCTCGGCGGGTGTGGCTCCACGCACCCGTCCCCATCTCCCCCTGAAGTCGTCTGGACGGATGGCGCCTTCGATGACTGGAGTGGCGTTTCCGCGATCGTAACCGATCCCGCCGGGGATGCCCCACCCGGTTCCCCGGTCGACCTCGGCGCGGTGTTCGTACAGGACGACCGCCGCTTCATCCACTTCCTGATCGACATGGGCGATACGGTCACCGCACAGGGAATGCGGGGGTCGGTCGAGATTGTACTCGATGTCGATGGAAACGCGCGCACGGGCGGGTCGTACGGCGGCGTGGAGGGCGCCAATCTGGCCATTGTCCTGTCCCGGCAATGGGACACGGCAGGACACGCGCGCGGGGCGGGCGTGGGGGTGCGGCGGATCGGCGAGCACGGTCCGAACGAGATTGGGAGCGCGTCGTCCGTCGCCCTTCTGGTGTCTCCGACTCACGCGTCTGACAGGTTCGAGGTGAGGTTGGACCGGCTCGGGATGCGGTGGGATCCGTTTGCGGAGCGATCTGACAGTGCCGATCCCGCGGCTCGGCGCGAACCGCGGAGCGGGACCGGTGCCGGGAGCCGGCTGACCGGACGGTTGCGGTACTTGCGAGCCGGGGCCGTGGCCGACGAGACCCCGTTGTTCACGCATACGCTGGTCACGGCGCCCGCGGGACCTCCGCCGCTGCTCGGGGCGGATGCCGTGGACCGAACCCCCGATGCACTGCGCGTGGTCACCTGGAACGTCTCGGACGGGAACTTCCGGGACCGCCCGGAGGCATTCCGGCGCGTCCTGCAAGCGCTCGACCCCGACGTGGTTCTCCTTGACGAGGTCTACGCCGCCGTGACCATGGCGGACCTCGTGCGCTTCGGCCGGGACCTGGAGGCGGGGCAGGGATCGTCGTGGCAATGGTGGCTGGCCCGGGGCGGAGGTCGCCAGCGAACCGCGGTCGGGGCGAGGAACCTGGAACTGCGCGGCGAGGTCGGTCTGGCCAGGATCGACCACGCTCCGTCCGCGCTGGAGGAGTGGTTGCGCGAGGTCGGCAACGAACCGGAGGCGCCCCGCATGGCGCCGCCATCGGTCCTTGCCCGGTTGGAAGCGGACGGCGGCCTGTCGGCGACGGGAGCCTGGGTCACGGCGGGCGAACACGCCATCCTCTTCGTTCCGGTGGACCTGCAGAGCGCGGGGTACGACGGTTCCCCGCGGGACCGGCTCCGGGAACTCCAGGCGCGCACGCTGAACCGGGCGGTGGCGGCCACAATCGCCGATCGGCCGAACGCCGGGGTCGTCATAGGCGGTGACCTCAATCTTGTCGGTTCCACCCGCCCTCTGGACGTACTGCGATCCGGCCTGGGAAGCGGAGGCGGCGATCTGGCTGTCGTCCGCATTGAGCGTCTGCGCGATCGTTCACTGGCGACGTGGCGGAGTACGCGCGAAGGAGACCCGTTCTCTCCGGGCCGTCTGGACTACGTCCTGCACCGGAGTTCGGTCCTGCAGGTTGAGCGGGCGTTTGTCTTCGACGCGGCCGACCTGACTCCGGAGGCGCTGGAGCGACTCCGCATCCGCGAATCCGACACGCTACAGTCCGACCATCTGCCGCTGGTGGTGGACTTCGCGTTTCGGTGATTTGGGTCGGGCGGGCGGGGAACCCGGCTGCCAATCGCAAGTTGTGGGCATTCACCGGGTGAATCGATGATCGTCCCCTGACGCGGTGTACCCAGGATCGTGTCTGTCTCGTCCGCCGGGCCGATGCAACACTCGGACGCCCATACGCGTCAATAGGGTACAGATCGCCGCACCCCTTCTGTGAAGCCAATGGAGTCCTGCCATGGAAACGAAGAACCCTCCTCACCCCGGTTCGTTCGTGAGAACCGAGATTATCGAGCCCCATGGCCTGACGGTTGCCGCCGCCGCCGAGGTTCTCGGCGTTTCACGTCCCACTCTGTCGACGCTGCTGAACGGACATTCGAGTCTGTCCAGCATCATGGCCCTCCGTCTCGAGAAGGCGTTCGGTGTCGGGATGGACACGCTCTTGAGGATGCAGACCTCCTACGACATCGCGTGCACCCGGAAGCGCGCGGAGGAGATCCGTGTGGAGGCGTATGCGCCCGGGAGAAACGGGGACCGGCGCTGACGGGTTGCTGAAACCGGCAGGAGCCGGACCGGCTGCCGGCTACCCGCATTCACCCTGTTCGATGACCTGGTAGAGCACGATGAACGGCACGTCCAACTCGGTGCTGCCGGTTCCCCAGACCCGGTCGCCGAGCGCAGCCTTGAAGATGATGCCGGTCGGGGCCTGCACGCGGAACTCTGGTTCGCCGTCCGGGCCTAGAACGACCCACAGGGCTTCGTAGTCCTCCGACGGGGCCGCGTCGCGGAGCCACACGCGTTCGTCGTGGGTTGGGAAGAAGGATGAAATGGGCTCGAAGTAGTCGTAGAGGAGCAGGCCTTCGGTGACGGCGGCGCGAAGGTTGGTAGGGACGTCCCCGCCATACCGGCGGGCCATTTCCACGGTCCGTTCCGCCATTTCCACGCCCTCGTCGATGAATTCGCTGCGCGCTCCGGGAGACACCCTGCGCAAGCGCGATGCGATAAAGGCCTCGCCGGCCAAGCCGCCGGTCAGGTCATAGTGGCGCAGAATCACCTCTTCCGGATGGTCCGGTTCCCAATCGGCCGTCACGACTCCTTCACCGTTCGGATGGATCCGGTAGAGTGGTGGCGTGACGAAGGGTTCATGGCCATGGGTACCCATCGGCGTGATCATGGCCGTGAAGTTGTACCCGAAGGCCAACGTGTCACGGGCTTCTTCGGATCGGAGTCCCACGAGCATCGGCAGCTTGACCCGCTTGAATTCCGGGGCGCGCGTGATCGACAGCCGGGGGCCGCTCCCGCTCCGCTCGTCGCCGGTGTCCGTGCCTCCGCTCGGTCCGCTCGCCGGATCCGCGTCCGTGATCGGCGGAATGTAGAACCCGTACCCACGGGCTAGCGGGATCGATGTCCTCCGCAGCGAGGGGGCCGAACTGGGCAGGCCTCGATCCATTTCGGTCCTGATGTGCTCACCCGCCGAGTCGAAGAAGGCAATATGCAACTCCCACAAGTGCTGCAGCCACACCGTGTCTGCCACGAAGCCGAAGCCACCGACGTGGGAGAACTCGCCGGGTCCCTCGCCCTCGCCGCCGATGTATCGCACGAAGCCGCCATCGGGATCGAGCACGGCGACCTGCGGATCCCCACCCCTCAGGTAGATTCTGCCCGAGGGATCGAGCTTCAGTGCCGGTGTCCTCGAGAACGCGAGCCACTCGGGGACATCGAGCCCGTCACCGAGGCGGAGAACCTCGCATGCCTGCCTGAACTCGGCGTCGGTGACAAGCTGCGCAGCTGCGCGGGCTGTCGGGAATGCGACTGTGGTTGCGGCGACCGCCACCACCGCCGGCGGGCGCACCCGGGAATGGATCGTCATCACTTCCTCCTGGTGTCGATTGCCCGCGCGCCGACCTGACGCCGGACATGATGGTCGGGGTGGTGGTCGTTCATGGGGCTCTCAGTATATCAGGTACGGTTCCACGGACTGGCCGAACATCTTCAAATCGGCTTCCGTCACCTCCAGGATCTCGTCGGTGGCCGCACCGTCCTCGACACCTTCCCGCAGCCCGGAGTGCCCCCACAGGATGTCGATGGGGGGCAGGGTCTCCTCGTATTCGTAGGGGGGTTGGCGCCAGGCGAAGTCGTGCGGGGCCAGCGCGCGGGCCGCGACGAGGATTTCGACGGCGGTGCGGACGGGCTCGAAGGCGTGGGGGTCGGTAACGTGAAGTTGGGTGCCGCCGCAGAGCGTGCCCGAGTGCTTGTGGAAGGTGGGTTCGAAGTGGCAGGGACGGAAACGGACGCCGGGGAGGCGGGCGCGGGCAAGCCGTGCGGTTAGCGCCGCCGGATCCAGCCAGGGGCCGCCGAACAGTTCGAAGGGACGGGTCGTGCCGCGTCCCTCGGAGAGGTTGGTGCCCTCCAGCAGCACCATGCCGGGGTAGACGACGCAGGAATCGGGGGCAGGGAGGTTGGGGCTGGGCATTATCCAGGGCAGGCCGGTGTCGGACCAGAGCTTCGAGCGCTGCCAGCCTTCGCAGGGTATGACGGTGAGGTCGCAGCCGATGCCGCGTTCCTCGTTCAGCCAGCTCGCCATCTCGCCGCAGGTGAGACCGTGCCGGAGGGGGACCGGGTGGAGACCCACGAAAGACTCGTAGCCGGGTCGCAACACGGGACCTTCGCGCCGGATCCCGCCGATTGGGTTGGGGCGGTCCAGGACGACGAAGCGAATGCCCGCCTCGGCGCATGCCTCCATGGCCAGGGCCATCGTCCACACGAAGGTGTAGACGCGCACGCCGACGTCCTGGAGGTCGAAGAGGATGGCATCCAGACCGTCGAGCATGGCGGGCGTCGGCTTGCGGACCTCGCCGTAGAGGGAGTGCACGGGGAGACCGGTGACCGGGTCCGCGTAGTGGTCCGACTCGATCATGTTGTCCTGCTTCTCGCCGCGGGCGCCGTGCTGAGGGCCGAAGAGGGCGCGGAGGTCGAAGCCGGCCTGGCGGATGGCATCCGCGGCGTGGGTCAGGTCCGGGGTGACGGACGCGGGATGCGCTATGAGGCCCAGCCGGCCGTCGCGCAAGCCGTCGGCCTCGGCGGCTTTCCCGCTGGCGAAGCGGTCCAGGCCGGGGGTGACGGGACCGGTCACGGCCGGGAAACCGGGCCGAGTCCGTGGACCGGGCCGTGGATCCCGCGAGTCGAGTCCCCGTTCACTCCCCCTCCGGCGGTCCCTCCCGCTGCCAGTAGAACGGTCCGGCGGTGACCTGCTCCGGCCACACCTGGTCGAGCGTGTCGCCGTCGTACAGGCGCCCGTTCATCATGACCAGCTCGATCGCGTTCGAGTTGCGGATGTCGTCGAGCGGGTTGGCGTCGAGCACGACCAGGTCGGCGAGCTTGCCCGCCTCGATCGAGCCGAGATCGCGGTCCAGACCGAGAGAGTGCGCACCGAGGATCGTGGCGACCTGCAAGGCTTCATGTTCGGTCATGCCGCCCGCCTGCGTGGCCCACAGCTCCCAGTGGTAGCCGAGCCCCTGCAACTGGCCGTGACTGCCCACCCCCGCCCTTCCCCCCGCCCGGATCACGTCGCGCACGAACGCCGACACCAGATCCATGGTGTGCACCTCGGGGTGGAACCAGCCCGCGGACCGGCGGGTCGCCTTCTGGTGGATCTCCTCGAAGGGGGTGAAGCGGGCCAGCTTCTCGTCGCTCAGCACGTCCTCGGTGGCGTAGAAGAAGTTTTCGGCCCAGGGGCCGCCGTAGGTGACCAGGATCGTGGGGGTGTACGCCATCTTCGACTGCGCGACCAGTTCGACCATGTCGGCGTACATGGGGAAGCCGGGCATGTTGTGCTCCACCCCCGAGTAGCCGTCGATGGCCATCGTCATGTTGACCTTGGTGTCCAGCGCGCCCTCGGTGGTGGGCATGAGTCCCAGCTCGCGGGCGGCCTCGATGATCCACTGGCGCTGCTCGCGGTTGCCGGCCGCGTACATCTTGATGGTCTTGGTGTCGTAGTAGTCGCTGTAGCGGCGCAGCGTGTGGCGGGCGTGGTCGAGGTCCTCGATGTTCTCGGACGAGAAGACGCCCGGGCCGGTGGAGTAGATGCGCGGGGACAGGATCCTGCCGGCGCGCACCAAGTCCTCGTAGCTGACGACGTCGGTGGTGCCGGTCTGGGGGTCGCGGGTGGTGGTGACGCCGTAGGCCAGGTTGGCGGCGTAGGACCAGGGCTGGCTGCGCAGGATGTTGATCTGTGCGCGCAGGTGGGCGTGCGTGTCGACGAAGCCGGGGACGACGGTCCTGCCGGAGAGGTCGAGGGTGTCGGCGCCCTCGGGGACGGTGAGCGAGCCGGCCGGGCCGACCGCGGCGATGCGGTTGTTCTCGACGAGGATGTCGCCCCGGTCGATGACTTCGTCGCCCGCCATGGTGATGACGCGGGCGCCGGTCAGGAGCACCGCGCCCCGGGGGATGTCGCGGGGGAACTCGACCTGGATGCGGACCTCGACCGGACGGTAGCGGGCCTCCTCGTCGTCCTCGTCTTCGGCCTCCTCCCCGGCGCCCTCCGCTTCCGCTTCCTCGACCGCAGGCTCTTCCTCCGCGGCCTCCTCCTCTTTGCCCTCGTCCTCCTCCTCCTCGCGGGCCGCCGCCTCCACCGAGTCCTCGAAGGCCTGCGCGTCATCCAGGTTGTAGACCAGGTGCGCGTTGCCGATGGTCCAGTGCACGGTGCGCCCGTCGTGGCCCCACGCGGGGAACTCCCCGCCAACCTCGGTGAGCTGCCGCGCCGGGAACGACGCGCTCTCGGGGTTGCCGACGTTGATCGTCGGGGGGTCGCCGCCCACGACCGGGACGGTGACGGTGTAGAGGTGGTTGTAGACGCGGGCCAGCGCCTGGTCGCCCCGGGGCGCCATCATCACGAGCGAGGCGGTGGCGGGCGAACTCGAGCCGGGCGGTCCGGTGCCCACCACGCGCACGTGTTCCTTCCTGTCGGTGCCGTCCCAGCGGAACGAGACGAGACCTTCGCCGCGGCCGTAGGCGTAGATCCGGTCGGGGTTCGTGGTGAAGTGATGCGCGGTGTAGCGGGCCGGAGCGATCACCGTGGCGTCGCCGCCGCGGGCCGGGATCCAGACCAGGTCGTCGGCGCCGCCGGGAACGCCCCGCGTGAGGGCTTCGTCGTAGGCCCGCGCCGGGCCGCGCACCGCGACGAGACGCTGGCCGTCGGGCGACCAGACGGGGTTGTTGTAGAGCGCCGGGGCGGTGGTGAGGCGCTGTGGGCTGCCGCCGGCCGCGGCCACGCCGTGGATGTGGCCGCCCACCTCGTCGTCCCAGGTCGTGTAGGCGATACGCCGGCCGTCGGGGGACCAGGCGGGCATGTGCTCGTTGATCTCGGCGTCGGTGAGGCGGGTGGGCGTCCCGTGGGGCCACCGCATGACGTACACGCGCGCCATGAGCGAGAAGGCGATGCGGTCCCCGCTCGGCGACGGCACCGCGTCCCGCACCTGCTTGGCGACGAATGTCGGTGTGTCATCGACGGGGTAGTCGAAGTCGACCTCGGGCCCGATGGCCAGCTCCGCGTCGACCCGGAACGGGATCGGCACCGGCTCGGACCCGTCGACCGGCACGCGCCAGATGCCGCCGCCCCAGTACGCCACGACCTCGCGCGAATCTGGTGTGAACGACATGCCCGGGTAGGCGTCGCGGGTGGCGCGCGACTCCTGGTCGTCGCGCTGCACCGGGAAGGCCAGCCACCGCTCCTCGCCGGTCTCGAGGTCCCGGATGCGGAGTCCGGTCTCCGCGACATGGCGCGATCCGTAGACCAGCCAGCGCCCGTCGGGGCTCAGGGTCGGGCGGAACGCACCGCCGTAGCGGAACGACCGGGTCGTCGATTCGCCCGTCTCGCGGTCGTAGACGGCGAGCTGGTACTGCCGCATTCCCGAGTTGTACTCCCAGGTGTTGGTGCGGTACGCATACCAGATGTAGCGGTCGTCCGGACCGAAGGCCGCGCCGGTGGTGCGGCGGTTCTCGGGTTCGTCGATCAGCTTGATTCCCGAGCCGCCGTCCACGTGGTACATCCAGAGCTTGCCCTGCCCCGGGACCTGCCGGGTCGCGATGACGTAGTTGCCGTCGGGCGTCCACTCGGGGGACTGGTAGGCGCTCGACTTGCCCTTGGTGATCCGTAACGTGTCGGTCAGGTCCAGGGAGATGATGTGGATCGCCTCGCCGCCGCTCCGGTCGGAGGTGAAGACGACCCGGGTGCCGTCCGGGCTGAAGCGCGGCTGGCCGTCGAAGGCCATCCCCTGCGTGAGGGGCGTCGCGGTGCCGCCCGTGATCGGCATGGTGTAGAGGTCGCCGAGGAAGTCGAAGACGAGGGTCCGGCCGTCCGGGCTCACGTCGACCGACATCCACGAGCCCTCGGTGAAGCTGGTGGAGATGGTGCGGCCGGGCGCGAGGGGGAGGCCCTCCTGTCGGAGGTCGGGGGTGGTGTCGGCGGTGGTCGTGTCCTGGGGGTGGGCGGGGGACGGGGTGGTGAGAAGGGTGGCTGCGGCGAGGGCTGCGAGTGTCGGGAAGGGGAGGCGGCGTGAGATCCGCAGGATGGCTGTGCGTGGGGTCATCGTCGGGGGCATGGCAGGATGAGCGATGTTTGGGTGGGTGCTGGATCATAGCCTCAAGGCGATGGTGGCAGAAAGTGCCGCGGCGCGTGCTGGCCGCGAAGGGTCGCTCCCCTCGACTCATCCTCGCAGGAAGGCACCGGGCAGTGCCCCGCCGGTCGGTCCGGCCGAAGCTTGCCGGAGGCGCCTCAGTCCCGTTCTCTTCAGGGGTTCTCGAACCCGGATTCGAACCACTCCGAGAGGACTAAGACCACTGACACCGACATGATTAGCCCCGTGAGCGCACGAATAGCCCTGCGGACCCTCGTGCTGGCTGGTGCGGCGGGTGCCTGCTCCGACGTGCCGGACGACAACCGGGACACCGATCGTCCCCTGACCGCGGAGTTCGTCGAGGTTTTCAGGGTGGGTGACATGGACCCGCCCGATTGGGCTCAGTTCGGGACACCTCCGAGCTTGGGGTTCGACGGCGGCGGCAACCTGTTCGTCCTGAACCCCGATGTCGCGGTCGTCGCCGTTCTGGACCGTGATGGCGGACTCGTCCGGACCATGGGACGGAGAGGCGAGGGCCCCGGGGAGTTCAGCGGCCCAGACGACATCTACGTCTGGCGGGACGGTACGGTGGCCGTGGCGGACCGCGGAAGCGGCACCTATGTCGTGTTCGCTCCCGATGGCTCCTTCGACCGTCAGGTGAACATGGCGGCCGGCCACGTCGCGAGGTATGGCATGATGGCGTTCCGGTACGATGCCAGGCCGCATCCCGATGCCGTCGCGCTGGTGGCGCGCGGCATGAGCAACGTCGTTCAAGATCAGTTTCGACGGATCGAATCGCCCAACCCGACCATCGGTCCTCGCGGGCTGGAGCGACTGACCCTGGGATCGACGGGCACCACCGCCGAACCCATCGTCAAGGCGGGCGAGGTACGGGAACCGGTACCTGGTGAGGAAGCGTCCGACGCCACCGACGAGCCGAGAAGGTTCGACCCGGGCCTGCTCTTCGACGTCCTGCCCGACGGGTCGGTGGCCTATTCCGATTCCGCCGGCTATTCGATCAAGCTCGTTGCGGGCGACGGCGCACCCATCGGCACCATCGCAAGACCCATCAGTCCAGAGCCTGTGACCACCGAGGTCGAGACGACCGTTCGGGATTCGGCCATGGCGACCTTCGAGCGCCTCTACGGTGACCCCGCCAACCCGCAGGGACCGGACCGGGCGCCGCCGGAGTTCATGGCGGCGATGGTCGCGGAGATGCGCGCCGACATCGAGGGCATGCGGTTCAACCACGAGATACCCGTCGTCGTATCCATCAGGGCCACGTGGGAGGGTGGGCTCTGGGTGCGGCGTCGGCGCGAGGGCGACCCCTGGGAAGGAGCGATCGGCGTGATCGATGTCTGGAATCCCGACGGACGCTACGTCGGCACCCTGCCGCCGGACGATCCGCCCATGCCGGACGCCTTCGGCCCGGATGGGCTGGCCGCGTGGGTCGAGTTGGACAAAATGGACGTGCCAACGATCGTCGTGGGGAGGTTGCCTCCCGGGGTGAGGTGACGGGTGAGCTTCTCGACCTCGTCGTCCGACGAGGACCGGTTGAAGAAAACGCTCGACGAGCGCCGGCGGGTCAACTCCACCAACGGACGACTTGCCTTCAGGAAGCAGGACAACTGCTTCACCGAGCTATCCAACGCCCGGGACCTGGGGTTGGCAGTTAGCCCGCAAGCGGCCTATGCGGGGACAGCCGTTGGCGTTCAGCGGTTCTGTCCGAGGCCGGACGGAGTGACTCTGAGCTCAGGGAAGTAGGGGTTTCACCCGTCCACTCTCGGATCGGAGGTCGATTTGGCGTCAGGAAGCTATCGAGTCTTACCTGCGACTGGTGGTCCACGAACTCTGCGTCCACGAAGGCCAGTAGGAGTGAGTTGGGCCCGGTTTCCAAGTCCGCGCTCATTTGCCACGAGTCGATGTACTCGGCTACGGCCGCCTGCGCCGTCCGCTTGGCAGCAAGGGGTTCCTTGAACTCGAAGCGCGCGGTTCCTTCCTTGACTTCCAGGCGAAACCGGGGCTCGTCTCGCTCAAACGGTGGCGGATCATCGTAGGCGACGGAACCGCCGTGCTCGATACGGTACGTCAACGCCGCCATACGCGAGTCTGCCATCGTTCCCCCAGAGTTGCCCCCTACCCCTCCCCCCGAAACAGCCTGCCGATCGTCCTCTCCAACGCCTCACCCACCTCCCCACACCGCACCTCCCCCACCCCGTACACCGACACCCACACCCCCATCCTCCACCTCTCCCCGCTCCCCTCCATCTCCACGTGCAGCACGCCGTCGTTGAGCGATTCCACCATGCCCGCGAACGCCCACGGCCGATCCGCGAACACGACGGTCCCGGAGAGCACATCACCGCCATCGAGGACGAAGTGGAAGGGGTCGCCCACCGCGAGCGACGGCGCATGGATACCGCCAGCGGAGTGAAGATCGCCACCCTCCTGCAAGACCGCACGCACGCCCACCGCACGCCCACCCACCTCCACCACTCCGAACAACCGCCGCCACACCTCCTCACGGCTTCCCGTCACCCACGGCCGCGCGCTGAGCATTCGGCGCGGAACACCCGGGTGGCGCTCCACCGCGTGCTTCAAGTTCCAGAGGAAGAAGCGCCACCCGTTCGTCATCATGTGGAAGTGCTCGTCCCAGTCCGGCGTGCCCGGCAGGCCCGAGTTGACGAGTAGGAGTCGGGTCTTTCCGCCGGAACCTTCATGTCCGCGAGCGGCGTCCCTAGGGGCCGAGACTCCCGTCCCGGGCGTTGGAGATTCACAGAGAGTGCTCAGGTGGTAGTCAACGGTGAGCGCCCTTCCCGCCGCGGCGGCTTCCGGATCTGACAGGTCCACCAGACGCAGGTGCCTGCCCGGCTCCCAAACCGTAATCCGGCTCGGCCAGTCGGCCCCTTCGACCCACGACACGCTCACCGTGCCGCCTTTGCCCTCCTGGACCGAAGCGAAGGGCGAGAACCACCGTGCGAGGCCGGAGCCGGTGGAGACCGCTTCCCACACGGTGTCCTCAGGGGCGGCGATCTCCGTCGAGACCTTGATGTCGCGGGTGGAGATGTTGCCGCATGCCTCCGCGCTCAAACCCGCCTACCTCCCGCTCCCCCGCCCCCGCGCCAGCGCCCGGTAGTACTCCTCGACCAGCACCCGGTACTCCTCCGGCACATCCCCCGACCTGTAGAGCAGGATCCGGTCCTCTTCGTCCGCGGCGAACTGGCGGCGCAGCTCGAACTCCAGCTGCTTCATCCCCTCGACGAGTTCGCGTTGCAGCCGGAGCACCTCCTCGGGGTCCGCGTAGGTGCGTTCCCTGTCAAGCGCCCGCATGGCGTTGATCATGGCCTGGAGTTCACGCGGGTCGGCGCTCGTCCGCTCGATCAGCCCGGCGAGGATCCGTGCCTCGCCCAACCGCTCCCGGACCTCGCGGCGCGCCTGCCTGATCTGGTCGGGATCGAAGGTCCGGGGACCGCCGGCGCCCGTTCGCTCGAGGTCGCGGTCGGAGGGGTTCGCCTCTCTCGCCCCCCCCCCGCCGCGCGCCCCCGCCTGCATGCGGCGCTCCATCGACTCCAGGCTGCGCGCGAGGTCGCGGGCGGACTCCATGGCCTCGGTCTCGAAGTCGGACACGACGCCTCCCTCCACAGCCTGGGCAGCCTCCTCCAGCCGGTTCCGCAGCGACTGGATGGCCTGGGCCGTCTGGTTCTCGAAGGCCTCGGCGTACTCCTCCTGCCCGGCACGCCCCACCAGGCCGCGCGAGTACAGGAGCCGCTCGCGCAGCTGGGTTTCGCGGATCGTACCGATGGCCTCGTCCAGCTCCCCGGCACCGTCGGCCCCGTCGCGGCGCGCGCTCGCTGCCATCTGGTCGAGACTGGCCAGAAGATCCCCGACCTCCTCGGCCATCTCCGTCTTGGTTTCGCGGATCTCCCCGATCTCATCCTGTGAGGGCCGGTCCGCCTTCCTCAGCGCGGCCATGCGTTCCTCGATGTCCTCCTGCCGGCGGGCGAGTTCGTCCACTCGATCGCGCGCGTCGTCGAGGTCGCGCTGCAGTCGCTCGCCCTGCGCCTCCTCCAGCCGGTCGCGCGCCTCGCGCAGGCGGCGCAGCGCCGACTGTGCCTCGGCGACGCCGGCGTTGCCACGCTGGGCCGCGGACCGGCGCATGGCGTCGGCGGCCTGCTGCAGATCGCGCGCCACCTCCTCCAGCTGCCGCTGTCCCGTCTCGCGCGAGAGCCGTTCGAGCTGGCGTGCGGCCTCGTCGGCCTGCTCGGCCAGATCACGCGCCGCCTGGCTCCCGCCCCCGCCCTGCCGCCCCTGCTGCGCGGCCGCGCGGCGGCGCTGCCGTTCGAGTTCCTGTTCCTGGCGGCGAGCCAGCTCGCGCAGCTTCTCCAGCGCTTCGTCGACGGCCTGGTCGGCGGTCTCCTGCCGGCTCCTCTGCACGGTCTCGTACTGGTTCCTGAGCGCGTCGGTCTCCAGCTCGAACAGGTCGGCAAGGTCCTCGGCGCCGGGGCCCTGCCGGCCCTGTCCGCCTCCACCCTGTTGCTGCTGCTCCCTCGATACGAAGCGCTCGTACGTCTCCTCCGCCTTCTGGAGTTGCCGCAGCGATCGCTGCTCCGGCGCGATGGCGCCCCGGGGGTTCAGCGCCCGCAGCGAGTCGACGGCCTCGTTCATCGCCTCCACCGCAACCGGCAGGGCCTCGGCGATGCGCCGGAAGGACTCGTCCGCCCCGGTGATCCCCCGGTTGACGATCCGCTGGGCCAGCGTCTCCACCTGTTCGCGCAGCCGCTCCTGGTTGAGCGCGACGCTGACCACGTTTTCCTCCCAGACATCCGGAGCGTAGCTGTCGCGGTCCCGCACCAGGTTGAAGCTGGCCGCAATGATCTGCCGCTGCAGCGCAGACAGGTCCTGTTCCATGCCGTCGTCGCCGCCGCCCCCTCCGCCGCCTCCCCCCTGGGCCTCGCGGTAGTCGCGCTGGAAGGGACGCACCTGCAGGAAGTAGATGTCGGTGAGGGCCTCGTTCGGCGACGGTGCGTTGTCGCGCGCGATGGCGTGGTAGGCGACCAGATCCCCCGTCTCCAGCTCGTAGTCCTCCATGAACAGGGTGTGTCCCCCGGTCACGGCCGACAGCGGCGAACCGGACGCGGCGTAGAGGGGCACCGTGTCCCAGGGGCCGCCGTTCACGCTGTAGACCAGGTCGATCCCGGACAGCCCCAGATCGTCGTCGGCGCGGGCTTCGAGGAACACCTCCTCGATGGCGCTGACCGAGATGTCGCGCCCGGGGCGGGCGAAGGAGACCGAGGGGCCCTGATCGTGCAGCACGTCGATCCGGTAGTCGGGGGCGCCGGTGACCCAGATCCCCTCGCGGGTGAGGAACCGGATGCCGTAGAAGCCGCGCTCCCGCACCGTGAAGGCGCCCGTGAAGGCTCCCTCCGGCCCGGCCTCCAGGGCGATCGTGTCGCCCGAGTCCATCACGACGAGGGCGCCGGGCGAGGGGATCGTGGGCGTGACCGTCAGCGCCACGCGGGTGCCGGCCAGTGCGGCCACGTCGCCGCCGTACTCGAAACTGCGGGGCGCCAGCCCCGTGTAGCGCGGGAAGTGGTAGACCATCGCGAGCCGGTCCACGGCGGGCAGGTCGGCGACGCCCAGGGTGAAGGTGCCGGAGCGCACGCCCGCCGCCTCCACGTAGTAGGTGGTCTCCCCGGCGACGTTGAGGAGCAGCCCCTCGAAGGAACCGGCGCCGTCCTCGATCATGGGCATGGCCACGAAGCCGCCGGCCCCCTCCTCGCGGGTATGCAGGACGACGTCGTCGGAGTCGAAGCCGCGCAGGGTCGCCGAGACGATCAGGTCGGAGTTGCGTGAAATGGTGGTGTCGCCGGGCCGGACGGCGACGCTGTAGGGGTTGACCGACTCCGCCGCGCGGGCCGGGAGGAAGAGGGCCGACAGGCCGTGCCGCAGGAAGCCTGGGCCGAGGACGATGACCAGTACCGAGGCGAGGGTGAGCCCCCCCAGCATGCCGGTGGAGCGGCGGATCGAGGGCCGCTCGATGCCCCGGCCGTAGTCGATTTTGCGGCATTGCCGCACCGCGTGTCTCACCACCTCCTGAAGCAGTGGCGAACGCTCCATTCCGTCACTCTTGCGGGTGGACTCGACCGCGGTCAGGACCCGGGACTGCAGCGAAGGTTCGTTCTCCTCCAGGTAGAGCGCCACGCGGTCGTCGGAGACGGGGCGCAGCAGGGGCCAGAGCACGGAGCGGACGAGGAGGAATGCGACGACGAACCAGAGCACGACCCGGAAGGCGATGACGGCCCCGGGCTGGAAGCGCAGGAACTCCAGGGTGGAGGCGGAGACGAGGAAGGCCAGAAGGGTCCCGGCCAGCGTGAGGGCGAGTCCGCGCAGGACGAGCTTCAGCCGCCAGCGGCGCCGGACTTGGCGCACGGCGCGCAGGAGCTGGTCGCGGGTCCGCCAGTTCCTTGCAATTGACATATTTCCCCCCTAATCTGTCACGGAACCTGTCAAGATCCCGATTTGGCTGCCAGCGACTCGTTCTTGGGGTGGTCCAACCGCCCGCACTCCGATCCCAACTTCGGGGGTAACGGGCCGATGCGCCAGAAATCCATGGTGCCGGGTTCGCGTATGTTCACTCACAGCAAGTGACACCCGGGGATCTCGCCCTGTTGGGCGGCAACCCCCACGGAAAAGGACTGCGCCGGTGACACGCCGGTTCCCGTCCGTACGCTCGCCGGGTACCATCCTGACAAGAAGGGAAACACCGATGAATCGCTCGCGTACCCCCATCCGATCACCGATACCGCGGCTCGGGTGCCGTGTATCTTGGATGCCGCTCCTCGCCGCGGTGGCCGGCCTTGTCGCGTGTGCGGACACTCTGGAAGAGTGCTACCCCATGTCGGACGTACAGTTAGCGATCGGAGACACCGAGCTTGTCCAGCCTTGCTTTACAGGCGGCTCCTCGGACTTCCTCACCCTGAGTGCGTCATCGTCGGACGCCGAGGTGGCAACCGCCGCCGTGCTGGTTCAAGCCCTGCGTGTCGAGGGCGTGTCGTCTGGTTCCGCGACGATTAGGGTCGTGGCGACGGATCCCGACGGGTTGAGTGGCGCGAGCGAGTTCGTAGTGACGGTGGTCGGGGGGAATCAGCCTGATCGAGTTGGCCGAGCGTTTTGCCACTGAGGGGGCTGCCGTGAAGTGGTTCGAGGCCTACAAGGGCCGGGAGAACCTCGAGAGCGTTGCGCACGGTGCCGGAGAGTATGTCCGCTACCTGCAGGACGAGAAGATCCACACGAACGGGGTCGAGTCAGGAGCCCTGGGAGCCCCACTGCACACGGTTCACCTACGAGGGTGCCGGACGCCAGAAATGTCGGTGGTGTTCTGACGTATGGTTCCAAGTCGGAAAGCAGATGTCAGGCCGTCTTTCCCGGCGGGGTGCCGGCAACGAGGAAGGGACCAAACCGATGAATCGCTCGCCCACTACTATCCGGTTACCGGTCCCGCGGCAGGGATCCCGTATCCTCCGGTTGTCGCTTCTGCCGGCGGTCGCGTGCCTGTTCGCGTGTGCGGAGGATTATTTCTTCCTGCCCCTGCCTCCCGAGGCATGCGAGGATATACCACCGCAAACGGTGTTCGTGGGGGAAACCGCGGTCGTCCGGCCCTGCTTCAAAGACCCGGAGGGGGAACCGCTCGTCCTGACCGCATCGTCGTCCGACGTGGAAGCGGCAACCGTCAACGTCAAGGGGCCCGCCGTCGAGATCGCGGGCCGATCGCCGGGTAGGGCGACCATTACGGTCGTGGCTACGGATCCCGACGACTTGACCGCCGAGGTGAAGTTCGAAGTGGTCGTTCCCAACCGGCCGCCGCGGGTATGCGGCCAGGTGCCGCGGCAGGAGATGTTCGTGCGGCAATCGAGGCTTATCGAGCCCTGCTTCGAAGATCCGGAGGGGGAGGAGCTCACCCTGGCCGCGTCGTCGTCGGACGTCGACGTGGCCACCGTCATCGTGTTGGGACGCTCCTTCAGGATTGCCGCCGTCTCGCCGGGTACTGCGGTCATTACGGTCTCGGCGACGGATCCGGGAGGCATGGCCGCCCTGCTGGATGTGCAGGTGCTGGTGCCGAACCGGGCGCCGGTTTCGCGGGGATCTCCGGGTCCGGCGACGGTGATGAGGGGTGATGCGAGGGAGTGGGACCTCGGCGACTACTTCGTGGACCCCGATGGCCAGCCGCTCATCTACTCCGCCAGGTCGGCGAATCCCGGCATCGCGACGGCTGCGGTGGCCGACTCCACCACCCTGGTCGTGACCGGAGTCGCGAGCGGGATGACGACGATCACGGTGACGGCGACGGATCCCGGCGGGTTGACCGCCACAACCGCCTTCGAAGTGACGGTCCAGGAGGCAGCCCCGCGGGCTGTCAGTCCCCGCGGATTCGCCGCCGCGAAAGCCCGTTGGCCGGCACCGTCTCGCTGGCGCCCGGTGTATGCAGTGCTGGAGGGGGACTTCCGGCTGCCCAGAGCCGGCCATCCCAGTCCGCCTTCATGGAACGCGGGCGGGGGAAGCCCCCCGCCTACCTTCCCAAGAATCGGATGAACACGCTGCTCCTCACGGCCAGGGAGGCAGGAAGCCACGGGAACGCGACAACCGGGCGAGTAGTAGTGCCGGTCGGGTCGGACGCTTACGCTTAGGAGTCGACCAGATCATATTCCGCTGGTGGGCGACCAAGTGCCGTTTTCCGCAGGAAAAGGAATGTCTGATGAATCGCGCGCCTCCCCCCGTCCACTCACCCCCGTCGCGTTGCCGGTTCCTCGTCCGCCGGTTGCCGCTGCCGGTCGCGGCCGTCTGCCTTCTCGCGTGTGGAGAGGATTCCGAGCCTCCCGCGGCGTGCGGCCGAATACCGGAGCAAACACTGTCCCGGGGCGAACACATGCGTCTCATGCCCTGCTTCGAAGACCCGGAGGGGGAGGAACTGACGCTGAGGGCGTCGTCGTCGGACGCAAGGGTGGCCACCGTCGCCGTGCCGGACTCCGCCATCAGCGTCGAGGGCATCTCGGCGGGTTCCGCGACCATTACGGTCGTGGCGACGGATCCCCACGATCTGACCGCCCAGCTGCAGTTCGACGTGTCGGTGCTCAACAACCGGGCACCGGAGGTATGCGGCACCATACCGAAACAAGACCTGGAGGTCGGGAGCAACACCCTCCTCCAGCCCTGTTTCGAAGGGGGATTATGCCCTTGAGTTGACACGGGCGGGTTCCTGCTCCACCTTTTCGGGCG
>JAPPGI010000176.1 GCA_028874985.1 Gemmatimonadota bacterium | reverse complement strand
CGCTGGTCTTCCGCGGCCTCTACGGCGACATCTGGATCGAGGACCTGCTGACCAACCTGCCCGGCGGCAAGATCGGGCTGCTGCTGGTCGCGAACCTGGCGATCTTCATCCTCGGGTTCTTCCTGGACTTCTTCGAGATCGCCTTCATCATCATCCCCCTGCTGGCCCCCGCCGCCGCGCTGCTGGGCATCGACCTCGTCTGGTTCGGCGTGATGATCGGGATGAACCTGCAGACCTCGTTCCTGACGCCGCCGTTCGGGTTCGCGCTCTTCTACCTGCGCGGGGTGGCGCCGCCGGAGGTGAGGACGACGGACCTGTACCGGGCGGTGATCCCGTTCATCGTCATACAGCTGATCGGGCTGCTGGCGATCATCCAGTGGCCGTGGCTGGTGACGGGGCTGGTGCCGTGAGGGCCGAGCCTACAGTCTCCTCAGGACGTGCACTTCCCGTTTCCCCGGCGGCCGTGAATCGACGCCAGCCACTCCTGGAAGTTAGGACGAACACTCCCGGTTTTCCCTGTGATCGAAGATCGACTTCAGCCATCGCCGAAACTCTTCGTCGGCGGGAGAACAGAGATCGGTTTCGTTCCAGTGAAAATAACCGAGGGAGACGCCGATCAGCTCCCGGGGAAGCCGGCCACTCAACAAGGTGTTGTCGATCATGAGGTATTCGAGGGACTCGAGATTGCCGAGTTCGGACGGAATCGGACCGGAGAGATCGTTCGAGCTGAGGAGCAATGCCTGAAGATTCTCGAGGTTGCCGAGTTCGGACGGAATCGGACCGGAAAGACCGTTCGAGCTGAGGAGCAATCCTACAACATCCCCACTGAAGTCGGTCGACACTCCGTGCCACCTGTCAAGCGGCTTGTACGACCCCCAATTGGTGTTTTGGACCCAGTCGTCTCCCCCCAGTGCGCTGTAGACCTGAAGCAATACCCACCGGTTCGATATCCGGACAGTGACGGTTGCCTGCGCTTCAAGCGTGCCGACGACGGCCGACAAGACCGTGCTGCCGTTCCCCACGACCGTCATCAACGCCCGTGGATCGACACCCTCGACCGTTGCGACGGAGGTGTCGCTGCTCGACCAGCTCACCTGCACGTCCTCGATGGCTCGCCCCCTTTCATCCTCTATGACGGCGAGCAACTTCTCCGTGACCCCGGGTTCCGCCTCCGTCAGGACCAAGTCTTCGGGTGTTATCGCGATGGTCGCCGGAGGCAGCGGCTCCGTCCCGCACCCGCCTGCCAGGGCGACAGCTGCGAGTACCAGGGTCAACCGCCGGCTTCGCGAAGGGACTGTGCTGTTCGGCTTCATCCTTGCTCCCCTCCGATCCGTTCTCGAGAAAAGCCCCGACCCCCATGCAGTTGGGACTGGAAGGGAATCGGTAACCCGCCACTCTCGATCATACGGTTGATGTGCCGAGCCGTTACTTGCGGGGAAGCGGGATTGTCGTTCGAGCGGGAGATGCTGCGCGACGCGCGTCAGCGCGCCGGGGACCTGGGGATTTCCCTGGCCGAATACGTGCGGCGGCTGGTGGCGGAAGACCTGGGCGGGGGGAACCCGCCGTCGATCCGGGCGCGGTATTCCGCCGCTACCCCACCGCGTCCTCCAGCCCTCGTTCGGGGTTCAGGCCCTTGAGAAAGGGTTCCACCGGCAGGCACAGGATTCCCCGCCGGACCAGCCGATGTTCGCCGCGGTGGAGGAGGATCCGGCGGGCCTCCGGGTGTTCGTCCCCGAACGCGGTCAGCCCGCGGAGGTCGGCAGGCCGCACGCGGTCGGCGTTCATGACGTCGAAGGCCCACAGCCCAGGCGTTCCGTAGAGCACGAAGTCAACTTCGGATCCGCCGCGCGTGCGCCAGTAGTGGAGTTTCGCATCGCTTGCCGAGTACGCCAGCCAGGCGGTTAGGTGCTGGGCAACCAGTCCCTCGAGGGCGGGACCGTCGATCTCGGACGGACGGTCGAAAGGGCCCGCTGGACGAAGACTCCGGAAGACGCCGCAGTCGAAATAGAAGAACCGGGGGTGCGCGATCAGCCGGCGTTTTGCCCGCCGGGTGAAGACCGGCAGGCGGAAGGAAAGGAGCAGGTCTTCGAGCAGCTCGAGGTATCCCGCGACCGTGCTCCGGCTCGTCTCGCATTCCCGGGCGAGTCCGCTGACGTTGAGCGTCACCGCGTGCGAGAACGCGGCCGCTTCCAGGAACCGGGAGAAGCTGCCGACATCACGCGCCAGGCCCTCGGCGCGGACTTCCTGCTCCAGGTAGAGCGCGGCGTAGGCTGCCAGGGTGGACGGCGGGTCCTGCGAGGAGACCACGGTCGGGACGGTGCCGGTCTCCAGGCCGGCATCGAGGTCGAATCGACCCCCCATCTCGCCGGCCATGAACGGATGCATGGAACGCATCACGGCGCGGCCCGCGAGCAGGTTCACCCCGCCCCGCCGAAGCTTGCGGGCGCTGGAGCCGGTGAGGACGAATCGGTGTCCGCGTCCGGACTCGATGAGGGCGTGGACGACATTCAGGAGTTCGGGGACGCGCTGAACCCCGTCGATGACCACGTCGCCGCCCGGCGGGACGCCGAGGACGCGTTCGCGCAGGCGCTCGGGGCGGGCGGACAGTCGCCGGTACTCCTCCGGCTTCAGGAGATCGACGACGAGGGCGTCGGGCAGGACCGAGCGCAGCCAGGTGGTCTTCCCCGTGCCGCGCGGGCCGAAGAGGAAGAAGAGCTGGCGTGTCAAGCCTCGGAGCGCCGGTTTCGTCCCGAGCCCGACTACACCGGGAACGCGAACCCCGCGTACCTCAGCTCCGCCGTCCCGAACCAGCGGTACGAGGCCTCCTTGAAGCTGCGCCAGTGGTCGTACACCTGGCGGTACTGGGCGTCGGCGGCCGCGTACTCCTCGAGGATGTCGTTGATGGTGGTCCGGGCCAGCGCCATGATCTCGTCCGAGAAGGGGCGGAGCTGCGTGCCGCCCGCGATCAGCCGCTGCAGCGCGGCCGGGTTCTTGGCGTCGTAGGTGTAGAGCATGCGGCGGGCAGAGGCCTGGGCGGCGACCTCGAAGACCGCCTTGTAGTCCGAGGACAGGCTGTCCCACGCGGCCCGGTTCACCTCGAAGGAGACCGACGCCGACGGCTCCCACCAGCCCGGGTAGTAGTAGTAGTCGGCGGCCCGGTGGAGACCGAGCTTCTCGTCGTCGTAGGGGCCCACCCACTCGGTGGCGTCGATCGCGCCCCGCTCCAGCGCCGGGTAGATCTCGCCCCCGGGCAGGAGCTGGACGGTCACGCCCATGCGGTCCATGACGTCGCCGCCCAGCCCCGGGATCCGCATCTTGAGCCCGCGCAGGTCGTCGGGTGAGTTCACCTCCTTGCGGAACCAGCCGCCCATCTGCGCACCCGTGTTCCCGCCCGGGAAGGTGATGATGTTGAAGTCGGCGAAGACACCGCGGATCACATCGAGGCCGCCGCCGTCGTTCAGCCAGGCGTCCTGCTGGCGCGCGGTCATCCCGAAGGGCACCCCCGAGTCGAAGGCCAGCGCCTGGTTCTTGCCCGTGTAGTAGTAGCTCACGCTCTGGCCGACCTGAACGGTGCCCTGCTGCACGGCGTCCATGACCTGCAGGCCGGGAACGAGTTCGCCCGCCGGATAGGCGCGGATCCGGAAGCGGCCGCCGGTGAGCGCGGAGGTGATCTCTCCGATCGTCTCGGCCGATCCGTAGATGGCGTCGAGGCCGCGCGGGAAGCTCGAGGCGCAGCGCCAGATGACGCGCTCGGCGGTCTGGACGGCGGGGGCGCCTTCGAGGTCGTCACCCTTGTCGCCGCCGCATGCGGCGAGGAGGCCGGCGCCGGTCGTGGCGGCGGCGGCGTGGGAGAGGAAGCCGCGGCGGTCGAGGGGGGGAGCGGCACGGGCGGCGGCGGCGGGACTGTTCGTCGTCTTCTCGGTCATGGCGCCATGTTGGGTGGGGAAGTCGAGTTGCTGCTTGTTCAGCCGGGGACGTCGAGCGTCAAGAGTAGCACGGAAAGGTGGCGCCGGGCGAATCTCCGGAGCATTATTCGGCGGGTGAATTTGCTCCTCGCACTGTCGGCCGGGAGGCCTCATGTTTATCCACGGACTGCTAGCCCTCGCCACCGTTTCCGGTCCGGCCAAGTCCCAGCAGATCACCGTCAGGAGCGACAGCTCCGGCGTTGAGATCGTGACCAGCGACCCTTCGCTCTCGGAGGCCAGCTGCACTCTCGGTGACGAACCCGTCTTCCGCGTCGGGGACGACGACAGCAATGAAGCGACCTGGTTCAGCACGATCAGGGGTATGGGCCGCCTTTCGGACGGCTCGGTGGCCGTATTGGACCGATCGAGCGCCGAGATCCGGATCTTCGACCCGGACGGGCGGCATGTGCGCTCCATGGGGCGCCGCGGGGAGGGTCCCGGAGAGTTTCGCAGCGCGTGGAAGCTGTGGGTGCTGCCGGGCGACACGCTGTGGGCCGGCGACTACCGCCCCTGGCGCTACAACGTCTTCACCCGGGACGGAGAGTGGGTGCGCGCGGTGCAGATGACGCCGATCTACGGAAACCCGTCGCGCCAGGGCGGCGTGCTGGACAATGGGCTTTCCATCAACACGGTGGAAAGGGATCCCGTCCCGCAGGACTTCAAGACACCCGACACCGTCGTGGTCGAGGTTCACGGGCCGGATGGGGAGCTGATCGCGAATCTGGGTCGCATTCTCCACACGACGTACGGCCCGGGGGGCATGTACCAGCTCTTCACCGCATCCGCCCTGGTCCAGGCGGGCGGAAGCACGATCGCGCTGGGTCGGACGACCGAACCGGAGGTGCGGTTGCTGGACGACGAGCTGCGGCTGCGTCGCATCCTCAGGTGGCCCGATTCCGACCGCGATGTCAGCCGCGCCGACGTACGGGCGTGGCGCGACGACTACATCGAGAGCCGCGGGGGCCGCAATTCGCCCAATTGGAGACCTTCCGATGAAGAAGTCGTGAGCGGAGAGGTTCCCACCGCGGGTGTCTTCCCCGCCTTTTCCTACGTGGAGATCGGCCGCGATGGGCGGGTGTGGGTGCTGCCCTACCGAAAGCCGCGGGAGAAACGGCAGCGCTGGATGGGGTTCGAGCCGGACGGAGCGTTCCTCTGCCATCTCGAGAACTCACACACCGGGCTCGACACCTACGAGTTCGGGGCCGACTACTGGCTGGGCTCGCACACCGACGACCTGGGGGTGGAGACGGTGGTGGTTCACCGGCTGAAGACGCCCGGGCACGGTTGAGGCAGGGACAACGCCGGTGGGTCGAGGGTGACTTCAACAACCGGAGCGGGGAGTCCCGGCGAGTGAGGCCCGGATCGGGACGCCGCCGGAGACGCACGGCGGCCCTCTTCGCCCGCCACCCTCCCGACCCCGCGGGAGCAGGCCACGGCTTCGGCACCGCGCCCGTCTTCCTGGCCTCGATCAGCACCATCCTGGGGGCCATCCTCTTCCTGCGCTTCGGCTACGCGGTGGGCCACGTGGGCCTGTGGGGCGCGCTGATGATCATCGTCATCGGGCACATGGTGACGATCCCCACCGTCCTGGCCGTCTCCGAGATCGCCACCAACCGGCGCGTCGCGGGGGGCGGCGCATACTTCATCATCAGCCGCTCCTTCGGGACCACCATCGGCGGCTCGATCGGCATCGCGCTCTACCTCTCGCAGGCGATTTCGGTCGCCTTCTACCTGGTGGCCTTCGCCGAAGCCTTCCAGCCGGTCTTCGCGTGGATCGCCGCACGGTACGGCCTCTCCCCCACCCTGCACTGGGTCAGCGTGCCGGCGCTCCTGGGCTTGGTCGCCATGATGCTCACCCGGAGGGGGGCCGGACAGGGCGTCAGGGTGCTCTGGATCGTGTGCGGGATCCTCGCGCTGTCGATCGCGGCCTTCCTCCTCGGCGCGGGCCCGGAGGAGATCCGCCCCGACGGACTCAACCTGACCTCCACCATCGACGCCCCCGACGGCTTCGGGATCGTCTTCGCCACCTGCTTCCCCGCCTTCACCGGCATGATCGCCGGCCTGGGGCTGTCGGGAGACCTGAAGGACCCCAAGCGCTCGATCCCGCTCGGCACGATCGGCGCGACGCTGGCCGGAATGGCCATCTACACCCTGGTCGCCGTCAAGCTGGCCCAGTCCGCCACCCCCGAGGCGCTGGCCGGCGACCAGTTCATCATGGCGCGCATCGCGGTCTGGAGTCCGGCCATCTACGTCGGGCTCGCCGCCGCGGCCTTCTCCTCCGCGCTCGGCTCGGTCATGGTCGCCCCGCGCACCCTGCAGGCGCTGGCCCGCGACCGGGTCTTCCCCGGCTCCACGGTCAACCGCTTCCTGGTCGCGGGAAAGGGCGAGGCCGGCGAACCCGTCAACGCCGTCTACGTGTCGGTGGCGATCGCGGCCGTGTTCGTCGTGCTCGGCGACATCGACTTCATCGCCAAGATCCTGAGCATGTTCTTCATGGTCACCTACGGCGCGCTGTGCTCGGTGTCGTTCCTGGAGTATTTCGCGGGCAATCCCTCCTATCGTCCCACCTTCCGCTCGCGTTGGTATCTTTCTCTGCTGGGCGCACTTATGTGCTGGCTCATGATGCTTCAGATGAGCCCCGTCTACGCCCTGATCGCGATCGGGATCATGCTCCTGATCTACCTGGGCCTCAAGCGGTCGAGGCACGGCGAGCGCGACCTGGCCGCGATCTTCCAGGGGGCGATGTTCCAGCTGGTGCGGCGGCTGCAGATCACGCTCCAGAAGAACCAGATCCGGCAGCAGGACGGCGGCTGGCGCCCGTCGTTCATCGCGCTCACCCGGCACGGGAGCCGGCGCGTGGCCCAGTTCGACGTGCTGCGCTGGATCAGCCACCGGCACGGGTTCGGCCACTTCGTGCAGCACCTGGAGAGCGAGTACTCCCCCGAGACCGAGCGCGAGGCCCGCGCGCAGCTCGACAAGCTCGTCCACCGTTCCGAGGTCAGCCACGCGGGCACCTTCGTGGACACGCTGATCTCGCCGTCGTTCGAGTCCGCGGTGACCCAGGTGCTCCAGTTCCCCGGCATCTCGGGGCTGCCCAACAACAGCATGCTGCTCGAGTTCGAACGGGAGCACCCGGAGGAGATCCCCGAGGTGGGCCGGGCGATGAGGATGGCGACGAGATCGGAGTTCAACGTGGTGGTGGTGCGGTCGTCCTCGTTCCGCTTTGGCTACCGCTCGTCGATCCACATCTGGCTCACCCACGACACCCTGCCCAATGCGGCCATGATGCTCATGCTGGCCTACATCATCGTGGGGCACCCCGAGTGGCGCATGGCCGAGATCCGGGTGTTCGCGTGCGTGGGCCGGGACGGCGACGAGGAGGAGGCGGGCGAACTGTCGGCGCTCATCGACCAGGGACGCCTGCCGATCGGGAGGAAGAACGTCGAGACGCTGCGCGTGCAGTCGCGGGAGGGGGTGGAGGCGGCGGTGCGGCGGCGGTCGTCGGAGGCGGACCTGGTGATCGCGGGGATCTCGCGGGAGCAGATCGAGGAGGGGGACCCGGCGGAGGTGCTGGAGGGGTACGGGGGGGCGAACGACGTGCTGTTCGTGCACGCGGTGGAGGAGATCGGGATTGATTGAGGGGAGGTGATGCTCCTCAGACTGCCGCGTCCGGATGCCGTGCGTCCTTTGCCCTGAGATCTCCAGAGCTTATGGTATATCGATATGCGATATAACTGGAGATGATGGAGAAGACACCGATGACGCGACTCGATCCGGTGCATCCCGGGGAAGTGCTGAAACATGACTTCATGGAGCCGTTGGCGCTCTCGTCCACCGCACTCGCCCGGGCACTCGGGGTGACGCCTGCGCGAATCAACGAGATCGTGCGTTGTCGCCGTGGCATCACGGCGGAGACCGCGTTGCGTCTCGCCAGATACTTCGGGACCGACGCCCAAAGCTGGATGAACCTGCAGGATCGGTACGAACTCGCGGTAGCGGAGCGAAGGGTGGGAGACGCGCTGGCTGCCATTCGGCCGCGGGATGTCGCGTGAGGGAAGGCACGGCCCGGTCCCACTTCCCCGACTGGAAGCTCATCCCGGTCGCCCTCGGCCTCGTCCATGGTGCTGCAAGCGCCCAGGCGGTCGTGGACCTGCCCCTGGAAGACCGGCCTCTCAGCGCCGATTTCCCCGAGGTGTACCGCATCGGAGACGGCATGGACGACCGGGAGCTGCTGTCCCGCGTGAACTCGCTGGGCTTCGACGCCGGCGGCAACCTCTACATCTCGGACCTCTCGGGCCGGGAGCTGGAAATCCTCGTCGTGGACTCGGGCGGCGAGCTCGTGACCCGCTTCGGGCGGCGTGGAGGCGGTCCGGGAGAGTTCAACCGGGCGACCGAGGCGTTCGCGCTCGCCGATGGCCGGATCGTGGTCGCGGACCTGGGGATCCTGGCGTACCACATCTTCGGTCCCGACCGGACTTACGAGCGCAGGGTGCGGTATCCGGGGGTGGGGGAGGTCGTCGTCCTGACCCCGCTTCGGCGTCCCTCCGGCGCCGATCCGCGCCTTCGCAAGGTCGACCGCTGGCGGGGAGGCCTGGTCCTGCGCATCACCGATGTCTGGAAGGTGCAAGTGGATTCGCTGACCCGGGAGGGCTCGGTCGAGGTGGTGCCGGGTCCCCGCGAAGTGCTGCGGGTCGACCTCGGAGGCGAGAACGCGGCGGAGGAGATGATCGCGCTCGGGACGAATCCGGACCGTGAGGCTCCATTCCTGTTCGGCCCGCTCCCCGGGGGCGCGGTGGCGTTCTCCGATTCGAGCGACTACGCGATCCGGATCGCCGAGTCCGGCGGGGTGGTGATCCGCACGCTGCGCCGCCGCCTTCCCCAGCGCGCCTGGAACGACCGGACCCGCGGCGAATACAGTCGGTGGGTGGAGAGGAATCTCAGGGAAGAGGCATCGACGAGCCGGCGCACCGCGGAATTCCTGAACTGGGCCGGCGGTGTCGACGAGGTGCTGGCCGGCTTCGACGCGACCGGGCTGACCGGCGAGATCGGCCTGATCGAGGCGCTGGAGACCACGTGGGAGGGAACCATATGGGTGGCCCGGATAGCGGATGACGGGTTCCCGGTTCTCGACTTCATCGGTGAGTTGGACTCGGCCTTCGACGACGTGCACGACCGGGCTCGTCCGTCCCGTCCGGTCCCCATCGACGTGCTGACGGCTGACGGGCGCTACCTGGGGACCCTGGCCGAGGCACGGATGCCCGCGGCGTTCGGGCCCGGCGGCCTGGCGGCGTACGTGGAATGGAACGATCTGGATGTGCCGACGGTGGTGGTGAGGCGGTTGCCGGAGGGGATTCGGTAGGGGGGGGTGCCCTGCGGTTCGGACGCTGATTGCGCGTTTGCCATCAGAAGTATTGCGATTTTGATGTTGTTGGCGTTGCGATCTTGTTGGTGTGGCTCGGCCGGCTCCTCGCGGGCGCCCCCGTGCCAGGTTCGGTGGCCGAACTGTCGGTGCGCGAGATCGCCGAACTGGTGTGCGTCGGCGGTTGGCCCGGGCACCTGGGATCGTCGGCCGAGGATCCGCCGCTCTCTCCCGGCGACGCGATGGCCGAGAACCGCGACTACCTCGGGGAAGTCTGCCGCACCGATATCCGGCGGGTCGACGGCTCCGGGAGGGATCCCGCAAGAGTGGGCCGGTTCCTGCAGTCGCTCGGCCGCAACGTCGCCACATGCGCGACCGTGGCGACGCTGGCGCGGGACGCCGGCGGGCCGGACCGGCGGCTGAACCATCACACGGCCACGTCCTACATGACCGCGCTCGAGCGCCTGATGATCGTCGAGGACCTGCCGCCCTGGGCCCCGCATCTCCGCTCGCGCTCGAGATTGCGCTCGACGCCGCGGCGCCACTTCGCGGACCCGTCCCTGGCCGTGGCGGCGCTGAGCGCGGGTCCGGATCACCTGCTTCACGACTTCGAGTGGTTCGGCTTCCTGTTCGAGTCCATGGTGCTGCGGGACCTGCGCGTCTACGCCCAGGCGAACGGGGCGGCGGTGTACCACTACCGTGACAACACGGGGCTGGAGGTGGATGCGGTGGTCGACGCCGGGCCGGGAAGGTGGGCTGCGTTCGAGATCAAGCTGGGGGCGGGGAGGGTGGACGAGGCCGCGCGGACGCTGCTGAAGTTCCGGGACCGGGTGGACACGGGGAGGTGCGGGGAGCCCGCCGCGCTGGTGGTGATCGTGGGGAGCGGGTATGGGTACCAGCGGCCCGACGGCGTGGGGGTGGTGCCGGTGGGGGGGTTGGGGGTGTGAGGGGGGATGGGGGCGGGGACCCGTGTTGCCAATTCTTGCCATGTCATCTATTCTCCGTCCATGAGCACGATGAACGTCTCCCTGCCCGGGACACTCAAGTCATTCGTTGACGACCAGGTGGCCGATCGCGGGTTCGGAACCTGCAGCGCGTACATCCGCGAGCTGATCCGCCGCGACCGGGACCGCCAGCACCTCAGGGGTCTTCTTCTCGAAGGTGGAGAGTCGGCTCCAACGGTGACCGCTGACGAGGTGTATTTCGAGAACCTGCGCGCCGACGTTCGCCGAGACTCGGAGGGATGACGTCGAAGCCGGTGATCCTTCGGGCGGCGGCCCGACAAGACGTCGACGATGCGGTGGCCCACTATGCGGAAGAGGCTGGAACGGATGTCGCGCTCGGCTTCATCGACGCACTCGAGGAGGCTCTGCGGCACATCGCCCGCAATCCCGCATCGGGGTCGCCTCGGTATGGACATGAGCTGAACCTGGAGGGGCTGAGGTCCTGGGCGCTCAAGTCCTATCCCCAAATCGTCTTCTACATGGAGGGGAGCGGCCACGTCGATGTGTGGCGTGTCCTGCATGGCCGACGCGACATCCCCGCGTGGATGAGCGAGCGGGCGCGGTGACCGGGCTGTGTCAGCGTCACGCTCGGGACAAAGGCGTTGTGGATGTAATCTCCGATTTCCATTTTGTAATGTACAGTTGACTGTCTTGCGTGCTGCAACGGGGTGAGGGACGATGAGCCACAGCCAGCGATGAAGGAGGCACCGCCACGAGGTTCACGCGTGACGACGGCGCCTGGGTGGAGGGTACGACCCTGCGCGAGTCCACCCGCACCCTGGACGCGGGGGAGGGCGGCGTCGTGACGGGGAGTGCCTCCCTACACGAACCAACGACCATGCTCCCCTGCGTGGCGGACCTGTGTATAATCCCAGGCACGTTGGGGACGGAATCGTAGACCCTTGCGAGAAGGGAGCGGACAGCGAATGACCGAGATCATCTTTGAAGTGACCGAGGACGAGGTCGATGGCGGCTATTCGGCCAGCGCGATCGGATACGGGATCCACACGCAGGGCGATTCGATCGAGGAGATCAGGCGCAACGTCCGGGAAGCCGTTGACTGCTACTTTGATGAGGGGATGGAGCGGCCGGGGATCATCCGCCTGCATTTTGTTCGAGATGAAGTTCTTGTCCCGTGAAGCTGCCTCGGAACGTCAGCGGACGAAAGCTGACGGTGGCGTTGCGTCGCCTGGGATATGAAGCCGTGCGCCAACGGGGCACTCACACTTACTCTATCGCTCACACACGGTACGCGCCGAATGTTCCCGTGCGGAACAACGTGGTTGCCATTCCGGCACCCTGCCCGTATCGTGGTTACGAATTGTTTCGTCACCGGGAAACCGGTCCCGAGTGCGGGGGGAGGGTCTCATGCCGGCATGGATGGCCGTTGCGGCCGAGGTCGAAGGTCGCACTCGTGAATGCCGCCGATGGGGAGGCGCGGGGCTGGACCGGCCCGCGAGCGCCGTAGCGGCCGGAGCTATTCCCCCGTCGTCGCGCCTTGCCAGCCCGGCGCCTCGCCGTTCTCGGTGCTCGCGGGGCTTTGTCCACGGACTGCTGGCGGTCGTCCTCACCACCGCAGCCTGCGGCGCCGACACGGGCACCCCGGCCGGCGCACCGGAGGTGGTCACGGACACGATCGGCGACACAACGGTCGTGCGCACGCTCTCGGGAAGCGTGTGGGCCGCCGACGCCACCCTGGTGCCGGAAGTCACCATCGGCGAGCTGGACGGCCCGGAGGAGTATCTCTTCGGCAGGATCACCTCGATCGCGGTGGACGGCGACGGGCGGGTGTTCGTGCTCGATGGACAGGCCGGGGAGATCCGCGCCTACGACTCGGAGGGCAACTACGTCGAGACGGTGGCGCGGAGCGGCGAGGGGCCGGGCGAGCTTGACAACGCCTTTTCGGTGGCGGTCCTGCCCGACGGCCGCGTGATCGCCCACGAGCCGGGTTCCATGCTCGTCAAGGTGGTCGGACTCGAACCCGGGGACCGCGCACAGTGGGCGTATCCGGCAGGCGCGCTCATCCTCCCCATCAAGCCGCTGCGCATCGACCGGAGCGGCCGCGTCCTGGTCACCGCGGGGGGGCTCTCGTCAGGCGGGGACTTCTCCCGGTACGTCCTCGTCATGGGTTCGGACGGTGAGATCCTGGATTCGCTCGCCCCTCCCGAGAGCGACTTCGAGCCTCCTTCCGTGGAAGTCCGGCTCCTGGCTCCCGTGGCGGGCCGCTCCACGGCGCCGGTCGGCGTCCCCCTGACGGCCCGCCGCTACTGGACCATGCATGCGAGCGGCCACTTCTTGACCGGCATCTCCACCGACTACCGCGTCGACCTGGGCCGCGACGACGGCGTGCTCCGCATCGAGCGTACCTACGAGCCGGTCGCCGTGCCGGAGGCCGAACGGGGCTACCACCGTGAGCGCACGACGGAGAGCATGCGCGAAACCCAGCCGGACTGGGACTGGAACGGACCGCCCGTCCCCGAGACCAAGCCTCCGTTTCGCGGCCTCGTGGCGGGCCGCGACGGGCGCATCTGGGTGCAACTCTGGACCGAAGCGCAGCCGGTCGTCAACGAGGACCACGATCCGGACAACCCCCGTTCCGAGCCGGTGCGGTGGGTGTCGCCGGTGCGTTTCGACGCATTCGAGTCCGACGGCACCTACCTGGGCGCACTGGTCACGCCGGACGGATTCCTCGTCTCGCCGGCGGAACCCATCTTCGACGGCGACCGGGTTTGGGCGGTGACCCGGGACGAGCTGGACGTGCAGCGCGTGGTGCGCTACCGGGTCGAGGTGAGTGGGAGCAGTAGTTAGCTAAGTCAGAATCCGCCCCCGGTGCTGAACCCGCCACCACCCCCGAATCCACCCCCTGAGCTGAATCCACCGCCACCGAATCCGCTGCCGCCGACCGGCAGAAAGCTCTGGTTGCGGCTCAGCACCCCGTGGACATGCCCGGACGTGTGTCTCCCCGCCAGAAACCCCAGGAGCAGGGCGTTCACGTCGAGCCCGTCGTCGAAGCGCGAGCGGCGTCCGTTCCAGTCGTCCGCCTCGAAGCGGTCGCGAAGATCCTCCATGTCCGCCAGGCGCGACGAGAGCTCGGACCGTTCGTCCCTCCGTTCGGCAATCCGGGCGCGAAGATCCGAGAGCCGGCCGTCCAGTTCACCCAGCTCGGCCACCAGGACATCGTCGCGCGGGTCGTCGGTGCCTCGCGCCATGGCGACGAGTTCCCGCAGGGAATGCCCCTCCAGGTGCGCCTCGATGCCGTCGATCGCCCTTTCGTAGTAGGATCCGCGCTCATCGTGCAGCGCCACCATCTCGTCGGTGAGCGCCCTCAGCGCGGTCTCCGCGTCCCGCAACGCCTTTCGGGCCTCCCGGCGCTCCGCGTAGAGGCGCTCGCCCCGCTCGAGCACCGGCTTCATGCCGTTGCGCGCGATCACCTGTTCCTCCAGCGCGGCCAGCGACCCGGCCGCCTCCGCCAGCGCCTCCCGGTCCTCGTCGAGCACCGAAGCCGCGTGGCCGGGCAGCGCATTCAGCATGTCGTACCTCTCCCGCACGGCTTCGTAGTCCGTCACCGCGGCCACCCAGCGGTCCAGGCGGCGGGTCAGGGTGTTCCCCGCGGCGATGGCAGTCCCGTAGCGGCGGCGAGAGAGATATGCGAAGAAGGGGTCGCTCTCGTAGGCCGGCGTCTCCTCCTTCTGCTCCCGTGACGCCGCCCCGTGACGCCTCTCGGACGCCGCGACCCGCGCCTCCAGCCTGCGCACCCGATCGAAGAGACTTCTCCACTCCGGCATTCCCTGCAGCTCCTCGAAGACGATCCGCGCCAGCCGCGCGCGCTCCTCACCGGTATCGTTCAGGGCCGCCGTCACCGTCTCCAATGCGGTCTCCTTCGCGCCCACCACTTCGCGGTGCTCGGGAATCCGGCGCTCGACCTCGTCGAACCGCTCCTTCTTCTCCTCGTGTATCGCGCGGATACCCGCCTCCATCCCAGCGAGCGTTCCCGCCACCGATTCCTCGTTCATTCCCGGCAGGTGGAACTCGGCGAGCTTCCGCACCGTCGCGGCCCTGCGTTCACCCGTCTCCGCCAACCTGCCCTGCAGATCATCGATCTCCCGTTCCAGCCGGTCCACGCCTCGCCGCACCTTGCGGATCCGTCCGACCAGGTCCCGATGGATGTCTCTTCCCGTGTGCATGGGCTACCACTCCGTGATCTGGCCGAGGTCCTCGTAGCGCCGCTCGGCCGTCACGAAGCCCCTGCGCTTGAAGCCGAAGTCGTCGTCGTCGATGATGCCGTTGTCCTTCTTGTCGGCACCCACCCGGTCGTACACCTCCTTCGGGACCCGCTCCGCCCACTCGGTGACCTCGGCGGTCGTGCCATATTCCTCATTCCGTACCACCACGGGGACCCTGGTCCCGTCCGGGGCGACGGCCCGGACGCGCAGGTAGTGGTTGCGGACGTCGTCCAGCTCGGTGTGAGAGCGCCAGACGCCGCCGACGATGACGATTCCGTACTCGGTGGCGACCTGCTGCCGGAGTCGGCGGTAGTCTCGCGCGATCTCTTCCAGTCCCTCGAGGTCGCGGGCCGCGAGCCGGGCGTCGGCACCGCGGCGCAGGGCGGCCGCCCGTTCCAGGGCCAGATCCTCGACCGCCTCGGCCAGGACGGCCGCATGCAGGCCGGCGATCTCGGGTTCCAACGCGCCCAGGCGGGTGTGGTGCTCGACCACGGTCCGCGCACCGGAGATTTCGTTGCGCGCGATGCCCAGGTCGCTCCCGGCAGTCTCCACCCGTGTTCGGAGTCCGTCGATGGCCGCGCGCGTAAGACCTTCGCGCGAAGCCTCTTCGGCGAGCGGGGCGAGCGCGGCGGCCAGTTCCCCCAGCCGCGTCCCTGCAGAAGCGAGCCCTGCATCGAACGCCTCGGCATCGGCCGTGGGAAGGTCCGGCGGGGTGCCGCTGGCCAGGAGTGCCTCGATCTCGGTAAGCTCTGCCGCGCGGGCTGCCTCGAGGCCCGCAACGTCGACCCGGAGGCGATCGGCGTCGGCAGCGAGCGAGCGCTGCTGGACCAGTCCGACGCCGGCGAGACCACCCCAGACGACGGCGGCCACCCCCGCGGCAGGGAGCAGCACTCTCTTCGCCACCCGGCCGCGGCGAACGTACAGAAGCGCCAACCGCCTGCTGATGGTGGGCGGCGCCGGGGAGAACGCGTACCGCCGTGCCAGGTATTCGTCGAGCGCCTCTTCGATGACCCGGGTGTCGACGAGGTCCCCCAGCTCCTCGTACATGATCTGGATCTCGCGTACCGTGCCCTCACGGTCGAGTTCCTCATGCTCGCTGAGCGCGGCGCGCCGCTCGTGGATGACCTGGGCCGCGTCCATGACGCGCAGGATTTCCTTAGGGTCCAGCAGTCTTCCGGGTCTGTTCATGTCCGTATGTCCGTGCGCGGGATCGGGATGACCGGCGGCTCACACCCGCATGGGCTGCCGCTTCATGTACGTGAGTGAGCGCCATGCGGCCGACGGCGGCCAGGCGATTCCGCAGTCCGGGCAGCCGGCCGGCCTTCACCGTCAGCATGACCAGCGCGAAGTACGCCAGAAACACGCCGATCGATCCAACGTAGTTGAACAGCCCGCCCACGAACATCGCCCGTTCCCAATCGAAGCCGGCATGGATCTTGTAGGCGGTTCCGGCAGCCGCGAGAGGCAGCCCGGAAGACAGCCCGGCGAGCACCATGCGCCGGTACCAGGCGGCCGGGCGCGCCGCGGCCAGCACTCCAAGCCGGTACAGGGCCATGCCGACCAGCATCATGCCGCCGGCGCGCCAGAGCAGCATCCCCGGCAGAGCGGACGTCTGCAGCGCGAATGCGATGGGCTCACATCAGGATGACCACACAAATCGGTGGCGAGCACCACGAGGTCATTCCAGATCACAATCCGATTCGCGTCAGGACGCTGTCCAGTATCCTGAAGAGCGTCGCGCGGCACCACGGTCTGACGCCGTTGCGGAGCACGTCGCCCACTCCGCGACGGTTGAGCTCGCCCGCCAACCGGGCGAGGAACTGATCTCTGTGTCCCGCTCAGCGATGCCGCCGCAGCCGTCGCCACTCCCTCGGTTGGCTGGCCACCAGGAAGTCGATCACGTCCTTCGGGATGAGACACAGCTCGCGGTCGTAGTCGGCGGAGGTTCGACGGTGGTAGCCTCCTGACTCGAACGAGAGCGCGTACGGCGCCGAGGGCTCGCGGACTTCCGCCTGGTAGTGGGGACAGGCGTCCGGGCCGCCGTGGAGCAGGGAGCACTCAATTGCGCTCTCGAAGGCGTGTTCGGTGGTGGGTGGCTTCACGGGCCGGGGTGGTTGGGTTCAAGTTGGTGGGGGGAGACCGGTTACTCGGCTCGGATGGAATCTACTCGCTGGCGGAACCGTGCGGCCAGCATCCATTGCCCGATCGAGAAGTCTGGATTGGACGGAACGGGGGACCGGGAGGGCCACGAGGAGCGAATCCGATCCCACGATGATTGGTTGCTGATTCGGATGGTCGTATACTACGGAAGGCAATTATCGCGAATTATGTACTTTTTCTCTTACGGCCGGTGTCCAGCGGGTCGCCCGCCTCGTCGCGGGAGAACAGCTCGTCGAGTGACCGTGGCGCGGTCCATCGCTCCGCGCCGTGATAGAGCACGATCGGCACCACATCCAACGTCGCGAGGTCGGGAGGAGGTCTCATTCGCCGGCGGAGCTCCAGTACCGCCTGGCGGCTGTCCATCGCCACCCAGACGGGCATCATCGGGTCGTTCTCGGCCTGGAGGTACAGCAGGAACACGACCTGGGCGCCGGTGTGCCGGGTGCGGGCGATCCACAGCATCTCGGGGAACCGCCGGGCAAGGTCGTCGCCCACCAACTCCGGGCCCAGGACCTCGAGCGTCGAGAAGTCGATCGTGTCCGCGAGTTCCGGGGCACCCGATTGCATGGAGTACCGAACCATGATGGGGTGGCGGAAGATCTTCTCGAGCGCGGGATCCATTTCGGTCCAACTCCCTGTCTCGTAGGGTACGGCGGGGGCGGACCCCGAAGGTGGGCGGGAAGCGCCGGAGCGCACATAGCACAATGGGACACCCCTTGTTCTGTAGGCTGACGACCGGCGGCATGGTTGGTAGCTTTCGGGAAGCCAGACCAGCCCCACCGACACCCCTTCGACCCCCAGGAACCAGTGGACGAAGACACGAAGACCACCTACTCGGACACCGAACTGGAAGCCATGATGGCCGACGTGGAGTCCGAGTTCGTGGAGCGCAAGGAATCGCTCAGGGCCGCGCCCGATGGGAAGGACGGCCCCATCGAGCGCATTCGTCAGGCCGTCTGCGCATTCGCCAACGACTTCCCGGGCCACCGCCGCCCCGGAGTCGTATTCGTAGGCGTGCGCGACGACGGCACGCCTTCCGGCATCGACGTCACGGATCGGCTGCTTCAGCGTCTGGCGGACGTGAAGACCGACGGCAACACCCTTCCGCCGCCCGTGCTGTCGGTCGCGAAGCGGCGTCTTGCCGGAAGCGCCGTTGCGTTGGTCACCGTGCATCCGTCGGATGCGCCGCCGGTCCGCGCGCGCGGCCGGATCTGGATCACCTCGATCGAGCGCCCGACCCCTACGGTGGTGGGCTTGTTGACCCTGGGCACCAGGCCGCAGGACTTCATCCCCGGGGCGTACATTCAGTTTCTTCGGATAGCCGGCACCGAATTCCCGGGCGACATGGTCGACGATGCGGTGTGCACGGGACCGGTCGCCCGCCAGCTCGCCCGTCTGACCGACAAGTTCGACGCCCACAACCGCACCGCGGTCGACTTCACCTCGGCACCCCGCGAGTTGCGCCGCTCGACCCACTCCGCGGAGGCGCGCCGACAGATCGCCTACAACGCCGTCATGCACAGGACCTACGAGGCCACTCATGCACCGGTCCGCGTCAGCTGGGATCCACCAGGGCGGCGCCCACGACGAAGTCGAGGTTCTGTCCCGCATCATCGCCGAACTGAACGAGCGCTTCGGAATCGAGCTGGGGCCCGAGCACCGGGTGACGCTGCAGCAGATGATGGACCGGCTCGAAGAGAACCGCGCGCTCGACGCTGCCGCCCACGTCGGGATCGAGTGCGACCGGCTGGACAACGACGACAAGTTCATGCTGCATCTCGTCCAGGTCGTGCGCTGGGGGATCGGGCGGGGACGTGTGTGGACCCGAAGACCCAGGAGCTGGACGGGGGGACGGTGTGCGTGGTGAGTTGCCAGCGGAGTCCCGAGCCGGTGTTCCTGCGGTGGAAGGGGATGGAGAGGGGGGAGGAGGGGGACTTCTTCGTGCGGAGCGGGCCGGGGACGGTGAAGCTGGAGCCCGAGAGCACGGAGAGGTATGTTGAGACGCGGTTTCGTAGGGATACGGCGACCACGGAGCGATCGAACGATGAACATCCTTCTTAGTTGGCACGGATCGAGTAGCCACGCCTTGGCCGAGATACTCAGGGACTGGCTTCCGACCGTCTTGCCGTACGCCCGCCCTTGGCTGTCTTCCGAGGGGTACGGAGTACCCGACGACCTATCCCTCCACAGAAGAGGGACGTGCCTACCTGGTGGCCCATGGGCTGGTGTAGCACATGGCTAGCATGGAACAACCGAAACCCGGCGGACGCCCCGGCGCGAACCCTACGGCTATGCAGGCGTTTCTGCGCTCCACGGAGACGGGACTGTATCTGCCAGACCGGCTTGCGGGACCGTACCAGTACTCTGGCGCGGAGTGGTTCAGTGCCCGTGCGAGATGGTATGACGTCTACGGTGACGATCCTAGCTGGGCCGATGCGGCCGATCGCTTGTCCGGATTCGGCCTCGGGCAGGTTCTGGTCACCCTGGGCGGGGTCAGCGCGGTACTCAACTCGTATGAGCCGCTAGAAGGTCAGCGTCGCATTGTTTCGGCGCTTTTTCGCGATCCCGATAAGGTCGGACGAGACTTCCAGACATGCTGGGATCGCCTGAGGCCGGAGGGAGCGACCGGATTGCTCACGTTCTTTTCCGAACCGCAGGTTGTCGCTGTCGCCAAGATCGCACTGCTGGTATGTCCGCATGTGACCGAGAGATCCTGCGAGTCCCTCCAGCCCATCGGCGAAGCGTTGCTGATGGCGGCCGACCTAATCGATGGCGAGGACACGCTAGGACTTACAGGAGACGTCCGCACGGTTGCAGGCCGGGACGCATGGCTAAGGTTTGTCGTCACGAATGGACTGTTCAACGTATCCGACGACTTCGCACACGCGCTCGCCCGGACGCACGACCTATACCTGCCCGATCACACCGACCCGAATGTGTCCGGCGATTCCATAGATCTCCGAAGACGATTCGAAGAGATTACGGGACTCGATCCGGACCTCGCGTGGGCAATGGGAATCGCCCTGTTCGCGAACTGGCGGACCGTTGACCCGAAGTCCGATCGGCCCCCTGGGCCACTCAGCTTTGAGACCTACATGTCGGCTCTCGAAATCACTGACGCCGAATCCAGAGCCATCCAAGAGCTGTTCGCGGTCGACGCCGCCGAAGCGCGCAACACGCTCCGCCAACGAGGGTGTGGCCCCGATTCGTTGCGTCCATACGTGATCGAGCCGCTCGACGGCAGGCCGCTGGTCAGCCTCGAGGGCCGTCTCTACTGTCCCTCGGTGCGACTGCTCCGGTGGAAACTGACCACCGGTTTGCACCATGTGTTTCTCAAGCCCAGCGATCGAAATGATCGCGCCAAGCGCGACGGGTATCTCACGTACGCCGGCCGCGTATTCGAGAACTACGTTGAGGCTCTGTTCCGGCGCATCTTCCACATTGGGGACGGGCGTTTCGTTGATGACAAAACGCTACGACGGAGTATACCGTCGGCAAGAAAGGGGTGCGATGGCGTCATCGTCGACAATGACACCGTGCTGCTGCTCGAATACAAAGCTACGTTGTTGGCCCAGGCTGTCAGGGCCGAAGGGAATCTCGACAAGTTGCGAACGACCGTTGCCAACACCTTCGGCTACGCCTCGAAACAGTTCGATCACACGATCGTAGCCATTGAGAACGGGCACCTCGGTGACCGAGTTAGACCGGACCATGTGACCCGCTACCTGCCGGTCGTGATCACGCTGGACACGCTGCCCGTCGAACGATTCTTCTATCAGACAATCGAAGAGGCGGTTTCGCAACGTAACACGCTGACCCACAGGAAGGCACGGCCGATGCACGTGTTGGCCGTGTCGGAGCTGGAGCTGCTCGAGGCGTACATGGCCGACGGAGGGAGTCTCGCCGACCTTCTGTTGGACCGGATAGGGAACGACACCCACCGCGACTGCCCCTTAAAGAACCATCTGCTGGCGATCGGAGACCACCGGGTCCTGCGCCCCAATCGCTGGCTACAGGAACGGTACAAGGAGCTAGGAACGCAGACGATGGCTTTGCTCAGGGAGCGGGCTGGCGGACCCTGGTAGCGCTGTCATGCGAAGGTACGTTCCCCGCCATGTAGTGTGATGGTGAACAGGCCGTTCTCAACCGTGATCCGCGGCTCGCGCAGTTGGCGGTTGGCCATCTCGCGGAAGATGCGTGCGATGCCCTCTCCCTCGTCCCGCATCGCACCGGTGTCGGCCAGCACCCTGACGATCATCGGATTCCGGGTCCCGTGGGCGGGACCGCCCTCGCGCAGGCGGTCCAAGCTGACCGGTGCGATCAGGCCCCCGGGATTGGACATCTCGACCCGGTCGTCGTAGAACCAGATCTCGGTCTCCCGGCTCGTGACCTCATAGTCGCGGTGGGCAATGGCGTTGATCAGCGCCTCCTGCCATGCGAATTCGGGGTATTCGGGTACCGATTCGAAGTAGAGGCCGTTGAGCGTTTCGCTGTGCCGCACCTGGGAGCCCACCAAGCTCTTTGCTTCCTGGAGGACCATGGCCAGCGGCGGATCGGCACGCCCGACCTGCTCCACGTTGCGCTGCCTACCGTGGAGCCGCTCCCGCCCCCTGACGCGGAACACCCGGACGCCCGCCCTCGGGTGCCACCTAAGCGCCGGACGGCGAGCGAAGAGCAGGAGCCCGGCGTGCCTGATCCTCCACTCGCGCAGGTGTCTCTCGATCAGGCCGTAGTGCTGAAGGACATCCTCGATGGTCCGGGATCCAACCGGCGCCCGTTGGAGGAACCGTTCTGCCAGCTCCAGATCGAGGTCCGCAAGATCGGCCTCCATCGCGAACCGCCGCTCGTATCCGACCACCCGCAGAGCCTGCTTCCGCTGATTGATGAGCTCCTGCGGCTCCCGATGGATCTGCGCCCCAACGCGGTAGGGGAAGCCGTTCGCGACCACCATCACGGCCTTGGGGGACTGGGGCACCTCGAACACGAGCACCTCGCGTCCATCGATGTCGAACCGCCCGGTCCGGCAACGGACTGCTGGCCGCAACCGACTCCCCGGTACCACAAGGAGTTCCTCAACCGACCGGTCGGAGTAGCCGTGGCCGGTCGGCTCTCCGTCGTCTTCCACCCCCACGAAGAGCATTCCCCCGTCCGCGTTGGCGAAAGCAGCAACCGCATCGGCGATCTTGTCCCTGATCCTCCTCCACTCAACCTTCTTCGGTGGATCCGCACCTCGATCCCAAGCCGACTTGAACTCGCGGAACTGCCCTTCCCCCTGGGACAACGCACTCCGAAGCTCTTTCTCTTCGAGACTTATCGGCACCACCATCCTCCTGGGACTGAAGACGACCGGTCTCGGGAGGTCACGTCGCCCCCCGTGCACCTTGGCGACGCTCACCGACCTGCCGGGCCACCGCGCGCCACGACGACCATTCAAGTTAGACCGTAGGTGTCACCAATGCATCAATGCCCGCGCCGATCCGTCGCATACTCGTCCGGAACAGCGGGCCGACAGCGGCGGGGAGCTGCGACGACAACGGGGGTAGCGAGCGCCGATCGCCTCCCACCCCCTGCAACGGTAGTAGCTTCCAAGAGAAGACCGAGACCACCGATAACCCCGACTCAGCCGCATCAACCAGTGGACGCAGACGCGAAGACCACCTACTCGGACACCGAACTGGAAGCCATGATGGCCGACGTGGAGTCCGAGCTCGTGGAGCGCAAGGAATCGCTCAGGGCCGCGCCCGATGGGAAGGGCGGCCCCATCGAGCGCATTCGACAGGCGGTCTGCGCCTTCGCCAACGACCTCCCGGGCCACAGCCGCCCCGGCGTGGTCTTCGTCGGGGTCAGGGACGACGGCACGCCCTCCGGCATCGACGTCACCGACCGCCTGCTTCAGCGTCTGGCGGACATCAAGACCGACGGCAACACCCTCCCACCTCCCGCAATGTCCGTCACGAAGCGCACCCTTGCGGAAACGACGTTGCGGTGGTCACCGTGCACCCGTCGGATGCGCCGCCGGTCCGCGCGCGCGGCCGGATCTGGATCCGCGTGGGTCCCCGCCGGGCCATCGCCGACCCTCAGGACGAGCGGATCCTCAACGAGAGGCGACGGCATGGTGACGCCCCCTTCGACACGCAGCCGGTGCCCGGTGCGAGGCTCTCCGATCTCGACCTGCGGCGATTCGAGGAGGAGTACCTCCCCAGGGCCTTTGATCGGCGACTCCTGGCGGCGAACGACCGAACCACCGAGGAGCGACTGGCGGCGGCCAGGATGATCACCTCGATCGAGCGCCCGACCCCTTACGGTGGTGGACTTGTTGATCCTGGGCACCAGGCCGCAGGACTTCATCCCCGGGGCGTACATTCAGTTTCTCCGGATAGCCGGCACCGAACTCCCGGGCGACGTGGTCGACGATGCGGTATGCACGGGATCGGTCCCGCCAGCTCACCCGTCTGACCGACAAGTTCGACGCCCACAACCGCACCGCGGTCGACTTCACGTCGGGACCCCGCGAGTTGCGCCGCTCGACCCACTCCGCGGAGGCACTCCGACAGATCGCCTACAACGCCGTCATGCACAGGACCTACGAGGCCACTAATGCACCGGTCCGCGTCAGCTGGTTCGACGACCGCGTCGAGATCGTGAGCCCGGGCGGACCCTACGGAGCGGTCACCGCGGACAATTTCGGCCAGCGGTGGATCGCCGACTACAGGAACCCCAGCCTGGCGGACGCCATGCGGGTCCTCGGCATCGTCCAGCGATTCGGCATGGGTATCGCCGTCGCGCGCAGCGCCCTGCGCCGAAACGACCAGCCCGAGCCCAGCTTCGAGGTCCAGTCCAACTGGGTCCACTGCACCATCGGAGCACGTCCGTGAATGCCACTACGCTGACCTTCTTCAACGGCAAGGGCGGAGTGGGCAAGACCTCGCTCGTCTACCACGTGGCATGGATGCTCTCCGAGCTGGACCACATCGTGCTCGCGGTCGATCTCGATCCCCAGGCCAATCTCACCGCCGCGTTCCTGGACGAAGACGACCTTGTCGAACTCTGGGAAGGCTCGCACGGCTCCGCCACCACGATCCACCGATGCGTCGAGCCGCTCACGAAGGTGGGCGACATCCGGCCGCCCCGGCTCCGCCGAGTGTCCGCTGGCCTGCATCTTCTTCCGGGGGACCTGGCGCTTTCGGACTTCGAGGACCTGCTCTCCAGGGAGTGGCCGGACTGCCTCGGGAGTGCGCCGTACCGCGCCTTCCGATCCATCACCTCGTTCTGGCAGGTCATCCGGATGGCCGTCGACGCGTCGCGCTTCCCGTCGGCGACATGCGTCCCATCGGGTATCTGATGCAGCAGCACGGCGTGCGACTCCGCCGGCCCGTCAGGGCGTACGACCGCTGGTTCAGGCGCATGCCCGCCGAGTACGCCAGGAGCGTTTTGGACGACGCTTCGGTGTCGGAGAGCATCGTGCCCGAGGAAGATCCCAACATGGTCGCGGCAATCAAGCACTTCCGAAGCCTGATGGCCCTCGGGCAGGAGGCCCGGAAACCGATCTTCTCTCTGACTCCCGCCGACGGCGCCATGGGCGCTCACTCCGTGGCGGCGAACGCTGCGTACAAGGACTTCGAGGAGCTGTCGAAGGAGCTCTTACGACGGATGGCAGGTTCCCGCAGTCCCCGCGGTGAAGGAATTGCAGGGGACGCGTCCTCCGGCCCGAACAACGGCGACGGACAGGGAAAAAATCAATAATTGTACGTGAATTATGTACTTTTTCTCGTAGGATCGATGCCAGCGGGGTTATTTTGGGCGGCCTGTCGATTCCGTCGCAGACCCTTCGGAGACCTTCCCGCCCACCACTCACCACCCACGGAGTCCGGAATGACGCCGATTCCCCACCAGCTACTCGCCGTCCAAGAGGACATCGCGGCCGGGAAGCGCCGCTGGGCGAAGATCAAGACGCTCCTATCCTGGTTCGGACAGAAGGGCCGGGGCAAGCACGTCGTCCAGACCATCGAGGAGGCCCTGGACGAAGCCGGTCTCTTCACCCGCCCGGCGTTCACGTCCGGAGGCGTACACGACTACATCGAGTTCAAGGCGTTGCCCGAGACTGTGGACGGGCCAGCGGCGGAATCCGCCGATTCGCGCGGCGGCGGGGACGGCGCCAAGCCCGCCGACGGGGACCGGTCCGAGACCATCGAGGGCGGCGACGGACGGGATCGCCCCTTGCCGGAAGGCACCGGCTCCAAGTTCTGCATAGGCATGCTCGAAGCCGCCAACCGCCCCGACGAGATCCTGACGATCAAGCGCGACAAGACCGTGGAAGAGGCCACGACGCTGATGATGATGCACCGGTACTCGCAGCTGCCGGTCACGCAGGACATGCGCCGGATCGACGGAATGATCAGCTGGCGGTCGATGGGCCGGGCGAGGGCGAGGGGCGGCGCCTGCGAGCACGTGCGCGACTGCCTGGAGCCCGTCCGCATACTCGAGCAGGACGCCCCGTTCTTCGAGGCCGTGGACACGATCGCCGAGCAGGAGGTGGTTCTGGTCCGGGGGAAGGACCGCACCGTCACCGGAATCGTGACCACCAGCGACCTGAGTCGCGAGTATCATCGGAAGGCTGCTCCATTCCTGTTGCTGGAGGAGGTGGAGGACAGCATCCGGATCCTGATCAGCCGGAATCTGTCGGTCGCGGAGATCAGGAAAGCGAAGAAATCGGGCGACGACACGAGGGAGGTCGAGGATGCGGGCGACCTGACGTTCGGCGAATACGTACGGTTGTTGGAGGATCGGGAGAACTGGAGGAAGCTGCGGCTGGGAATCGACCGGAAGCTGTTCGTCGGGCTGCTGAACGACGTTCGCGAGGTCCGCAACGACGTGATGCACTTCAGGCCGGACTCGTCCGAGCCCGAGGACCTGGACAAGGTGCGGATGCTGCGGAGTCTGCTAGGGTAGCTCGTTAGGTGAGCGCCTCCATTGCCGCTCCGCGTCCGTCGTCCGTCCCTCGCGGAGTCCGCGAGGAGATGGAGGCGATGAGAGAAGCTCGTCAGCCAGACACCCATCAGCGCGCCGCCCAAGCCGGCTCGGCCGGGGGCGAGGTCATGCGGCTGCTCGAAGATGCCCTCAACCGATACGTGGACATCATGGAGGTGGCGGATCTCGAGGACGGTTTGGACGCAGACGCCCCCCATCCCGAGGATTACTCATTGGGATAATCCCATCGGCCTTGTCGTCAGGGAAGGTCGCGCCGGCTACGTGGTCTGCGCTCCCGCCGGTTTCCCTCCCCGTAGAGCCTGATCGTGAACACACCACCCTCGCATTCGAACTCCGGTCCCGGTAGCCGGCGGTCCGCCATCTCGTCGAAGATGCGTGCGATGCCTTCGCCCTCGTCCCGCATCGCCCCGATGTCGGCCAGCACCCTGACCAGCATCGGATTCCGCGTTCCGTGCACAGGGCCACCCTCACGCAAGCGCTCCAGTGTCACGGGCGCGATCAGATTCCCCGGATTGGATATCTCGACCCGGTCGTCGTAGTACCAGACTTCGGTTTGACGGCCCGTGACCTCGTAGTCCCGATGGGCGGTCGCGTTGACCAGCGCTTCCTGCCACGCGAACTCCGGATATTCCGGCACCTCCTCGAAGTAGAGCCCGTTCAGTCGTTCGCTATGGCGCACCTGGGCCCCCGCAAGGTCCTGGCTTCCTCCAGGGCCAGGGCCAACGGCGGATCGGCGCGCCCTACCTGAGTCACGTTGCGCCGCCGTCCGTGGAGCCTCTCCCTTCCCGCGACCCGGAACACCCTGATTCCTGGGGCGGACCCCATCGGAGGGTCGGGTGGAACGAATACTAACCGTCAGATGAACTTCAGGAAAGGAACTAGCGGCAGATTTGGCGCGAAGAGAGTGGCAGAAATGGCGTCCGCTCAACGGCGCGAATGGCTAGCCATCGGCGGCAGACTCGGCCGACGAGCTCACCCCAAAGCCCACTACACCGGCCTGATCGTCACCCCGAGTCCCGCTCAGTCGAGATCGAACCGATCCAGATTCATCACCTTGGTCCACGCGGCCACGAAGTCGCGTACGAAGGCCTCCTGTCCGTCGTCGCACGCGCAAATCTCCGCGAACGCCCGCAGCTCGGAGTTCGAACCGAAGACCAGATCGACGCTGCTCCCGGTCCACCTCGGCGCACCCGTCCCGCGGTCGCGCCCCTCGAACCGGTCTTCGCCCGCCCCCGACGCCCGCCATTCGATCTTCATGTCGAGCAGGTTCACGAAGAAATCGTTGGTCAGCGTTCCCGGCCGGTCGGTGAATACGCCGAGCTCCGACCGCCCGAAGTTGGCATTCAGGACGCGCATGCCGCCCACCAGGACCGTCATCTCGGGAGCGGTCAGGGTCAGCAGGTCCGCCCGGTCCACCAACAGCTCCGCAGCCCGTCGCCCGTTTCCGTCGCCACCGTAGTTGCGGAACCCGTCCGCCCTCGGTTCGAGCACCGCGAACGATTCCACGTCGGTCTGCTCCTCCAAAGCGTCCGTCCGCCCGGGCGAGAACGGCACCTCGACCTCGTGCCCGGCGTCCCTGGCCGCCTGCTCGACCGCCGCGCAACCACCCAGGACGATCAGGTCGGCGAGCGAGACCCTCTTCCCGCCGGACTGCGCGCCGTTGAACTCCTCCCGGATGCCTTCCAGAACCCCAAGCGCCTTCGCCAACTCGGCCGGCTCGTTGACCTCCCAGGCGTTTTGCGGCGCAAGGCGAATACGCGCCCCGTTCGCCCCGCCGCGCCTGTCGGTCCCGCGGAAGGTCGATGCCGATGCCCAGGCGGTCGAGACCAGCCGGGAGACGGACAGCCCCGATGCGAGGACCCTGCCCTTCAGCTCCGCGATGTCGCGAGCGTCGATCAGCTCATGGTCGACCTCGGGGACCGGATCCTGCCACAGCTGCGGTTCGGCCGGCACCTCGGGGCCCAGATACCGCGTCACCGGACCCATGTCGCGGTGCGTCAGCTTGTACCAGGCGCGGGCGAACGCGTCGGCAAGCTCCTCGGGGTTCTCCAGGAAGCGCCGCGCGATCGGCGCGTAGACCGGGTCCATCCTCAGGGAGAGGTCGGTCGTCAGCATCATGGGGGCGTGTCTCTTCGAAGGGTCGTGCGCATCGGGCACGGTGCCCGCGGCGGCCCCGTCCTTCGGAGTCCACTGCGCCGCGCCGGCGGGACTCGTCACCTGCTCCCACTCGTAGCCGTGCAGGTTTTCGAGGAAGTTGTTGTCCCACTCCGCCGGGTTGGTCGTCCACGCGCCCTCGATCCCGCTGGTGACGGAATCGGCGGCCTTCCCGGTGCCGTAGCCGGTCTTCCAGCCGAGGCCCTGCTCCTCCAGTTCGGCGCCCTCGGGTTCGGGACCGACGTAGCGGCCCACATCCGCGGCCCCGTGCGCCTTGCCGAAGGTGTGCCCGCCGGCGATGAGCGCGACGGTCTCCTCGTCGTTCATCGCCATGCGGCGGAAGGTCTCGCGAATGTCCCTGGCCGCCGCGACCGGATCCGGCTTGCCGTTGGGCCCCTCCGGGTTCACGTAGATCAGGCCCATCTGCACGGCGCCGAAGGGCTCGTCGAGTTGGCGGTCGCCGCGGTAGCGCTCGTCTCCGAGCCAGGTGTCCTCGGAACCCCAGTCGATGTCCTCGGGCTCCCACACGTCCTCGCGGCCGCCGCCGAAGCCCATGGTCCTGAATCCCATCGATTCCAGGGCGCAGTTGCCGGCGAGGATCATGAGGTCGGCCCAGGAGATCTTCCGGCCGTACTTCCGCTTGATCGGCCAGAGCAGGCGGCGCGCCTTGTCCAGGTTGGCGTTGTCGGGCCAGCTGTTGAGGGGTGCGAAGCGCTGCGTGCCGGAGCCGCCGCCGCCGCGGCCGTCGCTGATCCGGTAAGTGCCCGCGCTGTGCCAAGCCATCCGGATGAAGAGGGGGCCGTAGTGGCCGTAGTCGGCCGGCCACCAGTCCTGCGACGTGGTCATCAGCTCGAAGAGGTCCTTTTTGAGGGCCTCCAGGTCGAGCGACTTGAATTCCTCGGCATAGTTGAAGTCCTCGCCCATCGGATCGGCCGAGCGAGCATGGCGCTGAAGAGTCTTGAGGTTCAACCGGTTGGGCCACCAGTCCTTGTTGGTCGTGTGCATCTCGTTTTCTTCCTTGGGGTTGAGCGGTGTGGAGAGGGGTGCCCCGGTCCGGTGCCCCGGGGCCGTTCCAAAGCTACGCTCTGCGTTGCTCCTCGGGCGAACAGCTCGGCCATTCGCCTCTCGTCGCGCCTTGCCGGCCCGGCAGTCGGTCGTTGATTCGCATCTACTCATGGACGTTGAACTTACGAGATTGGCCGGTCGGATTCCAGCCGTTTGATTCCCGCCGATTGCGGAGCTAGGCGCGGGATTTTCTACGAGCTTCCAGAGCCGTCCGAAGCTGTCCTTCGTCCGCGCGCTGATAGCACTGAAGAACCGTCTTCGCCGTCTTCCAGCCGCCCAGCTCGCAGAGCACCTTCAGCGGCTGATCCATCAGGTCGCTGGCGAACTTCCGCCGAAGCGAGTGCCAGCCCCTGCCGGGCTTCGGCTCCAGACCCGCGAGCCTTTCGGCCCTGTCCCACCATCCCTGCGCCAACGCGGCTCCCATGCAGACCGAGGGAT
>JAPPGI010000048.1 GCA_028874985.1 Gemmatimonadota bacterium | reverse complement strand
GGCGTTGCAAGTGCCTCGATTCCCGCGAATCAGCCATTATTCGAGGTCCCCTTAAAGGGCGGAGTGAGGCCGAAGCACCACTTCTTGTCTGGATCCACGATTTCCCAGCCGAAATGGTATGAGTTCGTCGGCTGTCCGGACCAGGCGTTATCCAAGGAAAAGGCAGTCGACGAGCAGTGGGAGTTGGAGACAGCAGCGGGCTGGCCGTCGAAGGTTATTGCAGTGAAACCCAATGTACAATAGCCGCCACCGACGGCTTGAATTTGGTATCCGGCCCGTAGCGAGCTGTCGGGAACTGATATACGGCTGCGTAGTGTGGAGCCATTCGCAGATGACGTGTAGGATTTCGCGCCCAATACAGCCGATACCTGGACAGCAGGTGTTTCGTAAAAAGACATCATGGCGATTGGAACCGCCAGTGCAGTGGCGAGAGACTCCACGGAGTCCGCCGCGGAAAAGTCTGTCAAACCAACGCGAATGCGGTTAGACTCCTCGTCCACCTCAAGGCTCGTAACCCCGGGTACCGAAGGCAGGTAGGGGCGGAGGCGAGCCCGAAGTTGTGCTAGCTCTAGGAACGAATAGTCAACCACCCGCTCGTCAAATTCACTAAAGGCCGCCATCACACCCAACGGCGAAGAGGTAACGTCTGTAGCTAATGTCGCCAACACCGCTTCTTGAGCGGTTTGAAAATGGGCCGCTCCGGCCTCAGTCATTGAGAGTACGATGCGATCAGTGCCCGGCGCGAAGAAAAAGCCCGCGAACCCCGGAATGGCTTGGGCAAGATCGAGCATGTGGGAATCCTCGCCGAGGTCCTCCAACTGCCGAGGAGCGGGAGGTGTCGCGGGTGGAGGTTCAAGTGGATCGTCGCCCAGGCACGACGCGGTGAATGGCAATGCGCCGACGGCCAGCAAGAACAGGGGCGTGGCGGAGCTTCGATGAAGTTGGCGCATGGGCTGAGTCACTTGGGTTCTCCAACGCTGTGGAAGTCAGTTGGGACGGTACGACATTCAACAGTAATACCAGAAGCCGGGCTCAGCAAGGCCTGCGGAACCATCACCTGCGGAACCATCAGCCCCAACAAGCCCATCGTCCGAACTGGTCGGGTCACCGCGGGGCCGGGGCCGTGTGGGGACGAGAGTATCGTTTGGGAGGTTCAGAGTGTCGGTCCAGTCGATCGACCCACGGTCCCAACCGTCTGGCACCTACATCCCCCTTGAGTCGGCGCGCTGCCCGCCTGCCAGCACACCCGCAGGCAGTCTCCCGTCTCCCGGACGTAGGCCGGAAGCGGGTGATGCGACGGATGGCCCCGCTTCTTCCGGTTGTAGCTCCACTCCGCTCCGGCCTGCTTGAGGCCGTAGCGCGGAGCGGTCCGGCGCGGATGCGGCCCGGGTGTCGACGACCGCCCGGATCATTCCATGAACATGCGGCGCACCTCGGCCTTCAGCACCTTGTTCATCGTGCTGCGCGGCAGCGTGGGCGCGGCGCGAAACCTGTGCGGCACCTTGTAGGGGGCGAGCCGCTCCTTGCCCCAGGCGCGCAGCTCCACCCCCGGCGGCCTCCTCCGGCCGTCCTCGGGCACCCAGAGTGCGTGAAGCTGTTCCCCCCATTCGCGGTGCGGCACGCCCACCACGGCCACGTCGCGGACCGCGGGATGGGTGCGGTACACCTCCTCCACCTCCAGCGCGGACACCCTGTACCCGCCCGTGTTGACGATATCGACGCTTCTTCGTCCCAGGATGCGGAGGTAGCCCCCATCGGCCACGCATCCCTCGTCACCGGTGCGGAACCACCCGTCTCGGAAGGCGGCCGCGGTGTCGCCGGGCCGGTTCCAGTACGCGCCGAAGACCTGGGGGCCGCGCACCTCGATCTCGCCGCCGCCGCCGGGGGGAACCGGGTGTCCGCGATCGTCCACGATGCGGGCCTCGACCCCGGGAAGGGGCGGACCCACGTGACCGGGCCTGCGCTCGCCCGCCAGGGGGTTGGAGAACGCCATGCCGATCTCGGTCGTCCCGTACCGTTCGAGTAGGGTGTGGCCCGTGATTTCACGCCACTGCCCGAAGATGCGCGCCGGCAGCGCCGCCGAACCGGAGACCATGAGGCGCAGGCCCGCGACGCCCTCCGACCACCGCCGCCGCACCGGTTCGGGCGCCTCTTGCCAGGCGCGGATGAGGCGCCCGTAGACTGTGGGAACCGCCATGAAGAGGGTGATCTCGCCCGACGCGAGGCGGTCCCAGGTGGCGGCCGGCGCGCCGGTGCCGAACTCGCAGGCCGCGCCGGACCAGAGCGCGCAGGCCAGCGCGTTGACTAGGCCGTGGATATGATGCAGCGGCAGCGTGTGCAGGATGCGGTCGGAGGCCGTCCAGCCCCAGGCGGCGGTGAGCACGGTGATCCGGGCCGTGAGGTTGCCGTGGGTGGTGAGGACCCCCTTGGGCCGGCCGGTCGTGCCGCTGGTGTAGACGAGCAGGGCGGGATCGGTGGGGCGGGGCCGGGTGGGAAGCGGGTCCGTGCGCGGATGGTGGACGGTGGGGGGCGGGATGGGGATGGTGACCACGGCGGCGCCTCGCGCCCGGGCCGAGGCCGTGAGACGGGGGGCCTGGGGGAGGGTGGGGTCGATGACCACGACGCGGGGCCCGGCGTCGTCCAGGACGTGCTCCAGTTCCGGGAGAGGATGGGAGACGGCGAGCGGGACGGCGACGGCCCCCCGCGCCCACACGCCGAACTGAACCGCGACGTGGATGCGGCCCGGGGGAACGAGGTAGGCGATGCGGTCCCCGGCCTCCGCCGGGGCCAACCTGTCGCACCATGCCGTGGCCTCGCCCAGGAGCCGGGCGTAGGTCCACCGCACCAGGTCCTCCACCAGGGCGGTTCGCCGGGCCGGAGACGCATCGGCGATCCGGTCGGGGAGCGTGAGGTCGGTAGCGTGGTCGGGTGGCTGCATGTCGGTTTGCCGGGGTTGCGACGGCGACGGACCCGGCGAAAGATGTCGCCGGTGCGCGGCGGGGGACAGGACGGAAGTGGCGTCCGCCGGGGCCCCGGCGCATCTTTCAGGGTGCCGGTGCGTCAACGAGCCCAACCACGGAGTCACCCATGAGCGACGAGGTTGAACGCGGTCTGCCGGCCAGGATGTGGGGTGTCGTGGCCCTCAAGTCCGCCGTTTTCGGCGAGATCGCGGAGGACCGCAAGGCACTCGCGCAGGCCGTTGTCGTGGTCTTGCTCGCGTCGCTGGCCGCGGGCACCCAGGACTACGGACTGGGGTGGGGGGCGATGGCCTGGGTAGCCGCGGTGAGCGTGCTGCAATGGCTCTTCTGGGTCCTGGTCAGCTACGAAGTCGGTTGCGACCTGCTCGGCGGAGAAGCGACCCTCGCCGCACTCCTGCGCACGCTGGGATTCGCGCGCGCGCCCGGCATCCTGATGGTGCTGGGGCCCGTGGTGGGCGGGATTCACTTCCTGGCGCACGCCTGGACCCTTCTCGCCGGGGTGGTTGCGATCCGCGCGGCTTGCGGATTCGGGACGGTGCGGGCCGTGATCACGGCGATGTGCGGGATCGTGCCTTACTGGCTGCTCAACTTCCTGGTCCTCAATTGAGGGGAGTGCCGCTGCTCGGCGCGGTCGCGGCCGCCGGGCTGGTCGCCTGGCCGGGCGGACCCCAGGCGACACCCGACGGGCGCGAGCTCGTGGAGGCTCTCGGGTGCGGAGCCTGCCACGCGGGCGTACCGGGCGGCGAAGGGATCCGCTCGGTGGCTCCCCCGTTCGGCGAAGGAGCCCCGGAGATGGCCCCCGCCTACGTCTACCACTACCTGGCCGATCCCCGCACGGTGCGGCCGAACATCGCTCCGGCCAGGATGCCCGGCTACGACCTGGACGAGCGCCAGCGGGTTGCGCTGGCGCTCTTCGTCACCAACGACCGCGAGATGCGCGGCGTGGACGATGCCTTCCGGTCGGCGATGCGCCGTCACCCCGACGCGGATCGCGCGGATGGGCGGGCCCTCTTCGAGGCGCTGGGCTGTGCCGGGTGCCATCTTCATCCCGAAGCCACCGCGCGGGTCACGGCGCCCGACCTGAGCGTGACCGCGCTGCGAGTGCGGCCGGCCTGGCTCGCGGGCTACCTGGCCGATCCGGTCACCATTCGCCCGGCGGGACCCGAGCCCGGACGCGGTGGCCAGATGCCCGACTTCCGCCTCGACCCGGCGGAGGTGACCGCGATCGCGGGCTTTCTCCTCCAACTCGGCGAACCCGCCGTCCCCGCTCCGGCCGCGAACCTTTTGCGGACGCCGATGCGGTCCCCGGCGGCTCCGCCCCCGTGGGAACCCCTCAGCCTCTCCCCCTTCGCCATGCGGAAGGCGGAGACCCTGCTCCGTGACCGCTGGAGCTGCCTGGGCTGCCACCAGCTCGGCGACGAGGGGGGCCGCGTCGGTCCGCGTCTGGACGGCATCGCGGAGCGGCTGCGGCCGGAGTACGTGCGGGCCCTTGTTCACGATCCCGCGAGTCTCGCACCCGGCACCGTCATGCCGGCCTCGCTGGAGCAGCCGGACCGGCTCGACCTGGTTGCCTCCTTCCTGCTGCTGCGCGACGCTCCATGGACCGGCAGCGACCGTGTCGCCGGCCTCCGCGAGCCGCTCCCCCCCGACACCGCCCCCGGAGCCGCGAACTACCTGGCCCGCTGCGCCCCCTGCCACGGTGTCCGGGGGGACGGCGACGGCTTCAACGCCCCGTTCCTGCCGGTCCCTCCCACCGCGCACAGCGATTCGGCGGCCATGTCGCTCCGGCCCGACGACACGCTCTACGACGGCATCCACGCGGGGGGATGGATCCTGGGCAGGAGCCATCACATGCCCGCCTTCGGGGCTTCGCTGGGAGACCGCGAGACACGGCAGTTGGTGGAGTACATCCGCACCCTCTGCCGGTGCCGGGGTCCGGCCTGGTCCCGGGACGGCCGCGGCGGCCGATGACTCCCCGGCGGCGCCCCGGCCGCGCGTGCCCTCCCGTGCTGGTCGCGGTCGTGCCGCTGCTCGCGTCCTGCGGCGACTCTCCGGACGCCGCGGACCGGCCCGCGATCCGGATCGCCGCCGAGGATTTCGCCGGCTCGGCGGCCTGCGCCGGATGCCATGCGGACCAGTACCGGAGTTGGGCCGGCTCCACGCACGGGCGCGCCGGCGGCGAGCCCGGTCCCGAGACGGTCATCGCGCCCTTCGACGGCACGCCCATCACCTTTAGGGACGGCATCGTCCTGCCGGTCGTCGATTCCGGGGGACGGTATCTGTTCATCGTCCGGCAGGACGGGCGCCCGGAGGTCACCGTTACCGTGGACGGGGTGATCGGTGGCGGCCACATGCTGGGCGGCGGCACGCAGGGGTTCGCGACCCGCATGGGTGACGGAACCGTGCGCTTCCTCCCCTTCGACTACTCGCGGCAGCTGGACACCTGGTTCTGCAACACCCTCGCCCGAATGGGAGACGGATGGGAACCCGTCACCACGGAGACGGCGCTGGCCGATTGCGGCGACTGGCCTCCGGCGCGCGTGCTGGGAACGCTGTCGGACTTCACGAACTGCCAGGCCTGCCACGGAAGCCAGATCACCGCGCGCCTCGAGCCGGGCGCGGGAATGGAGACGCATTGGACGGCGCTGAACATCAACTGCGAGTCCTGCCACGGTCCCGCGCGGCGTCACGTGGAACTGATGTCATCCGCGGAGACCGGTGCCGACATCGGTCTGCCCAGCCGCGTGACCGACGGCGTGGAGGAGTCGCTGGACGTCTGCTTCCAGTGCCATGCCGTCAAGGACGTAGTGCGGGACGGTCACCTGTCCGGTGCACCGCTCGCCGAGTACTACGCCCTCAAGTTGCCCATCCTCGGCAGCGATCCCTATCTCCCGGACGGGCGTGTGCGCGTCTTCGCCTATCAGGGGACCCACCTGTTCTCCTCCTGCTACGTGGACGGCAGCATGACCTGCGTCAGCTGTCACGAGCCCCACGGACTCGGCTACTGGGACGTCAACCGCGCGCCGCTGGCCGACGAGACCGACGATCGCCAGTGCACCTCGTGCCACGCCGCGAAGGCCGCGGCACCGGAGACTCACACCTTCCATCCCCCGGATTCGCCCGGTGCCCGCTGCGTGAACTGCCACATGCCGTACCTGCAGCACCCCGGGGTCGGCCCGGAGGTGCCCTTCGCGCGCTCGGACCACACCATCCCGGTGCCCCGCCCCCGGCTGGACGCGCGCCTCGGACTGGTGAGCGCGTGTCGGGGCTGCCACTCGGATCGGAGCGAACTGCGGCTCCAGGCGCAGGTGGAGGAGTGGTGGGGCGCGACGAAGCCGCTGGATGCGGTGGCGGCGGGTCTGCTCGCGGTGACCGACGCCACCGGGCCGGAACTGGCCGCACGCCTGTTGCTGCACCCGGACGAACCCGGCGTCATGCCGCGGTTCCAGGGGTTGGCCAACTTCCTGACGGGGTGGGTGCGGCCGGGTGGGGGCCTGGGCCGGAACGCGGTCGCGCGGGTGAGCCGGCTGGCCGCATCGCCCGACCCGGACCTCCGGGCGCTGGCGCTGGCGACTCTGCACGTGGCGGACTCGGCCGGGACCGCGCATGCCGCGGCCTCCGGCGAGGCTCCCGCGGTGAGGCGCCGCTGGTTGATGATCCTCGGCCTCCTCTCCAACGAGGCGCTCGAAAGGGGTGACGTGGAGGCGGCGGAAAGCCTGCTGCTGAGGGCGCGGGCCGTGCTGCCCGGCGACGCCGGCGTCCTCCACGCGCTGGGGTCTCTCCACCACGAGCGCGGCGAGTACTCACTTGCGATCAGCGCCTTCACCGAGAGCCTGGCCGCCGATCCCGCCCGGCCCGCGGTGCACGTGGACCTGGGGATGGCGCGGGCCGCCGCCGGCGACGCGGACGGGGCGATCCGGGAGTACGAGCGCGCGCTGAGCCTCAATCCGGCCGAAGCGCTGGCCTATCTGAACCTCGGCAACGTTCATCTGCGCCGCGGCGATCCGGCTTCGGCCATCCGGTCCTACGAACGCGCGGTGGCGGTCGGCCCGGAGTTTCCACGCTCCCACCTGCACCTCGCCGTCGCCCTGGCCCGGGTGGGGCGGATCGAGGAGGCGCTGCCGCACGCGCGCCTTGCCGCCGAACTGTCCCCGGGAGACCGGGCGGTGCGCGCCGCCGTGGCACAACTGGAGGCCGACGCGGCCGGGAGGCGACCGCGGTGAGCGGCCCCGGGCGGCGCGGATCGCGGGCTCATTGGAGCCGGTAGGACAGACCCCCCCGCACCGCGAAGTTGCGGCTTGTGGCCCCGTACCCGGACAGGCGTACCAGGCCGTGATTGTAGAGCGCGGCCATCCTGAAATCGAACCTTGCGTCCATTCGAAGGTCGAATCCGATTCCTCCGGTCATCCCGAAGTCGATATCGGGCACACAGTCTTCCCGGCGAGTGCCTCTGCGGTCGAAGCGTTGACATCGTACGGGGATGGCGGCGGTGGGGCCGGCCAGCAAGTGGAATCCGAATCCCTGTTCTTCCAGCCGAACACCCGCCTTGCCAAGCACCATGAACTCCAGGTAGTCGATTTCCTCTATTACCTCTCGGGCATTGCCGAACGACGGAAACACACCCCACTCCACCCAGCCCTCTTGCGAATAGGCGGCGCCGTACTGGATGCCGAACCGGTTCCGCACCGGAATCGTGCCTTCGGCACCGGCGGACACGCGCGTCAGGGGCTTATAGCTGGGCCCATGGAGCACCGGTCTCGGGTAGTCCACCCGCGAGTGGCTCATCCCGGCCGTTAGGCTAGAACCCCCAGACCACCAGCAGCTGGACCGCGCTTTCGACCACGTTCGTGCCCAGCTTGTTGCTCCAGTACTGGTATTCGACGCCCACCTGCAGCCCGTTCGCTCCCCCGCCCAGCGCCCGGCCGACGTCCCACCGCAACTGCGGCTGCGCCAGGATCGAGGCGGGGACATCCGTGTCCGCTTCGTCGGTGGTGGCCGCGGCGTACTCGGCGTGGCCCGCGATCGAGAAGGACTGGCCGGCGAGGTTGAACACCAGGAGCCCGTTCACGTCGATCACCAGGCGGTTGGCGAGTTCGGGGGGACTCCCGCCCTCCAGGCCCCGCCCGGCGTCGATCCCGAGCATGAGATCGGTGTTGAGGAAGATGAACCGCGGCAGGCTCCACGAGATGCGCGCGCCGGGAAGCCACTGGCGGAAGTTGGCGTCGGTGCCGAGCGCGACCCCGGCCAGGAGTCCGAAGTCGGCGATCGGGCCGAAGCCGAGCTCGCTGCCGGTGACCTTGCCCAGGCTGAGGTTCGAGTACCATTCGCCGTAGGCGTCCATTTCGTTGAACCCGTCGTCGTTGCCGTCGTCGATGAAGTCCACGAAGAAGAAGTTGTCGCCGAACTTCCACTGCGACGCGTGCTGCATGGTCAGTATGACCGTGGCGGCCGTGGTGTCGAGGAACGGGTTGGTGATACCGCCGTACTGGAACTGGGCCTGCGTCTGGGCGTTGGCCGGTGCGGCTCCGGCCGCCAGGACCGCGGCCGACCCCAGGAGTCCGCGGATGAACCCGCGCGAACGGATCGCGACTGCCTTTCTCATGGGATCCTCCCTACCCGGTTCCTCCGGGGACGCGAATGCGGTCGACAAGTTCGCGCACGCTCGCCGGCGGCGCGGAAGTGAACTTCGACACGGTCAGCGCGACGGCGAAGTTGATCAGCATTCCCACGGTCCCGATGCCTTCGGGTGAAATGCCGAACCACCAGTTCGCCGGCGAGTCCGCGGCGGGGTTCACGAAGCGGAAGTGGATGATGTAAGCGGCCGTGAAGGTGATCCCCGAGAGCATCCCGGCGATCGCCCCCTCCCGGTTCATGGAACGCGTGAAGGTGCCGAGGATGATCACGGGGAAGAAGGACGAGGCGGCCAGGCCGAAGGCGAAGGCCACCGTCTGGGCCACGAATCCCGGCGGGTTGATGCCGAGCAGCCCCGCCACCACCACCGCGAACGCCGCGCTGATCCGCGCCGCCAGCAGTTCCCCCTTCTCCGAAATGTCGGGCTTGAGCGCGCGTTTCAACAGGTCGTGACTGATCGCCGACGAGATCACCAGCAACAGTCCCGCCGCCGTGGAGAGCGCGGCCGCCAGTCCACCCGCCGCCACCAGCCCCACCACCCAGTTCGGCAGCCGCGAGATCTCCGGGTTGGCGAGCACCATGATGTCCCGGTCGATCGTCAGCTCGTTGGCGTCGGCGTCGCCCACGTACCGGATGTTCCCGTCCCCGTCCTTGTCCTCGAAGGTGATGAGCCCCGTGTCCTCCCACTTGCTGAACCACTCGGGCATCGCCTCGTAGGGCTGCCCCGCGACCGTGTCGAGCAGGTTGGTGCGCGCGAAGACCGCCACCGCGGGCGCCGTCGTGTAGAGGACCGCGATGAAGAGGAGCGCCCACCCGACCGAGACGCGCGCGTCCCGCACCCTGGGAACCGTGTAGAAGCGGATGATGACGTGCGGCAGCCCGGCGGTGCCCACCATGAGCGCCGCCGTGATGAAGAAGACGTCGATCGTCGACTTGGTGCCGTCGGTGTAGGCGGTGAAGCCGAGCTCCCGGTGCAGCCCGTCGAGCTTGTCGAGGAGGAAGACGCCGCTCTCAGGGTCGGCCCCGCCGAAGCCGAGCTGCGGGATCGGCGTGCCCGACAGCATGACCGCCAGGAAGAGCGCGGGCACCATGTAGGCGAAGATCAGCACGCAGTACTGCGCCACCTGGGTGTAGGTGATCCCCTTCATGCCTCCCAGCACGGCGTAGAAGAAGACGATCCCCATCCCGATGATCACGCCCACCGTCACGTCCACCTCGAGGAAGCGGCTGAAGACGATCCCCACGCCGCGCATCTGCCCGCTCACGTACGTGAACGACACGAAGATCGCGCACGCCACCGCCACGACCCGCGCCACCTGCGAGTAGTAGCGCTCGCCCACGAACTCGGGCACCGTGTACGCCCCGAACTTGCGCAGGTACGGCGCCAGCAGCATGGCGAGCAGCACGTACCCGCCCGTCCACCCCATCAGGTAGACGGACCCGTCGTACCCCATGAACGAGATCAGCCCCGCCATCGAGATGAAGGACGCCGCCGACATCCAGTCCGCCGCGGTGGCCATCCCGTTCGCGAGAGGCGAGACACCCGTGCCGGCGACGTAGAAGTCCTTCGTGGAGCCGGCCCGCGACCGGATCGCGACGCCGATGTAGAGGGCGAAGGAGAGGCCGACGAGGATGAAGGTCCAGAGGCGGACGTCCATGGGTCAGCGGCGTGGGGCCGGCAGCGGGGGCGAACGACGGTCGTGCGGGCGGGTCCGAGTCACCGGGCCTCCCCTCATTCCTCCGCCACCCCGCACTCCCGGTCGAGCCGGTTCATCAGGCGCGCGTAGACGAAGATCAGCACCACGAAGACGTAGATCGACCCCTGCTGGGCGAACCAGAATCCGAGCTTGAACCCCGTGCCGGGGATGCGGATCGCGTTGAGCGCGTCGGCGAAGAGGATGCCGCACCCGAAGGAGACCGCGAACCAGATCGCCAGAAGGATGGTGAGGTAGCGGAGGTTGCGGGCCCAGTATGGGTTGGGGTGGGGCATGGGGGGAGGGGTGGGTGGGGCGTCGCAGGGTGACATGATGGAAACGGTGCGGTCGCGGGAAGATGGGCCGGGGCGGTGCCGTTCGCCAGCGGGAGCGGAGGGTTGGGGGGTGGAGGGCCGCGGGTGGCACGGCGGGGCGGTCCTAAGGGCCGTGGTGTTCCCGTGCGGTGGTGGAGTGGGGTGGGGGGGAGGGCGGCGGGGGCCACGAGGACGATGGCTGCCGTCGCGGAATCGGGCTCGCCATGCCGTTGCGCCTGCGGGATGCCGCGCACCCGGGTTCGGGGAACGGGGCGGTCGCGTGGCGGCGGTTGGCCGCTCGGGGGGCCGGCGCCCGGTCGCGGCGGTGCCAGGTCCAGCCGGAACGGGACGGCGGGATTTCGACCGGCATCGGCCTGACAGCCTGCGGAGCCGAAGCCGTCAATTCCACCATACTGCGTAGCCCCTCCTTTGCAGGTCGAGCGCCAGGCGCTCCTCTTGCTTCTTCCGCTCCGCTGCCGGAACCGGATTGCGATCCTCGTAGAGGTGCGGTAGCAGACGAACTCCGTACTTTCGCGCTCTACGCGAGGCCTTGTAGCCGTTCTTGTGTTGCTTGAAGCGCTCCTCGGGATCGAGCGAAGTCTGGCCGACGTACACGCACTGCTTGTCGGCCCGATAGTGCGGGTTCATCTCCCTGAACTTCCGGTCGCCCGGCCAGATCTCGTCGCGAAGTAGAATCACGTAGAGGTTCACGGTGCGGTTCCCGGCGCGCGTGCGGCTCCCGCTTGCTGGAGGGTCGGCGTTCCCCGGGGAGGGCTCCGGCTCGGTAATCCCGAGCCACCTGCCCACGATGGTGCCCTTCAGCACCCGTGGTGCCGTGGCGATTGCGGCGCCGATGACGGCTGCGCCGACGGCGGTGAGGATGCGTCGCATGATGCAAGCCGTTCTTTCGCCCCTACGGGGGTCATGCAGGTGGATGGACCGAGCCACTGGGTCGTTGCGAATCGACGGCCCGAGGCTCTCCCTTCGTCACCATGGACCCCTACCGCAAGCCCACCAGCGTCCGCAGGCGACGCATCGCGGTTCCGAGGTCGCCGCCGAAGTCATCCATCCAGGGATGCACGTCGTCCGGCGACACGCTGAGCCACGCGGTGTCGCGGCCCTCTGCGCCGCCATGCTGATGAGACGGTCCCGCCAGTGCACCGGTACCGGACAGGAGGAACTCCTTCTGGAAGACCCAAGCGTGCGCGGTGAATGGGGAGACGCCGAGGCAAACCAGGAGCTGATAGTCCTGATCTCGGATCTGCTGGAACTTATAGGACTGGTTTGCCCAGAGGGTGGAGAACTTGATCATCCGTTCGGAACCCCTCGAAGATGCGGTCCGCCTCGGCGTCGGGAGAGCGCAGGACATTGATACCGCGAGCCGCGCACCAGCCGGCGACCAGCCTCTCGCCGATCGCTCCCTTGCGCCGCGAAGGCTGCCCCCTGATCCATCCGAACGGACTCCGCGACCAACTCAAATCCTCCTTGGTCTGGTATTCGCCCTTCAAGCCCTCCGCCAACGCGGCCAGCCACTGGACCTCGGGATCCGTGATCATCGTGCGGACCCCTTCGTGGACTCGGCGGGCGACGAAAACAGACTGCCCTGAGCCGTCTCGGGCCGCTCCCAGTCGAACCCGATGGTCTCCACGCCGTAGCCGGCCAGGCGTTCGGCCATGACCCGCGCCGCCTCGGGATTCGAGTCGACCATGATGAAGTTCCTGCCGTGGCGCGCCGCCGCCTCGCCCGTTGTACCGCTTCCGGCGAAGAAGTCCAGCACGGTGTCGCCGGGCCGGGAGTGGACCTTGACGATGCGCTCCAGTATCCCGAGCGGCTTCTGGGTGGGGTATCCCGTCTTCTCCCGTCCGGTCGGGCTCACGATGGTGTGCCACCACACGTCGGTCGGCGTCTTGCCGCGGGCGGCCTTCTCCCTGCCTACCAGACCCGGTGCCATGTACGGAATCCGGTCCATCTCGTCGAAGTTGAATGTGTACGCCGCGGGGTCCCTCGCGTACCAGAAGATCGTGTCGTGCTTGGCCGGCCACTTCCGCTTCGAGCGGGCGCCGTAGTCGTAGGCCCAGATGATCTCGTTCATGAACGACGCGCGGCCGAAGATCTCGTCGAGCAGGATCTTGCAGTAGTGGGCCTCGCGGTAGTCGATGTGCAGGAAGAACGAACCTGTCGGCTCCAGAATCCGGCGGGCCTCGCGGATGCGGGGCTCGAGGAAGCCGACATAGTCGTCGTGACGGTCGTCGTAGCCGCTCCGGCCGACGACTTCGGTTCGGTAGCGCCTGCCCTGGAATCCCGTTCGGTCGCCGCCGGCGTCGCGCTCGACCCGGATCCGGGTGCGACTCTGGATCCTGCCGGTGTTGAACGGGGGATCGACGTAGATGAGCTGCACGCTCCCGGCGCCTATCGCCCGCAGCACGGGAAGGTTATCGGACAGGATGATACGGCCGCCGGTCGAAGGTGAGGTCATCTCTCCATGATAAGCCGACGTGAGCCGCTGAGCCAAGACGGCATAATGACTGCGTTTTTAATACATTATGTATTCGTCGTCGGCTGGGGGCGATGCGAGACGTGGGGGAGATTACGGGCGACCTCATCTCCCCCGTATCCGAGCTTGGGATTGGGACGTGTACCGTTCAGGCGCGACTTCCGGTGGGGGTGGCGGCAGTGCGTGACGCGACTTGACCGCGCACGATTGAGCCTGTTGATTCCCGGAATCCGGGGGCGGATGGGCCGGGGGCGGGAGCGGACCACCTGACCGCCATCGCATGACCGGACGGAGAATCGGATGAACTTTACCCTCGGTGGGCGGCTGTTGCGCGGCCTTGCCGCAGCACCGCTCCTCACGGCGGCGGCGTGCGGAGTCCATGTCGAGGAGGCTATGGACGTCGTGCTCGCCCGACACGTGCACACGGACCTCTACGACGCCTATCCCGGCATACCGTCGCCCGCCGGCGACCGGGTCGTGTTCGCCGACTACGCCGCGGACGGCAGATCGCTGACGGTCTACGACGTGGCGACCGGGGCCGTCCTCGCGACGACGAAGGCGCCGGCGGGACGGTCGCGGGTCACCTGGTCGCCCGACGGTTCGCGCGTCGTGTACGTCGACCGCTGGTCCGAAAGTCACGGGGTCTGGACCCTGGACCCGGCCACCGGCCGGGAGTCGCGCATCGTGGATCCCGGGGACGCACGCATCGACTATCCGCGATTGCTGCCCGACGGGACCGTGACCGCGCTTCAATACGCGGGTGCCGATACCGCGTGGGTCGCGTATGCGCCGGGACCCGGCCACGCGAGCGTGCTCGTAGACCGCGCCGGGGGATGGACCGCGCCTGTGCGGTCTCCGGACGGGCGCTCGGTCGCGTACCTTCACGCCGCGAACGAAGGCGCGGCCCTGGCCGTGACCGAGATCGGGACCGGCGAGACGCGCACGCTCGCCGCCGGCCTCCGGGTCGGATGGGACCGCCGCGTGGAGTGGTCCCGCACGGGCGCAGCGCTCCATCTCGCGGCAGCGGGGGTTGACGATTCGCTCTTCGCCGGATGGCGCGTGCCACTGGACGGAGCCCCGGCCGAACGGCTGGCGCGCGGCGGCCGCGACGTGCTCGCGGTCACGCCGCTCGCCGACGGTCGCATCGCTCTCAGCGTATACCACACGCGTACGGCGGTCGGCCTCGTTCCTGTGACCGGAGGGGAACCCGCCGACGTGACCACGGCGAGTTCAACCAGCGCCTTCCTGCCCTCCTGGCACCCCGCCGGGGGGGCGCTGGGCTTCATCACCTTCTCCTGGCGACGCGTCCGCATGCCCGTCGACTTCGACCTGGGGGTCCTTGACCTCGATGCGGAGGGCGCCCCGGCCGGCACTGTCCGGACGCTCCTCTCGGAAGAGGGTGAGGACTACGGGGCCGCGTGGTCGCCCGACGGCCGGTGGCTCGCCTTCCACGGGCACCTGGAGCGGAGCGACGACATATGGCTCGTCCGGGTTGGCGGGAGCGAGCGACCCACGCGACTCACGCGGTTCGGACCTGGCGCGGACACCGGCGAGCCGGACTGGAGCCCGGACGGGCGGGCGCTCGCCTTCAGCAGTTACGGCCCGCCGCTCGAGGGGAACCCGGGGTCCGTGTACACGATCGCCGTCGATCCAGCCGCGGGGCTCGCGATCGGCGACCCGGTCCGGGTCCCGCTCGACGGGTTCCGGGGCTCCGCCATGGGCGCCCGCTTCTCTCCGGACGGCGAGCGGCTGGCCTTCTACGGACGCTCGTCCGAGGACGGACGCGTCACCGTCCACACGGTGCCGGCAGCGGGTGGAACCCCCACGGCCGTCATCTCCTTTGCCAACGGCGAACCCTACAGCGCGCCCGAGTGGAGCGCCGACGGCGCGTCGCTCTTCTACTCGCGCAACGACGGATTCGGGCCCTTCCAGGTGTGGCGGGCGGACATCGTCACCGGCGCGACGGAACAGGTGACGACCGGCGCGCTCGGAGCGCTCCAGCCCAGCGTGAGCCCCGACGGACGGACGCTCGCGGTCACGATGCGCGAGGCTTCCATCGAGGTCGTCGCACTCGCCGCCGGGGGCGCGGGCGCCGAAGGGGAGTGAACCGGCGCGAGCACTTCGATCATGGGGGTCCCCGCGTCGGTGGTCGCGAGTCCTGGTGGCAAGCGTGCGGACATGCCCTCATCGTTGTCGCCGGTCCGGGGGGAGTCTATCGTGGATGACATGGTCGGACGGAGATACGAACGGCGGGGCGGGCGAGGAGGAGTCGGGGTCGAGCCCCGGGACGTGCCCCAGCCCTTTCCCTACCAGGGGAGCAAGCGACGGATTGCGCCCCAGATTCTCCGCCACCTGCCCAGGTCGGTGCCGAGACTGGTCGAGCCGTTCGCCGGGTCCGCCGCCCTGTCGATTGCGTTTGCAAGCAGGCGGGGCGCTTCCCGCTATTGGATCAACGACGCCCACGAACCGTTGGCGGCCCTCTGGAGGGAGATTCTTGACCGTCCCGAAGGGCTCTCGGACCGCTATGCGTTTCTCTGGAGCGATCAGGACGGTCGGGAACGCAGGTACTTCGACGAGGTCCGCGAGCGGTTCAACCGCGCGCACGATCCCGCCGACTTCCTGTATATCCTGGCTCGCTGCGTGAAGGCAGCCGTGCGGTACAACTCGGACGGCGAGTTCAACAATACGCCCGACAACCGCCGTCGGGGCGTACGGCCGTCGGAGATGAGACGTCGCCTGCTCGGCGTCTCGGGGCTCCTCGGGGGCAGGACGCGCGTGACCTCGCAGGACTACGGCGAGGTTCTAAGGAGGTGTTCCGAGTCGGATCTCGTCTACATGGACCCCCCGTACCAAGGGGTCTGTCGCTCACGGGATCATCGGTATTCGCCCAGCATCGACCACGACCTGTTCTGCGGTGCTCTCGCCGATCTGGCGTCGCGCGGCATCATGTTCGCGGTCTCCTACGACGGACGAACCGGCCAGAAGCGATTCGGCACGGATCTGCCGGAATCACTTGGGCTCGTGCGCCTGGAGATCAAGGCGGGCCGGTCGAGTCAGGCAACTCTGCTCGGGCGACGGGACATAACCTACGAGTCCCTGTACCTGTCCCCGGCCCTCGTCGAAGCGGGTGCCGATTCCGAACCCGACGCTTCCGGCGTCCAGCTGGAATTCCTGTGATGCGCCCGGGAGGGGATGGTCCCGGCGAACAACCACCCGATGAACTGCCGGAGTGGTTTCTGGACCACCTGCGCGCGGCAACGGGCAGGCGCTCACGGATCGTCATCGGACATATTCTGAAGCACGGGTACGTCACCACGGAAGAACTCAGCGAGGTGTACGGGTACGGCCATCCGCCACGCGCGGCGCGAGATGTGCGGGAGCAAGGGATCCCGTTGGAGACGTTCTACGTCACGGGAGGCGACGGTCGCAGAATCGCGGCGTACAGATTCGGGGATCCGCACGACGCACGGCCCTACAAGTTGGGAGGGCGCGGAATCTGGCCCAAGGACTTGAAGGCCCAGCTCGTTGAGTCGTCCCGATCGCGATGCGCCATCTGCGCCGCGCCCTACCGGGCTCGTGAGCTTCAGATCGATCACCGGGTTCCTTACGAGGTCGGGGGCGATTGGGGTGATGGTGATGTGGACCCGGCCCAGGTTATGCTCCTGTGCGGCTCATGCAACCGATCCAAGTCATGGACCTGCGAGCACTGCGACAACCTTACCGGGCCACGGGATGCGGAGGTGTGTAGGACCTGCTATTGGGGCAACCCGGAGGACTACAGTCACATTGCGCTCAGGCAGATGAGGCGAGTGGATCTGGTCTGGGACGCAGGGGAGATCGACGAGCACGACCGGATGTCGCGCCTGGCGATGGAGGCTGAAGAGAGACTCGCCGATTTCATCAAGAGGCTGCTGGCGGGGGCCGAATGAAGGTGTGAGCCGCGGGGTCCACGGCGTACCAGAAGATCGTGTCGCGCCTGGCGGACCACCAGGCTTCCAGCGGGTGCCGTAGTCGAAGGCCCGGATGCGGGGCTCCAAAGTGCCCGCTGGCATAATGCCTGCGTTCTCGCTACACTATGCATTCGTGACTCGAACAGGGAGGGCACCGCACCGATGGGCGTACTCACAATCAGGAACGTGGACGACGAGGTCATCGCGAGGCTCAAGGCGCGGGCCAAGGCGAATCACCGCTCGCTGGAGGGGGAGCTGCGCCACATCCTGAGCCGCCATGCGGTCCCGAACCTGCACCTCGGACTCGTGCGCGAGCGGGTCCGCGCCGCCTACGGGTCGGCTCCGGCGGTTCGGGACGACACGACCGACTCCCGGTCCGAGGCGACCGATCCGTGTCCTGACGCCGAGGCCGAACGGGTGGAGTGGCTGGGGGCCATGCGAGACATGGGCGAGATCACGGGCGACATCATCTCCCCCGTGTCCGAGCCGTCGGACTGGGACGTGTACCGTTCGGACGCCATGCCATCTGCGCCGCGCCCTACCGGTCTCGCGAGCTTCAGATCGACCACCGGGTGCCCTACGAGGTCGGGGGCGATTGGGGTGACGGTGATGTGGATCCGACCCAGGTCATGCTCCTCTGCGGCTCGTGCAACCGCTCCAAGTCATGGACCTGCGAGCACTGCGCGACAACCTTACCGGGCCACGGGATGCGGAGGTGTGTAGGACCTGCTATTGGGGCAACCCGGGAGACTACAGTCACATTTCGCTCAGGCAGATGAGGCGAGTGGATCTGGTCTGGGACGCAGAGGAGATCGGCGACCACGATCGAATGTCGCGCTTGGCGATGGAGGCTGGAGAGGGACTCGCCGATTTCATCAAGAGGCTCTTGGCGGGGGCCGAATGAAGGTGTGCGCCGCGGGGTCCACGGGATATCAGGAGATTGTGCCGCGCTTGACGGGCCGCTTCAGCTCCGAGCGGGCGCCGCAGTCGAAGGCCCGGATGCGGGGCCCCATGTAGACAGCTGGCATAATGACTGCGTTTCCGCTACACTATGCATTCGTCATTCGAACTACGGAGGCACACCGATGGGCGTACTCACAATCAGGAACGTGGACGACGAGGTCATCGCGAGGCTCAAGGCGCGGGCCAAGGCGAACCACCGCTCGCTGGAGGGCGAGCTGCGCCACATCCTGAGCCGCCATGCGGTCCCTAACCTGGAATACGGACTGGTGCGCGAGCGGGTTCGCGCCGCCTACGGCCCGGCTCCGGCGGTCCGGGACGACACCACCGACTCCGGGTCCGAGGTGGCCGATCCGTGTCCGGACGCCGAGGCCGAACCGGTGGAGTGGCTGGGTGTGATGCGAGATGTCACCGCGATCACAGGCGACATCATTTCGCCCGTATCGGAGCTGTCCGACTGGGATGTCTACCGTTCGGACGCGATGTCCGGCGAAGATGACGGCGAGGCGCCGTGAACCTTCTGCTGGACACGCACGTCTGGATCTGGAGCGTTGGAAGCCCGGACCGCGTCTCGACCAGGGCCCGCGACGCTCTGTCGAAGCCTGGAAACACCGTGGCTCTTTCCCCCATCAGCATCTGGGAGGCGCTGCTTCTCGCGGAAAGGGGCCGCGTTGAACTCGCTCCCGACCCCTGGAGATGGATCCGCTCGGCCCTCGCGACCCGGCCGATGCGGGAGTTCCCCCTGACCCACGAGGTCGCGCTCCGCAGCCGCAGCATCCGCCTTCCCCACAACGACCCTGCCGACCGCTTCATCGCGGCGACCGCCATGGTTCACGGGCTCACGCTGGTAACGGCGGACCGGATGCTGCTCGAATGCCCCGACATCAGGGTGCTGCCGGGCGCCTGACGTTATGTTCACGGCAATGGTCGCCGAACTTCCACCGGATTCCCGCATCCACTGGAAACGCACACAATCATGACTTCGAATCCCCCGGACGCGGAGGTCGCTCATCGCTGGCGGCCCATCGAGGATCTCCCGGAGGACTGGGAGGATCTGGCTGACCCGGATCTGCGCCACTTGGCCGAGTTCTGGAACGAAAACCGGCAGGAGATGGTCGCCCACGGTGCCGTCAAGGCCTTCAACGAGCGACTCGGACGCGAGTGGGCGATCGAGACAGGTCTGATCGAGCGGATCTACACCCTTGATCGCGGAACAACCGAAATCCTGCTAAAACGAGGCATCCACGAGAATCTTATCGCGCAGACGGCCACGAACCGTGATCCGGCGCTCGTGAGCGACATCATCCGGGATCACGAGATGGCGCTCGACGGGCTCTTCCAATTCGTCAAGCGCGAAAGAGAGCTCTCCACAAGCTTCATCAAGGAGCTGCACGCGGTTCTCCTGGCGCATCAGGACACCGCCTCCGCCCGCGACACCTTCGGGCGCCGCGTCGAGATGCCGCTCGTGAAGGGGGAATACAAGAGACGTCCGAACAGCCCGGTGCGGCCGGACGGTCGGATTCACGAATACTGTCCACCCGAACAGGTGGCTTCGGAGATGGACCGGCTGGTGGAGATGCACGCGAGCCACCAACAGGCGGGCGTCTTTCCCGAGGTCGAAGCGGCATGGCTGCATCACCGGTTCGCCCAGATCCATCCCTTCCAGGACGGGAACGGCCGAGTCGCACGGGCGCTGGCGACGCTGGTCATAATCAGGGCCGGATGGCTTACCCTCGTCGTCACCGATGCCATGCGGGACGAGTACATCGGGGCGTTGGAAGACGCCGACGAGGGCGACCTAGCTCCTCTGGTGAAGCTCTTTGCGGACATTCAGCGAAGGGCGATATACGGGGCCATCGCCGAAGCACGGCATGTCATCGCGGAGAGACGACAGGTGAGGTCCGTCATCCAGTCGGTGGCCGACAAGCTCGACAGGCGCCGGCAGCGAAGGCAGGACGAATGGGAGAAGGCGAAGCATATCGGTCGGGCCTTGGCCGTAGCAGCAAGCGACCACTTGTGGATGGCGGAAACCGAACTCAAGTCGGTGCTTGCCCAGCAGCTTGGGACGAGCGGAGACTTTTGGGTGACAAAGAGCCTGGACGACGATCCTGACCGGAGGTCGTACTATGGCTACCAGGTCGTCGAGACCGCCAAGGCGATGCGATACTTCGCCAACACCCGGACGTTCCATTGCTGGGCCGCCTTGAACCTGAAGACCGACGGCCGCCACGAGATCCTGGTCTCGATCCACGGCATGGGCCATGAGTTCGCGGGTCTCCTGGTCGCCACTGCGTGCCTGGCGACGAGGGAGCGAAGCGGCGATGTCGAAGGGTCGGGCGGTACTCTGGTCACGAAGGTCCAGCCGCTGTGCGAGCGCCCGTTCCAGATCAGCTACAAGGAGGAGCCGACGGATGCGCGGACACGATTTGACCGGTGGATCAATGACGCCGTTGTTGCTGGCCTTCTGGCGTGGCAGGAGGAGATCTGACACAGGCGGATCGATGCCTGGCCCCGAGACCGCCAGCGCCTGCCGTCACAGCTCCTCGAAGAACTCCGGACGTATCTCGGTCACCATCCTCGTGCTTACCCCGAGCTTCAGCTCCTTCAATAGGTCGCAGAGAGCCACTCCGTTGATGAGGTCAATGGCCGGCGCTCCATCCCGCTCGGCTTCCCGCTCCGCCCCGCTCGTGAAGCTGCCGGTGGTCATGAAGAGGCCCTTGTCCGCCAGCCCGACCATCGCTCCCCTGAAGTCACGGATCTCCCTCACCTGCACCGAACCGGCGTACCGCTTGCACTGGAATCGCACGTGGAAGGAGATGAGGTTGACGCGCAGCACGCCGGCCCCGTCGATTCCTCCGTCGCCGGACCGGCCCGTCACCTTGACCTTGCTGAAGCCCGACTCTCTCAGAACGAGCTGGCACAGGCGCTCGAAGGCGTCCGGGTCCATCTTGCGCAGGACGGCCAGGAGCTCGTCCTGCCACTCGCTGTCGTCCGGGGGCTCGGAAGGCGTGGGACCAAGTGCGGTTTCCGGCCCCGCTCCGGGACCGTGACCGCGCATGAGATTGCGCAGCTCCTCCTCGGAATCGACCTCCCGCCCGGCCGGAGTGATCGTCCAAACGCCTCGAGCCGTGTTGTCGACGGCACCGGCCTTCTTGAGGTAGGTGCGGGCCCATGCCAGACGGTAGTCGAGTTCGGTCTGCGGACCGTCGCCATGGGGCATGTCGACGACATCGTCCGGCAGCTCCAAGTGTCGGGCGACATGTTCCGAGAGCTCCCGGATCGACGCTGAACCTCCGCGGTTTCTCAGCACCTCCAGTGTCGGCCACCACAGGTCGGCATAGCTTGGCATCGTTTTCCCGGGTGTCATCGGCACGTCTCCCGTCTTGTCGCTTCATCAGGCGGGTGGACGAAGCTGAGCGCCAGCCAGCTCATGCCGTGCCGTCGATTTCGTCAATGATCGGGATCGCCTTGGCGGCGATGTCCATCATGCCGTCGACGTAGAAGTCCGTGATTTCCCCGCCGCCCCCCTTCCATTCCTCGTAGAGTGTGGGGAGCAGGGCGTTCCAATCGCGCATTTCGTCGTCGACCGAACGCCGGTAGGGCCACCATCCGCCGCTTCGGACGCCGACTCCGTCGAATTCGTCCCGAAGCCCGTCCTCAAGTCGCGTGCGCCTCTCTAGGTCGGCGTCGGTCAAGCTCGACTTGTCCAGCGGGTGCAACACCCCCCAGTGCCACTCGTTGGGACCGGCGGTCCATCCGGACTGCAGGACAATGGCCGTGCTTCCCTTGTGGGGAGGATGCTGCTTCTTCTTGCTGTACCCTTTCCACGGTTTCCAGATGGCACGATGTAGCCACAGATAGTTGGAATGGGGCTTTTCCCCGCCATACTTGCATTCCACGCGGAGATCGGACGCGATGTCGGGCCACTTTTTCCTCGCCCTCTTGGCGAGATCTGTGCGCAGGTGTTCCAGGAAGCCGCGGCACACGACCTCCTTGACCTTGAGCCAGGCGTCCGACACCGCCTGCGCGGTTTCCAGATGCTCCGGGTTGGCGAAGAGGAATTCCTTGATGGTGCGCGTTTCGCTATCGGTTGTCATCGAGTGTCCTCCGAATCGGCGTTTGCAGAATACTTCGGCCTCGCTTAGAAACCATCGAAGCCGGTCGGGCTCGCATCGGCGGCGGCACGCCGAGAACCAGGCCGCCAAGGAGAGCCCGACCCGGAAATCGTCGTAGCGGTCGCCCGCGACATGCTGTTCCGGGCCGCTCCAGTACCCCATGACGGCGAGGCGTCCCGTCCACTTCCCGAGTTCACGGCGAGGAAGACTCCAGGAGCTCGGACCCTGGCCAGTGGGCGAAAGGTAGATCAGCAGGAACCGGTCGCGGTATTCCTCTTGGAGGTAGCAAAGGTAGTCCCTGACTTGGTCTTGCCCGTCGCCCGCGTAGGGCTTGTTCTCGATCGCGAGACAATACGGACCGGCGGTTCCGGGAATCTTCACGGAGACGTCCAGCCTACGGTTGGCCGGGATGACGCGCTCCGTCACGACCTGGATCCCCTTCACGAAGCCGGTGCCCGGATCCGGTCGGCCGCCGATCTCCTTCAGCTCGTCCAGCAGCGTCTGCAGAAAGAGCGTGCCTTGGCCGTGTCTCGCTCCGGGATCGAGCAGGTCGGCGATGATTCGCGACAGTGCGACCTCGTCCGTGCTGAGGTAGTCAAAGACGTTGAAGCGCCGGGCGAGGTGGAGGTCAAGCTCCCGTTCGCGGGCTCTCGCAGTCTCCAGGCGTGGCGACAGGTGCGCGAAGAAGTTGCGGCGGAGGCGGCAGTCGGCTCGGCGCACTTCGTCAAGGGTCGCGCCGAGCTCGCTGAAGAACCCTGGGGGCCGGCGTCGGTCTTCGCCCAGGTTCGCCCCGAGCTCGCTGAAGAACCGGGGCGGCTGGCGTAGGTCGTCGTCCAGACGCGCGCCGAGTTCAGCGAAGAACCGAGGGTGCCGGTGCCGGCCCTCGTCCAGGCTCGCATCGAGCTCGTTGAAGAAGGGCACGTATCGCGGTCTTTGCGCCAATGCCGATTGGCGCCCGCTCAGGTCGTCCCGTCCCGTCCCCACCCTACATCAACCCCCCGATCACCCCATCCTCGTCGATCGTCATCGCCAGCGCGGCCGGCTTCGCCGCCAGCCCCGGCATCGTCATGATCGACCCGGTCTTCACCACCACGAACCCCGCGCCCGCCGACGGCGTGACCTCCCGCACCGTGATCCGGAAGCCGCGCGGCCGCCCCAGCAGCGCCGGGTTGTCCGAGAACGAGTACTGCGTCTTGGCGATGCAGACGGGCGCGTTCGCCAGCCCGAACGACTCGAGCCGCTCGAGCTCTGCGGTCACCCCCGGCTGGAAGTCCACCCCGGCCGCCCCGTAGATCTCCGTCGCCACCGTCTCGATCTTCCTGCTCAGCGGCATGTGGTCCGGGTAGAGCGGACGGAAGCTGGCCTCGCCGCTGTTGGCGATCTCCCAGACGGCGTCCGCCAGGTCCACGCACCCCGGCCCGCCCCCCCCGTGCGGATCGGCCTCGACCGCCCGAATCCCCCGCGCCGCGCATCCCTCCAGCAGCATCGCAACCTCGGCCTCCGTGTCGCTCGCGAACCGGTTCAGCGCCACCACCGCCGGCACCCCGAACTTCGCCACGTTCTCGACGTGCCCGTACAGGTTCTCCATCCCCGCGCCGAGAGCGTCCAGATCCTCGTTCGTCAGCGAATCCTTCGCGGCCCCCCCGTTAATCTTGAGCGCGCGGATCGTTGACACGATCGCGACCGCGTCGGGGCCGAGCCCGCCCAGGCGGCACTTGATGTCGAAGAACTTCTCGGCCCCCAGGTCCGCGCCGAACCCCGCCTCGGTCACCACGATGTCGCCCAGCTTGAGCCCGGCCCGGGTCGCGATCAGCGAGTTGCAGCCGTGCGCGATGTTGGCGAAGGGTCCCCCGTGGATGAAGGCCGGCGTCCCGCCCAGCGTCTGCACCAGGTTGGGGTCGAGCGCGTCCCGCATCAGGAGGGTCATCGCCTCGTGGGCGCCGATGTCGCGGCAGCGCACCGGGTCGCGGCTGCGCGTGTACCCGATGATGATGTTGCCGAGCCGCCGCTTCAGATCGGGCAGGTCCTTCGCCAGGCAGAAGATCGCCATGACCTCCGACGCGGCCGTGATCATGAAGCCGTCCTCGCGCGGGATCCCCCCGAAGGGACCGCCCAGCCCGACGATCACGTTGCGCAGCGCCCGGTCGTTCATGTCCACGGCGCGGCCCCAGGTGATGCGCCGGTGGTCCAGTCCCGTGCTGTTGGGGCGAAAGAGGTGGTTGTCGAGCATCGCCGACAGGAGCGCGTGCGCGGAGGTGATCGCGTGGAAGTCGCCGGTGAAGTGGAGGTTGATGTCCTCCATGGGGACGACCTGCGAGTAGCCGCCTCCGGCCGCACCGCCCTTTATCCCGAAGACGGGACCAAGAGAAGCCTCGCGGATGCAGAGTACTGGGTTCCGTCCCCGCAGATTGAGCGCGTCCGCGAGTCCCACCGAGGTGGTCGACTTGCCCTCGCCGGCGGCCGTGGGGCTGCAACCGGTGACCAGCACCAGCTTGGCGTCCCGGTCCGGCCGGTTCCGGACGACGTCGAGCGGGACCTTGGCCTTGTAGTGTCCGTACTGCAGGATCTCGTCCTCGCCGAGGCCTGCCGTGGCGGCTATCTCGGCGATCGGCTTCATGGTGTGGGCTTGCGCGATTTCGATGTCGGAGAGCATGGATGTCCTGTTGTGGGGGCGCGGTCCGGGAGGAATGGGTGGGAGAAACGGCCTGCGAAGTCTGACGCTGAACCGGCTCGCGGGGCAAGCCGGGGCGAGGGTCCGGGGCGATGGTCCGGGAGCGTGACGCCGAGCAGGGAGTGTCCGGGGACGCAGCCGCGGCCAACGTTGGGTGGGGCGGTGACTTTCGGGGAGGCTGGCGTTGGAGGGGGTGGTTACGCGGAGGCGAGCCACCGGGTGAGTATCCCTGAACGGGCCGTGCAGCTCACGGGATCCTGTAGACCAACCCTCCACGCAGGCTAAGGACACGGAGATGGTCGCCCCCGCCCCTGAACCCTCTCAGGCTGAGTCCGTAGAGGAATCCTGCTGTGGCACCGAGTCTCTCGTTCAGTCGAGCGTCCACCCCGGCTCCTCCGTAGAGGAGGACGTTGGACCTGGACGAGGTCGGCCTGCAATCTCCGAGCTGCTCCGCCGCCGTGCTCCCCGTCCGGCAGGCGATCGACAACGCGACGGCGGGACCGGCGAGCACATGCAGGCTCAGCGGCTTCGATTCGTCGGGAATCCGCATCCTTCCGAGCACGCTGAACTCCAGGTAGTCCAGCTCCCGCCTGCTCTCGATCGGCGGGTCCTCCCCTACGCAATCAGGCACCCCGCAGCGCCATATATCGCCTGTCTGCGAGTAGGCCGCGCCGAACTGCAGCGCGAACCGTTGCCGCACCGGCCTGGTGAACTCGGCGCCGGCTCGCATCCGCACCACCGGAGACGAGCCTCCTCCGTCTGTCACGAGGATGAGCGGGAGCGGTGCCGTCCACGTTCGGTTGACACCGGCGGTAAGGGCGACCGTGGAGGGTCCAACCGCGGAGGACCTGGACACGGGGGCCTGCGTGGCAAGCGCGCCCGAGAGGAACAACAGGAAGAATCCGAGCTGGTTCATGACGGACCTCTGCTCATTTCGGTGCGGAAGAAGCAACTGACGCCATGCCTCCGTCTACACCGTGCGATCCGGGTTGTCTTCGGATCGAGAGGGAAGACGGCCTGCGAAGTCTGGCGTTGAACCGGGGCGCCGGGCAAGTCGCGGGGGTTCGGGGGAAAGTCCACGGCAACGCGCCGGACAGCCGCGTGGGGCGCGGTCACCGGCCCGGAGTGATCACGCGGAGGCTCGCCACCCGGCCGAGCAAAGCCGGGCAGGCCGTGCAGCTCACGGGATCCTGTAGACCAACCCTCCCCGCAGGCTCAGGACACGGAGATGGTCGAGCCCGTGCGTGACGCCCGTGAAGCCTCTCAAGCTGATTCCGTAGAGGAATCCCGCTGTGGCACCGAGTCTCTCGTTCAGCCGGGCGTCCACTCCGGCTCCTCCGTAGAGCAGGACGTTGAACCTGGACGATGCCGGCCTGCAATCTCCCAGCCGCTCCGCGACCGTGCTCCCCGTCCGGCAGGCGACCGGCAGCGCGATGGCGGGACCGGCGAGCACGTGCAGGCCCAGCCGCTTCGATTCGTCCGGGATCCGCATCTTTCCAAGCGCGCTGACCTCCAGGTAGTCCACCTCCCACCGTTCCTCGATCAGCGGACCCTCCAGGAAGTTCTCGAGATAGCTCGCGATCTCGCCTGTCTGCGAGTATGTGGCGCCGTACTGGAGCGCGAACCACGACCGCACCGGCATGATCAACTCGGCGCCGATCCGCACCCGCGCCAAGGGAGACGAGGCTCCTCCGTCCGCTACGTAGCCGAACGGGGGCGGTGCCGTCCATGATCGGTTGACGCCGCCGGTCAGGGCGATCGTGGTGGGTTCGACCGTTGAGGGTCCGGACACCGGGACCTGCGCACCCGAGAGGAACAACAGGAAGATGCCGAGCTGGTTCATGACGGACCTCTGATCATTCATTTCGGTGCGGAGGAAGCCACTGACGGCCTTGCAGTCGTCTACACCGTGCGATCCGGGTTGTTTTCGGATGGAGAGGGAAGACGGCCTGCGAAGTCTGGCGCGGAGCGACCCGCGGGACAAGACTGACTCCGGCGGGTGCCGGGAAGTCCACGCCAACGAGGAGGACAGCCATGTGGGGCGCGATCATCGGCGACATCGTCGGTTCCGTGTACGAGTGGAACCATATCAGGACGAAGGACTTCGAGTTTTTCAGCGAAAAGGGCCACTTCACGGACGACGCCGTCTGCACGGCCGCGGTGGCCGACATCCTGCTGCATGACCTCCCCGCAGCCGAAACGCTGCAGACTTGGTGCCGCCGCTACCCCCGCGTGTCCTACGGGGGATGGTTCCGGCAATGGATGTGGCACGAGTCCCCCGAGCCCTACAACAGCTTCGGCAACGGCGCGGCCATGCGCGTCTCGCCCGCCGCGTTCCTCAACCGGGACGACCTCGACGACGCCCTCGCCGACTCCGACCGGGTCACCGCCGTCACCCACGATCACCCCGAGGGGATGAAGGGCGCGCGGGCCACGGTCCACGCGACCTGGCTGGCCCTGAACGGCGAGGACCCCGCCGCCATCCGCGCGACCGTCGCCGCCGAGTACCGCTACGACCTCTCCCGCACCGTGGACGAGATCCGGCCCGGCTACGCCTACAACGAGACCTGCCAGCGTTGCGTCCCCGAATCGATCACCTGCGCGCTCGAGTCGGAGTCGTTCGAGGACGCGATCCGGAACGCGGTGTCGCTCGGCGGCGATTCCGACACGCTCGCCGCGATCGCGGGCCCGATCGCGGAGGCGATGCACGGGATTCCGGGCGGGATGAAGGCGGTTGCGCGGGAGCGGTACCTGGCGGATGCGGGGGATATCGTGGCGCTGATCGAGGAGATGTACGGTGGTGGATGACTCTTCACCCGCGGGTGGGATCCGGTGAGACCAGGTAGATGTCCCCGCGCCGGGGCGGGCCTACTTCCCTTCCCACTCCGACTCGTCGCGGATGCCGCGGGAGTTGCCGATCCTGATGAGCCGGGTTCGCACCTGTGGTTTCCCGCGTTGTGGACGAAGATTGTAATAGCAACGTAATTCCGCCGGGTGGCGTCCGGGCAAGAGTCCTGTGACTTTGTGAATGAAGCATCACACACCGTCACACCAACGAGGGGGCCCCCTGAGAATCCCAACCGGGACCGTTTGCACCTCGGCATTCGTCGCGGTGGCGCTGCTCGCCGTGGCAACCGTCCGGGCCGATGCCCAGGAGCTCGCCGACCAGCGTATGCGCGTGGACACGCTGGAAGGCGGCAGGATCGTGGTTTCCAACCCGGATTCTCCCCAAGCGGGACCGGAGGGAGTGCCCACGCTCGTCGAGGTGCTCAGAATCGGCTCGCTGGATGACACCTGCGACGCCTTCGGCAGGATAATGTCACTGGCGGTGGACGGCGACGGCCGGGTCTACGTGGCCGACTCGCAGGCGAGCGACATTCGGGTCTTCTCACCCGAGGGAGAGTGTGTGAGAACCTTCGGCCGGTCCGGCGAAGGACCCGGGGAGTTCAGGTTGCTCGCGGGGATCGCCTGGCAGCCGCCCGGATTCCTGTGGACGATCGATTCGGTCGCTGAACGCTTCACCGTCTTCGACTCCCTCGGAACCGTCCTGGCGACCCATCCCTTGCGGCTGGGTCCGGCCGCCAGCCATCCGTGGCGGATGTGGGTCGATGGGGTAGGAAGTCTCCACTTCTGGCTCCCGGGCTTCGACCGAACCGTCAAGTACGGAACCGGACCCGGACTGGACTCTCTGGAGAGCGTTCCGGAGCCGGAGAGCATTCCGACGCGAGAGGCGTACACCGAACAGGTGGCTGTGGGCGGTGGCCGGATCAGCGTGCAGCGCGGGATACCGCATTCGCCGCGTATCCTCTGGACGATTAACCCGTCCGGGAACATGTGGCAGGCCAGTTCCTCCGTCTTCGCCATCCACGAGACGACGTACGGCGGCGACACCCTGCGAACCGTGCGACTCGATCGCGAGGCGCCCAGGCTCGAGGGGCGGGAGCGGGACAGCATCGCGGACGCCGTCGGAATCGCCGCGCGCAGGCTGCCGGAGCGAAAACGCGCCCTCGAGCAGATCCGGACCGGTCCCGACGGCTGGGTCTGGATCGAGACGGAGAAGGGCGCGACCCGGGCCTGGGAGGTCTTCGACGAGCGCGGCTACTACGTGGGACGCGTGTCGTCGCCCGTGCCGATCGAGAAAAAGCCCTTCCCGGTATTCGGAGCCGACCGCGTGACCGGCGTGACGCTGGGAGAGTTCGACGTGCCCTACGTGGTTCAGTTGCGGATCGTGCGCGGGGGGTGATCGGTTGGTGTGGCGGCCGCCGGGTGGTCACATGTCGGCCCCGGCCTGGGCCGACACCTCTGACACAAGTGTCCGACAGATTCGCTTGCCGGACACTTTCGACCACAAAGTGACCGACAAAGCCTCTCATGCACCGATGGGTTGTTCGCATGCGGGGCGTCGCGCCCGGAGGCTCAGGTCAGAAGGTCGACCTTCCTTCCGCAATGTTCAGAAGGTCGGTGAAGCCGAGCAGCCGCGACCGGCGTCCCGATGCCGGCGCAAGGTCTCTGATCACGCCGTTGTCGCGCAGCACCGCCAGCAGGCGCCGGGCGGTCCGCTCGGGTATGCGGAACCTGTCAACGGTTGAGAGACACATTGCGGAATCAGTTTAGTGATCCGT
>JAPPGI010000016.1 GCA_028874985.1 Gemmatimonadota bacterium | reverse complement strand
CTTGGAAGTTAACAGGATTCCCGCCCCGTGTCAACTCAAGGGCATAATCCCCTTTCGAAGACCCGGATGGGGAGAGGATCACGGTCAGCGCGTCGTCGTCGAACGCGAACGTGGCCTCCGTCATCGTATTGGGACAGGCTGTCAGGATAAAGGCCGTGGCGACGGGTTCGGCGACCATTACGGTCGTGGCGACGGATCCCCATGGCGCGAAGGCCTCACTCGACATAGAGGTGACGGTCAGCGAATCCAGCCCGTAAGACCCGGAAGATCCTGCCGGTCCGGGCTAGGCTAGGCTAGGATGATCCCGGCGGTCTCGGCGCACCCGTCTCCCCGTCCGTCCTTCGCCGTGACAGCCGGTTGGCCAGCACGGTCTCGGAGACCATGAGCAGGAAGACTGCCGCCAGCAGGTAGCGCCAGAAGGACTGCCGGCCTTCGAAGTCCTCCGCCCGGGGCTCGGCGGTGGAGGTGTTCGTCGGGGTCGTGTCGCCGGCGGCTTCGGCTGCGCCTGGTCCCCCGCCCACCGCGGCCAGGAACTCCTCGATGTCCATTCGGGTCATGTCCGACTCGGCCACGTCGACGTTGGCGGCCACGGCCACCGGATGTTCGGGCCGTTCGCCGGGTGGCCGGATCTCCCAGATTCCCCTGCTGTCCAGCCGGAGCAGCGATGTTTCGGGGTCCAGGGCAACGGAGCCGCCGCCGGGCTCCATCGCGACCGCGCCTGGTGGAATCGCCAGGTCGGCACCCGCTTCGGCCAGGGCGGACAGACTCACGGTCGTGCCCGCGAGGTGCCAGGCGGGAACTTCGCCGCGCCCGCCCAGGAAGCGGGTCATGCGGTGCACGAAGGGCAGGTAGACGGGCTGCAGCGGCAGGTCGTTCCAGAAGCGGTCCAGCCCGGTGGCCCAGACGAGGACGCGGCCCTTGCCGGGCCTGCCCTCGACCAGGGCGGGCGAACCGTCGTCGAAGCGCGCGATCACGCGGCCGTCGGTAACGTCGAGGCGGCGGGTGCGATAGACGGCGGCGCGGGAGAAGTCGCCCGAACGGGGGCCCAGGAAGGCCTCGAAGACGGCATGGTCGTAGTCGACGAAGCCGATTCGGCGTTCCCCGCCGCCTTCGCTGACCGGACCGATCGTGGCGGGGAAGAAGTCCGCGTGCACCGACGGCACCGAGCTGCGTCGGCCGAGCGCGACGAGGAGGCCGCCACCGTCCTTGACGAAGCCTCGCAGGCGGTCGCCCGCTTCGCCGCCGGGGAAGGGCGCAGCGTTGAGAACGACCACGTCCGCGGATTCCAGCTGACTGCCGCCGGGGGCGCCTCGGAGCAGCCGGGTTCGGAAACCGGCGCCCTCCGCGATGCCCAGCGCGCCGCGCAGGTGGAGGTTGGAATCTCCCTGGCCCAGCGGGTCGACGATCAGGACCTGGAGGTCGCCGCCGGGTGAGGCCACGAAGTGGAGCGTGTTGTCCTCGGAGAGACCGGTGCCGGAGGGCTCGGCCACGCGCACCTCGCCGCGGGTGAAGGGATGGGTGAGGGTGAAGGGGGCGAAAGCGACCGGCACGGCACCGCCGGCGGGCACGGTGACCGAAGCCGTGCCGATCCCGGTCTCGTCGACGGCCAGCGTGACTTCGGTGGTGGTCGCGGCCGCCCCGGTGTTCACTAGCCGCGCCGACACGGTGACCCGTTCGCGCGCACCGGCGGATTCGCGGTGCAGCCCCAGGTCCGAGAGGGCGAGATTGGCGGCGCTCCCTTCCCCGATCGCGATCGCCTCCACGGTCACCTCGGCGGGCAGCGTCGCGTCCGGGTCGGGTCGCCACCCGGCGCGCTGGAAGTCGCTGATCACGACGACGCGCCGGCGCGGCAGCTCGGAGGCCGCGAGGGTCGAGCGCGCCACCTTCACGGTCGGCCCGATGCGCGTGGCCAGGGAGCCGGTGCGGAGCGTGTCCAGGGTGGCGGCGATGCGCGCGGGGTCGCTGATCGAGCGGTGCACGAGATGCGGCGTTTCCGAAAATGTGACGAGCGAGACGCGGTCCTGCGGCCTGAGTGCCGCCGCGACCTCTCCGGCCCGGGCCACCGCCTGCCGCCAGTGGTCGCCCAGCTCCATGGAATAGGAGCGGTCGAGGAGGATCACGACCTCTTCGGGCCCGGGTCCCCCCACCGACGCCAGGGCACCGCCCCGCACGAACGGGCGAGCGAAGGCGGCGACCAGGAGCGCGAGCGCGGCCAGGCGGATGGCGAGGAGCGCCCAGTGGCGGATGCGTCGCTTCGAAGTCTCCTCGAAGGGAATGCGCCTCAGGAACATCAGCGAGGGAAAGCGAAGCGGCTTCCCCTTCTCCTGCCGGGTCAGGTGGATCAGGACCGGGATCGCCAGCCCCGCCAGGCCGATCAGGAAGAGGGGGGTTAGGAAGCCCACCGGGCCTACCGGTTCGCGTCCAGGGGTCCGTGGATGGACTCCCGCGAGCACGGAGAGCGGCAGGGCGCCGGGCCGGCAGGGCGCCTTGAAGGGCGCGGACCCGTCACCGCGGGCTCCTCACCATCTTCTGGCGGAGGACCAGGTACGCGTACAGCGCCTCGTCCAGCGGTTCGGCGGTGTTCAGGAGCACATGGTCGACCCCCTGTTTGCCGAAGCGCCCGCCCAGCCTGTCGATGTGGCCGCGGACCTGCTCCCGGTAGGCGGCGGCGTACTTCTCCGGCTTGACCGGCAGGATCCGCCGGGTCTCCAGGTCTTCGAAATTGGTGGCCTGGGTGAAGGGAAAGTCGATCTCGGCCGGGTCCAGCACCTGGAAGGCCACCACGTCGTGTCCCTGCGCGCGAAAGAAGCCGAGCCCCTCGGAGATCTCGTCCGGGTCGTCGTAGAAGTCCGACACGACGACCAGGATGCCCCTGCGTACGAAGGTGTTGGCCACGCGCGCCAGCGGCCGGTCCCACGCTCCCCGGCGCTCGGCCCCGACCCGGGCCAGCGCGTGGAGAACCTTGTCCAGGTGGGCCGCCGAGGGCCGCACATGCTCGACCACGTCGCTGTCGAAGGCGTAGAGGCCGACGCGGTCCTTCTGCCCGGCGGAGAACCAGGCGAGGCACGCGGTGAGAAAGCGGCCGTAGTCCAGCTTCGTGACTTCACCGGACGCGTATCCCATGGAGGCCGAGGTGTCCAGCAGGAAGCCCACGTCGGCGTTGGTCTCGGCCTCGAACTGCTTGATGTAGAAGCGGTCGGTGCGGGCGTAGAGCCGCCAGTCGATGCGGCGGATATCGTCGCCGGGCATGTAGGGGCGGTGCTCGGCGAAGTCCATGCTGACACCTAGGTACGGCGAACGGTGGATACCCTGCAGGAAGCCGTCGACCACGGTGCGCGCGAGCAGTTGCAGGTTGTCGATCCTGGCCAGGACGGTGGGGTCCAGGAAGGACGCGCGCGCCCGGGGCGTGGCGGTGGCCATGGGCGGCCCCTTCTACATTCCCGAACTGGGCAGCGGCACCGCCCCGAGCAGCATGTCCACCAGTTCGTCGGTGGTGCGTCCCTCGGACTCGGCGTGGAAGTTGGTGAGGATGCGGTGCCGCATGACCGGCAGCGCCAGCGCCCGGATGTCGTCGAAGCTGACCGTCAGGCGGCCCTGGGTGAGGGCGCGGGCCTTCCCCCCCAGGATCAGGTACTGCGCCGCCCGCACGCTGGCCCCATGCGAGACCCACTTCCGGATGAAGTCGAGACCTCCGTTCGGGTTCGGCCGACTGGCCCGCACGAGCCCCACGGCGTAGCGCATGACCGGTTCGGCCACGGGTACGCGCCGCACCAGGTTCTGAAAGGCGATCATGTCCTCGCGCGACACCACCGGGTTCAGCTCCGGCTCGACCTCGTCGGTCGTCTCCCGCACCACCTCCATCTCCTCCTCCTCCTCCAGGTGGTCCATGCGGATGTGGAACATGAAGCGGTCCAGCTGCGCCTCGGGGAGCGGGTAGGTGCCCTCCAGCTCGATGGGGTTCTGGGTGGCGAAGACGTAGAAGGGCGGATCCAGCTCGTAGGTGTTGGCCTGAACGGTCACCCGGTGTTCCTGCATGGCCTCGAGGAGCGCGGCCTGGGTCTTGGGCGGGGTGCGGTTGATTTCGTCGGCGAGCACGACGTTCGCGAAGATGGGACCCGGCGTGAAGACCAGCTCCCGGGTCCCGTCCCCGCGCTGCTGGATGATGTCGGTGCCGGTGATGTCCGACGGCATGAGGTCCGGGGTGAACTGGATGCGCGAGAACTTCAGGTCCAGCACCTGAGCGACCGAGTGGATGAGCAGCGTCTTGGCCAGGCCGGGTACGCCCACGATGAGGCTGTTCCCGCCCACCAGGAGGGTCAGCAGCACATGCTCGACGGCCTCGTCCTGGCCGATGATGATCTTGCGCACCTCGGAGAGGATCTTCTCGCGGCCTTCCCGGATGCGCCTGGCGAGGGCGACGTCGGCCATGGGTTCGGTTGGGGGAGCGGTCGGGGCATCGGTTGACAAGGGGTTACCTCGGGTGGTCTTCCGGTTCGGGGACGGGGTTCGGCGCGGGCCCGTGCGCGCGTCGGCGCGCGGATCGGGAATCTACCGGTTCATCGCATAGATCACGTAGTTGACACCGAACTTGTACGCTTCGTTAGACAGGTCGATGGGAAAGTAGCCCAGGTCGGAGTACTCCCAGTAGTCGCCGATGTCGTTGTTGAAGTTGGCCACGACCATCAGGCGCCGTTCGGGATCGTCGTCCTCGTGGATCCCGAGGAAGACCGGTTCGTACTGGGGGAAGGTGGGCGGGGGAATGTCGAGGGTCTCGATCCGGAAGAAGGAGTCGAAGATGGGCTCTTCGATATCGAGCACCCGGAAGCGGTGGCCGGGAAGGACGACGTTGAAGATCGCCTCCACGTTGCTCCACTCGCGGCTCCCGCGGAAGTCGTCGAGGATCAGGAAACCGCCCTTGCGCAGGAAGGCGGAGACGTTGTCGACCTCGGCCCGGGTGGGGACCCAGTAGCCCGGCTCGGAGACGTACGCGATCGGGTGGCGGTGCAGCACCGGATCGTCGGCATCGATGACGTTCGTGCCCTCGGTGTTGGGGCCGAGCAGCGTCACTTCGTCGAGGATCCTGACGAAGTTCTCGTCGGCGAAGGGATAGTCGTGGGCCCAGGGCGGGCCGCGGCTGCGGCCGAAGACGCCGAACCCCGGGTGCCCGGTGTTGAAACGCACCCGAACGAAGGTGTAGGTGCCGTCGTAGGGGACGGTGGGGAATTCCTGGACATCGCCAACCGGGACCCGCTCGGCTTCCTCGGGACCTGGGACGGGGTGCGGCGCCGGCGACCCGGTGGCGGGTTCGGGGCCGGCGATGGCCGCGGGGCCGGCGACGATCGCGGGTCCGGCGGTAACGGCGAAGACGACAAGTGCGCCGAGCAGGTTTGGAGCGACGAGGGTCGGCTGCCTCACGGATTCCTCCATGTGAAACGGTTCACAAGCCCGGTCCCCCTCGCCGCAACTCCAGGAGCAGGTCGAGTGCCTCCTCGAAGTTGGGGGCCAGCTCCAGTGCCGCGAGGACCGCGCTCCGGGCGGCGGCGCGTTCTCCGTTGAGGTGCAGAAGGCGCGCGACCTGGTAGTGCGCGTCGGCACGGTCGACGGGGCGGAGGGCGAGGACGGCGCGCCGTGCCGCAACCGCGCCGCCGAGATCTCCCGTCACCTCCAGCAGCTCGGCCAGGCGCTCGTGATCCGCGATCTCGTAGGGGTGGATGTAGGCGAGCTGGCGCAGAACCTCGGCCGCCCCCGCCGCGTCCCCGCCGCCGCCGAGCAGCCCTGCGAGCGCCACGCGCGCGTCGTAGTGGCTCTCGTTGAGGGCGAGAAGGCCGCGGTAGTGGGCGACAGCCGCCGCCGTGTCGCCCTGCTCCTCCCGGATGCGGCCCAGGAACCAGTGCGCGCCGCGGGGCCCGCCGTACTGGGGGAAGAGCCCGAGCGCGGCCTCGAAGTGCTCGGCGGCTTCCGCGCCGCGGCCGTCCCGGAAGAGGGCCTGCCCGAGGGCCATGCGGGGCGCGAAGCGGTCCGGGTCGCGCGCGACCGCCGCCTCGAGCGTGGCGATGCCGGGCACCTCGACGCCGCCGGGCGGCCCCGCGGCCTCGGCCGGCTCGGCGCCCACCGACCGGATCCCGGCCGCGAACCGCGTCCTCATGAACGCCTCGAAGTCCCTGTCGAAATCGTCGAGGTCGACGCCCAGCGCCCTCCGGAACGCCTCTTCGTCGGTCGCGCCGTCGCGGTACGCGTGCAGCATGGCCACGATGGCCGGGAAACCGTGCCGGGCCTCGATCACCTCGAAGACGAGCGACGCCTGGTAGTAGCTGTCCCGCACCTCGCCCGGGTGACGCGGGTTGGAGAACCCCCTGTCCAGCTCGCTGACCGGCCGGAGCTCCCCCGCCGCGAGCGACGCGACGAAGCTCACGCCCGCCTGGTGGCCCCAGCCGGGGCCCGCATTGCGCTGTTCGTGCACCGCGAGTCCCTCGGAGAACCACCTCGGCACCTCGCTGTTCGACACCCCGATGTGGAAGGAGTGCGCGATCTCGTGCCAGAGCGTCGAGGCCCAGTTGAAGTCGCCCCGGTCGCGCGCCGCCGGCGAATCCATGGCCAGCGCGGGCCCGAAGCTGACCCCCAGCGCACCGATCCCCACCAGCCCCACCGTCCGCACCGAGAAGTCGGCGTGACGCGGGTACGCCTCGACGCGGATGGGCTCGGCGGGAGCGTAGCCGTAGCGCGCCGACATCTCGCGCCAGGCGCGCTCGGCGACGTGCTCCATGTACGGCCCGAGCAGGTCGGCCTCGGACTCGTGGAGAACGAGCCGGAAGTTCGGCGTCTCCACGGTGCGGTACTCGGAGAAGGTGTCGAGCAGGTCGAGTGTGTTCTTGAACCAGAGGTTGAAGGGGTCGCCCGCGAACGCCGTCTCCAGGTTCGCGCGGCCCGCTTCGACGCGTCCCAGACGCACCTGGTTCAGCCCCATGAGACCCCAGCCGGCCCAGCTCTCGGGATCGGCCTCGACGGCCTGGCGGGCGAAGGCGAGCGCGTCGCCGTACTTGCGGTGATCGGCGCTCAGCTCGGAGAGCACGATGAGCGGTTCGGTGGGGAAGGCGGTCAGGGTGCCGATCTCCGCCATGACGGTACGGAAACCGGTGTCGTTTCCGGACAGGTGGAGGATCGCGGCCTTCGTGCCGAGCGCATCGAGGTCGGCCGCGTTCACCTTCAGCACGCGCTCGGCCTGTTCCAGCGCCTGCTCGCGGCTGCCGCCGAGGAGCCGCAGACGGGCCAGCAGCGTGCGGGCGCCGGGCAGGCCGGGGTTGGTGGCCAGCGCCGCCTCGATTGTCTCGGTTGCGTTGCCGCCGCCTTCGAGCCGGGCGACGCGGGCCAGTCCCAGGAGCGCGCCCGGGTGGGCGGGGTTCTCGGCGAGGACGGCCTGGAAGGCGTCGGCCGCCTGGCGCGCGTCGTAGCGTTCCAGGAAGAGTTCGGCGGCGGCGAGCCGGGCAGCGTGGTCTAGGGGCCCGGCGGCGATGGCCTCGTCGAGGGCGCGGAGCGCGTCGTGGGCGTACTCGTAGTCCCAGCGTGAGAGGTGGACGAGGGCGCGGCCCACGGATGTGAGCTCGGCGGCCGAGAGGGTGCGCGCGTCGTTGTAGTAGTCGATGAAGCCGTCGAAGAGGTCGCGGGCCGTCCCGCGGTCGCCGTAGCGGTACTCGAGGATGCCGAGCTCGACTCGGGCGGCGGCGCCGGGGGGGCCGGGTTCGCGGGCACCGGCCTGGAGTGCGGTTCTGGCCTCGGCGATGCGGCCGACATCCATCAGGGCGGCTCCGAGGAGTGCGCGGGCAGCGGGCACGCCCCGCTCCACCCCCCGTTCGGCGGCCTTGACGGCGCCGTCATGGTCGCCGGTTTCGCGCAGAGCGGTGACCCACCCGGAGAGCGCGGCGGGGTTGCCGTCGAGGGCCTGGGGGCGCAGCGCCCGCACGGCGTTGTCGTAGCGGCCGGCGCGCAGGGCGGCGAAACCGGGATCCTCCTGGGGGGCGGTGCTCCCGAGCGTGGTTCCCGCGGTCGCGAGGACCAGAAGCGTGCTCGCGGCGAGCGGCCCGCACGGGCGGTGGAGGCGGAGTGGGCGTGGTGTGCGGAACATCCTCGAAAGGTGTGCTTCGGGGGGGCGGGACGCCACAGCCACGCGACCGGCAGGCGTGTTGCCCTCGCCTTTCGCACGGGCGAAGTTGCCGCCATGCGCGATTTCAACACGGCGGGCCCGGTCCGCCCCGACTGGCACTACTGCATCCCGCCGCTCGATCGTCTCAATCTGCGCGAAGTCCTGGCGCTGGTGCGGAGGGCGCGGTACTTCGTCCTGCACGCGCCGCGCCAGACCGGCAAGACCTCGGCGCTGCTCGCCCTGCGCGACCTGCTGAACGGCGGATCGGTCGGCGACTACCGCTGCGCCTACGTCAACGTGGAGCCGGCCCAGACGGCGCGCGAGGACGTGGGTGCGGCAATCGGCGCCATTCTCGACGGAATGGGCAGAGAGGCACGTCACGTCCTCGAGGACCCCGCCATCGCGAACCTTGCGGAGGCCCTCGATCCGACGAGCCGGCCGCACAGCGTACTCGGGAGCTTCCTTTCGCGCTGGGCCGCCGCCGACCTCCGGCCGCTCGTGCTCCTCATCGACGAGATCGACGCGATGGTGGGCGATTCGCTCGTCTCGGTGCTGCGCCAGCTCCGCGCCGGGTACGTCGATCGCCCCGAGCGCTTTCCGCACAGCCTGGTTCTTTGCGGGGTGCGCGACGTGCGCGACTACCGCATCCACGCGAGTTCCGAGAAGCAGGTCATCGCGGGCGGCAGCGCCTTCAACATCAAGGCGAAGTCGCTGCGACTGGGCGACTTCGACAAAGAAGAGGTCACCACTCTGCTCGGGCAGCACACGACCGCGACCGGGCAGGAGTTCGCACCCGAGGCGGTGAACGCAGTCTGGGAGCAAACGCGCGGACAGCCCTGGCTCGTCAACGCTCTTGCTCAGGAAATGTGCTTCCGGTACGGGGAGCCGCGCCGGTACGCCCGCCGCCTGGGCGTGGACGACGTCTTCGACGCTCGCGAAGCGCTCATTCTGCGTCGCGAAACGCACCTGGACCAACTGGCCGACAAGCTCGCGGAACCTCGCGTGCGCAGAGTGGTCGAGCCTCTCCTCGGCGGGGGCGACGGCAACTACCACGCGCGCGACCTCGAATACGCGCGCGACCTCGGTCTGGTCGCCGTGGACCCGTCGCCCCGGATAGCCAACCCCATCTACCGGGAGGTGGTTCCGCGCGAGCTCACCTGGGTGCTCGAGAAGGAGATCCGGCACAGGCCCTCCCGGTACGTGGATGCGGACGGTGCGCTGGACCTTGAAGGGCTGCTGGCGGCGTTCCAGGAGTTCTTCCGCGACAACTCCGAGCATTGGATCCGGCGCGCCCAATACACGGAAGCCGGACCGCAGCTGGTACTGCAGGCGTTCCTGCACCGGGTCGTGAATGCGCGGGGCCGCATCGACCGCGAGTACGCATTGGGCAGCCGCCGCGTGGATCTGCTCGTGGTCTGGCCCCGTCCCGGCGGCGAGACGGACCGCTTCGTCGTGGAGTGCAAGCTGCTCAGGAGCGGTCGCGCCCGAACCCTTGAGAGGGGACTGGAACAGACGGCCGCATACATGGACCTGTCCGGGACCGACGTGGGACACCTGGTCATCTTCGACATGCGGGAGGGAAGGAGCTGGGAGGAGAGGATCTTCCGCGAGGACCACACGCGCGGCGGCAAGCGGATCACGGTGTGGGGGGCGTGATGGTGGAGGCGTTCTCGTCGGGATCGGAGCGGTGAGCGACAGCTGCGAGGTGCGGTTTTCGGAGGGCCTCTGGCCCGACCTTCTGCGGGTGCCCAAGTCGGTTGGAAAGAAGCTTCCCGACGTGCGTCGCCGCCTGAGCAACGATCCACGGGGCGGCTCCAACGTCAAGAGGCGACCTGCCGCTGCCCGACCGATTCCACGAGGTCCTCGACCGGCTGGGAATCTCGGGTGAAGGCCTGACATCCCTGCAGGAGTGCCGCACCGAGAGCCAACTGCTCAGTTGCGGAGTGTCGCAGGAGCTACTCGAAAGGACCATCTACGCGCTATGGCCCCGCTCCATCGACCGAGTGGTCAACGAACCCAAACGGGTGGTGGATTCGCCGCAAGGGCTCGTGGAAGCGGTCGGCGGCACCCGCCCCTTGGAATCCTTCCTGCTCGCGCAGGACCAGAGCCAACGGCGAGTCGTGGAGAGCTTCACGAGGCGTCCCGCCGGGCCGAGGATCGTCAAGGGCGGTCTTGGCACCGGAAAGTCCACCGTGGCGCTATACTGCCTCCGGAGTCTCGTTAGCCCCGCGCAGACCGGACTGCCGTTCTCGCCCCCGCGCATCCTGTTCACAACCTACACGAGAGCCCTTGTTTCGACGACGCGTCACCTCCTCGGCGAGTTGGGTGTCGATTGGGAATCGGTGGATGTCCTCAACGTGGACTCCCTCGCCAGGCACCACGCCAAGTCGTCATGGGCGAACGCGTCATACCGTGCCAGCGACAGGGTGTGGAGGGACACCGTCGAGGCGGTGCTCCCGGTCTTGAAGCGCAAGGTCGCGGGATTCTCCTTCACTCAAGACGATTCGGAGTTCCTCTTCGATGAGATGAACCAAGTCGTCGTCGGCAGAGGAATCGGGAGCCTCGATCAGTACCTGGGCATCGAGAGGGTCGGCCGGGGACGACGAATCGGTCGGCGGCAGCGGCGGCACGTTTGGAGATTCGCGGCAGCGGCCTCCCAGGAGCTTAGGAACCGAGAACGCTGCCTTCGGGCGCACCTGTTTGTCGATGCGGAGAGGCATGCCGGGCGAATCTACGATCATGTCTTCATCGACGAGGCCCAGGACCTTCCACCGGTCGCGATTCGGATGTGTGTGAAGCTCGCGAAGGACGGGCGCAACGTCTTCCTGACCGCGGGACAGAAACCAGTCGATCTACACCTCGGGCTTCTCGTGGAAGGAAGTACAGGCGTCTCTCGACATGCGAGGGCGTTCCACCATTCTCCGGTGCAACCACCGCACGACCCGGGAGATCATGGATGCCATCCGTCCGCTGCTGGTCCACTACGAACGGGTGGACTTGGAGACGTGGGACGACACCGTGCCTGTTCGGAGCGGACCACGGCCGGAACTGCGGTACGCCAGCGGCGACGAAGTCCGAATCGTCTCGCGCTGGCTGATTCAGGTCGTCGCGGAAGAGCCGGGTCTGGACATGGCGCACACCGCGGTTCTATGCCCGACGAACAAGGATTGCAAGAATATCGCCGGAGGGCTCGAGGCTTCCGGACTGCGCGCCAGGCAGATGACGGGGGACAGTGTTGACCTCCGGTACGACGGCATCAAGGTCATGACGATGCACTCCGCCAAGGGGCTGCAGTTTCCCATCGTTGCGGTTGTCGGGCTCGAGGAGGGCAAGCTGCCGTTCACGGACGCGAACAACCCGGAGCAGCGAGAGGACACCGACCAACGGCGCCGGGTCTTCTTCGTCGCCTGCAGCCGGGCGATGCGCCGCCTGTTGGTCGTGGCCGACAAGGCGAGACCGTCGCCGTTCGTCGCGGATTTCGACGACGAGCACTGGACGATCGCATGAGCGAAGCGTAAGGCTCTGAACTGACGATTGCGGGTATCACTCGGGCCGATTCGTCTTCGATACGGTCCTCGATCCGACGGCCGTCTTGCGATACCGCCATCGAAACCCGATCCGTCTTACATCTGATCGTTCGATCAGCAAACAGTCTTGCGCGTCACTCCCCCAGCTTCAACCCCTCCGCCACATCGCCCAGCATCTCGTCCACCTTCTCCCGGGCTCCATCCGGAAGTTCGCCGACGGCACTCACCGACACCCCGAATCGCAACTCCGCCGCGCCGACGGACGCGAGCAGGTCCGGTATCCGGTCCGCCAGGTCCTGAACCTAGCCGGCGTCCAGCCGGGCCGGGGCCTGCTTGGATGTCGGTTCGGGCTTCCGCCCCACCTTGGGCTTCTCGAGGACAACCCGCCCGGCCTGGTCGTAGGTGCAGTCGATCGGGCCGCTGTCCTTGACGAGGCCGAGCCACCGCCCCTTGACGGCGTCACCGATGCCTTCGCGGACCATCCCCCAGGGAACCGCCGAAGACCTCTCCTGGCAGAGGGCCTGGGTCAGGGCGAGACCGTTTGTGCGGTTCCCCGACCAGGCGGTCGGGACGGTTTCCTCCGTCAGGTGCCGGGGCTCGACGCGATCCGGCGGCGGGCGCAATTCCGCCGCCGGGTTGAGCGTTCCGGCGGGGACCGCCTCCTTCCAGAATGTCGCGGGTGGGTTGGTGATCCAGACGACTCCCCTTTCGACCGCCGTGCCGACGGCTTCCAGCACGAGATCGGGGTCGCAGGCGGGGATTGTCGCGTGCTCGTCGTAGCCCTCGCGAGGAATCGTCGCAACATGGTTCCCTGAGAAATACTCCAACAGGGTCGCGACCTGCAGCCGCCGGCCTGCGTCATCCGCCGCCGGCTTCCACAAATCCGGCAGAACGCCTGGGGCCAACAGGCCCGGGTTCAGACCGGCCAGCCGCGCCTTCTCCGGCAGGACGATTTCCAGGGCCTTGTCCTCGACGGCGACGGGATCGACCGGCTCGCGCCACCAGGTGCGGCTGCTGCCGTCCGGCCGGGGCTGCCGGGCCACGAAGAGGCCCTGCCGCACCCCCGCGAGCACCGTGTCCGTGACCAGCTTGGGTCTGAGGACCTTCGGGAGGTGCGCGACCTCCGTCGGTCCCGCTCACTCGCGCACGTCCGCGATGACCGCCGACTCGAATGTGGGTGGATCCTGTCCACGAACTGACGGTGTTGTTCACATCGGCAGCTAAGAGCTCCGGCGTGCCCGCGAGTGGCGGTGGGACTCCATGGCGAAATACAGGGCGTGCTGCGCCAGACGGCCTCCCCTATCTCGTGTGCCAGGACCGGCAGTCCGCCGGTGAATCGAACCATGAACGCGATGTCCCCTGGGACGACCTTCGCTCCCCCGCGTGCGAGCGACTGTTCGTAGAGTCCGGCGTCCGGGGCGGCGGTGGCGAACTCATCCACCGAGCTCTTGAGCCAGTTGGCGAACGCATTGGATCCCGCCAAGCCGTTGATGTCGTCAAGCACCAGGAAGGGGACGCCACAGCCCGCGGGCACGCTAGGGTGCGAGCACGGGGCGTTCGGAGAACTGGCGTGTTGCCCACGCGGACGTCGGTCAGGTCGTGGGGCGGACGGAACGCGTTCGGTTCGGGACGGGGTCGCGGCGTTCGTCGTGTTGGATCCGTTTGACGCTTCCGCTCCCGATACTGTATACTGCCATGTTAGCACGTATCGGTATTCTCCCGACAAGCCACCATGAAGCAGAAACTCACCATCACCGTCGATCCCGAGGTTGTCGTTGCCGCGAAGCGATACGCCCGATCGCACGGCGTGTCGCTGTCGGCGTTGATCGAGGGCGCGTTGCGGGACCGGACTGTCGACATCGGGCCAGCCTTCAGTTCGCGCTGGAGAGGCCGGTTCCGCGCCGCGAACCGTGACGACCACCGATACAAGGCAATGGCCCGGAAGTACCTTTGATCCTGATTGACACGGACGTACTGATCGTTACGAGGAACGCCCAGGACTTCCGCGCCTCCCCGATCCCCGCGATCACACCGGCGGAGGCGCTCGAAACGCTGTTCTGAAGGAGGCCGTCGCGCACAGCGTCCGGATGAACCGCCGCTCGACTGACGTTTGGATCCGTCTTGTGAAGTTCACATCGATCGGGCAAACGTCTTGCAGATCATCGTTCGATCGCTAGATTGTCTTGCGACTGCCACCCTATCCGTTCGCTGCCACGGCCTCGGAGACCGCCCATGACCGTCGTGACCATCTCTTCCCGCTACCAGATCGTCATCCCCAGCGGCGTGCGTGATCAGCTCGGGCTGAGCCCCGGCCAGAAGGTGCGGGCGATGGCCTTCAAGGGGCGGATCGAGCTCATACCCCTGGACCCGATAGAGGCCGCCCGCGGCTTCGTGCGCGGGATCGACGCCACAGTCCGGCGCGACGGAGACCGGGTGTGAATGTCGTCGACTCGTCAGCCTGGCTGGAGTACTTCGGCGACGGACCCAACGCGGGCGAATTCGCCGAGGCGGTCACCGACACCGAGCGCCTGATCGTCCCCACAATCACACTTTTCGAGGTGTTCAGGCGAATCCGGGTCCAGCGAGACCTCGACGCCGCACTCTACGCGGTGGCGCAGATGCAGCGCGGACGGGTTGTCGACCTCGATGCCCACCTGGCGGTCGCGGCAGGCGAGTTGAGCGCGGAGTCGGGCCTGCCGATGGCCGGCAGCATGATCCTGGCGACGGCGCGGCGCGAAGACGCGGTACTATGGACACAGGACGGCGACTTCGAGGGGATGGATGGAGTGGAGTACCGGGCCGCGGGCGGACGGGGGTGGGGTGGCCGCGGGCTCACGTCTTCGGGTGAGTGACCCGGACGCCGGGCGGGACTCGGCCGCCTACCCGGGACAGTTCTCTCCCCCGATGTGGTCCTCGATCGACGCCAGCCAATCCCGGAAGGTGTCCGTATCGGGCGCGCAGAGCCCGGTGTCCTGCCAGTGGAACAGCCGCAGCCGAAAGTCCACGAACCCATCCGGAATGGTACCGGTCAGCCCGGTGTCGTGCAGCCAGAGCTGCGACAGCGACGTGAGGTTCTCCAGCTCCGCAGGGATCTCTCCCGCGAGCGCGTTGTCCGCCAGGCGCAGATAGGCGAGGTGCTGCAGCATCCCCAGTTCCGCCGGAATCGAACCGGTGAGCTGGTTGGCTCTCAGGTTGAGCACCCGGAGTTCCCGCAGGTCTCCCAGTTCCATCGGGATTGAACCGTTGAGCCGGTTGGAGGATAGGTCCAGGTCCCGGAGTTCCCGCAGGTCTCCCAGTTCCACCGGGATCGAGCCGGTGAGGCGGTTCTCCCAGAGCCACAGCACCTGGAGTTCCTGCAGGTCTCCCAGCTCCGCCGGGATCGAACCGGTCAGTTGATTGGCGTTGAGGTACAGCACCTGGAGGTTCTGCAGGTCGGCCAGTTCCGCCGGGATCGAATCGGTGAGCCGGTTGCCGTGGAGGCGCAGCAACCGGAGCTCCTGCAGGTCTTCCAGCTCCGGCGGAATCGGCCCGGCGAGCAGGTTGACGCCGAGGTCCATCACCTGGAGGCTCTGCAGGCCGGCGAGTTCCGGCGGCATCGATCCGGCGAGTTGGTTGTAGTAGAGGTTCAGCACCTCGAGCCTGCCGAGTTCGCCCAACTCCGCCGGTATGGAGCCCGTGAGCCCTCCGACCCATGTGTGGCCGTCCCGGCGGCGGTTCAGGCAGAGGCTCAGCACCTCGAGGTCCGCGAGCCTGCCCAGTTCCGGCGGAACTGACCGTTCCGTACAATGTCGACATTCTGGATCTGGTCGGTAACCCGCTGACGGGTCCGCTGCCCGACGAGGTCGGGGACATGGCCAGGCTGCGCCAACTGCACCTTACCAACACCGACCTGTCCGGGCCGCTCCCGCTCAGCATGACCCGGATGAACCGCCTCGGCGAATTCCTCGCGGGCGGCACCGACCTGTGCGCGCCGGTCGTCGAGGATTTTCTCGAGTGGCTGGAACGCCTGGAGAAGCGGCGGATAGCATCGTGCCGGAAGCTCCGGGAAGGATCGGACGCATACCTGACCCAGGCCGCGCAGTCCAGGGTCTATCCGGTGCCGCTGGTCGCCGGCGAGGAGGCCTTGCTGCGGGTCTTCGTGGTGGCGCCGGCGGCCGCGGGCGACACTATCCCGCTCGTCCGGGCCACCTTCTACGTGAGCGGCTCGGAGGCGGAGGTCATCGACATCGAGCCGGGGTCGTCGGTCATCGTCGAAGCGCTGGACGAGAGTTCGCTGAAGTACTCGGCCAACACCCTGGTTGCTGATTCCCTGATTCAGCCCGGGCTGGAAGTCGTGGTCGAGATCGATCCCGACGAAACCACGGATCCGGATCTGGGCATATCCGGTCGCATTCCCGAGACGGGCCGGATGGCGGTGGACGTGCGTACAATGCCCGAACTGGAACTCACGCTCATCCCGTTCCTGTGGAAGGAGGATCCGGATTCCGCCATCCTGGACATCACCGGGGACCTGTCCGCCGACGACGGCCTGTTGTGGCAGGTCAACGCGCTGCTCCCGGTGGCGGAGATCGACCTGAAGATTCACGATCCGGTCGTGACGGACTCCAACAACGCCTTCGCGTTGCTGCGCCAGACGCATGCGATCTACAGAGCGGAGAGTGGCAGCGGGTACTACATGGGCATGATGTCGGGCGAGGTCACGGGCGCCCGCGGCGTGGCATACGTGCCGGGGTGGGCCAGCTTCTCCGTGCCCGACTCGACGGTCGTGAGCCATGAACTCGGGCACAACATGTACATGTATCACGCTCCCTGCGGTGATCCGCCCAACACCGACCCGTCATTTCCCGAGCCGGACGGCACGACCGGCGTGTGGGGATACGACTTCGGGACGGAAGCGCTGGTTGAACCCGGCACACTGGACCTGATGTCCTATTGCGATCCGACGTGGATCAGCGACTTCCACTTCACCAACGCGTTGCGATACAGGCCCGGGAGGGAGAACGACGCACTGATGGCCGGCCGGACGGCTCCCGCCAGGTCGCTTCTGATCGTCGGAGGAGTCGACCGGAACGGGATTCCCCGCCTGGAGCCGGTGTTCGTGGTCGATGCCGCGCCATCGCTGCCCGGGAGCGGGGGCGACAACAGGCTCGTCGGCGCGACGGCCGAGGGCGCCGAGCTGTTCGCACTCGACTTCGCCATGCCCGAGGTCGCCGACGGCGTCGGGAGTTCGTCCTTCGCGTTCGTGTTGCCGGTACAGCCCGGGTGGGCGGACCTCCTGGACCGGATCACCCTCTCGGGGCCGGACGGATCGTTCACACTGGACACCGGCACGGACCGTCCCGCCGCGATCGTGCGGGACCCGCGCACCGGACAGGTGCGGGCGATCCTGGGCGACCTGCCCCCGGAAGTGCGAACCCCGGCCGACGCCGCCCGTCTGGCCTCCCGGCCCGGCCTCGAGGTGCTCTTCAGCCGCGGCATCCCCGATGCGGCGGCATGGAGACGGTGAGACTTCATCACCCTTCCGCCCTCACCCGCCCCCCGGGCCGAACGGATCGTCGCGATTGACGTACTGCGCGGCTTCGCCGTGCTCGGCATACTGATCGTCAACATCCAGGGTTTCGCGCGGGTGGCGTCCGCGTACATCAACCCCCAGTCGGGGCGCGTGCTGGAAGGTGCGGACCTGTGGACCTGGGCCGCTGTCCACCTCGTCGCCGACACCAAGTTCATCTCGATCTTCTCGCTCCTCTTCGGCGCGGGGATCGCGATGATGAGCGAGAGCATGGCCCGGCGTGGCGTCTCCGGCACGGGCCTCCACTATCGCCGCCAGCTCTGGCTGCTGGTCATCGGGCTCGCGCACGCGTACCTGATCTGGCACGGGGACATCCTGGTCACCTACGCCCTGTGCGGGTTGCTGCTCTATCCGTTGCGCAACCTGTCGCCGCGCCGGCTGCTCTGGAGCGGTGGCTGCGTGGTGGCGGTCGTGATCCCGCTCTGGGGCATGGCGGAGCTCTCGATCCCGTACTGGACGGCCGCGGAACGAATGGCCGCCGAAGCCACTTGGGCGCCGTCCCCGGAGGCGCTCGGCGCCGAGATCGCGGCCTTCCGGGGTGGTGTCGCCGATCAGGTTGTCGCACGCGTGCCGATTGCGCTCGCGCTCCAGACCATCGTGCTGCCGGGCATGCTGCTCTGGCGCGCGGGCGGAATGATGCTCGTGGGCATGGCGCTCTACAGACTGGGCGTGCTGGCCGCCGAGCGCTCGACGGCTTTCTACCGGCGCATGCTGGTCTTCGGACTCGGCGCCGGTCTGCCGCTCGCGGCGGCCGGAACCATGTACAAGATCCGTGTGGACTTCGCCTGGGAGCGGACGATGTTCGCGGGCGGGCTCTTCAACTATGTGGGTTCCGCCGGCGTCTGCCTGGGGTATGTCGCGCTGGTCATGCTGGTCGTGAAGGGTGGTCGGCTGCCCCGGCTGCAGGAACGCCTTGCCGCCGCGGGGCGCATGGCGCTCACCAACTACATCGCGCAGAGCCTGATCTGCGGTCTCGTCTTCTACGGCCACGGCCTCGGGCTGTTCGAGCGGGTCGGGGGGCCGGGACAGGTGGCGATCGTGGTGGGGATATGGGTGCTGCAACTGATCTGGTCGCCGTGGTGGCTGGCCCGCTTCCGCTTCGGGCCCCTGGAATGGCTGTGGCGCTCCGCCTCGTACATGAGGCGGCAGCCGATGAGGGTGTGAGCCGGGGCGGTGGCGTCGAGCACGTACACCCGCCTCCGGGCCTGGCCGCCCCGGATTCGCGAGCATCGGGCGCTCGCCGCGTCGCACCGTTACAGTATCTGGACGACTCGTACACCCGGTCGCACAAAACCCAACACGGGAGTTTCAGGATGAGAACAAATCTGCTATTCATGGCCGCCGCGCTTTCGCCATGCGCGACCGCCGCCCCCGCCCAGGCCATGCAGGACATCGCCGTGGCCGCGCGCGCGGGAACGATGGGGCTCGGCGCCGATGTCGCGGTGCGCGTCCACGAACGGGTCACCGTGCGCGGCGGAACGGGCCTCCTGGGATTCGACATGGATCTGACCGGCCGCTTCGGACTGGATGACGACCGCACCGCGACGCTGACCCTGCCGACGGCGTTCCATATGCTCGGGGCGGACTTCCGGCTCGGAAGCCTGAGAGTGGGGGCGGGCGCGCTCTTCAAGTCCGGGGAGCCCGCCTACCGGGTCACCCTCGATCCCGGCGCGAACATCGTGATCGGCGGTGGCACATACAAGGAGACCGAGGTGAAGACCCTTACGACGACCCTCTCCTCGGGGGCGGTCGCGCCGTACCTGCTCCTGGGATTCGGATCGCGTTTCGCGTCCGGATTCTCGTTTGTGGCCGATATCGGCGTGGCGCTGCCCACGGGCGTGGAGCTCACCATGGCCGCCACCGGAGACCGGCAGGTTCTGGAATCTCCTTCATTCCTCGGCAACCTGGACCAGAAGGAGAAGGAGACGAACGACGATGCGGGTGCGTTCGTGAACTACTGGCCGATCATCAGCGTCGGCATGAGCTACACGCTTCGCCTGGGCATGCGCCGCCAGTGAGTCGCGACCGCTCGGGCCTGACGCCGCGCGAGGCCGCACGCTACGCCCGCCACCTGGTGCTTCCCGAGGTGGGACGGGCCGGACAGCAGCGTCTCAAGGAGGCGAGCGTGCTGCTGGTCGGCGCCGGCGGGCTGGGCTCCCCGGCGGCCCTGTACCTGGCGGCGGCGGGTGTCGGAACCCTCGGCATCGTAGACCCCGATGTGGTCGACGTGACCAACCTGCAGCGCCAGATCCTGCACGGAACAGCCGGGCTGGGCGCACCCAAGGTCGATTCGGCGCGCGCGCGCCTGGAGGACGTGAACCCGCACGTCACGGTGGAGACCGGCGCCGTGCGCCTCTCGTCGGCCAACGCGCTCGAGATCGTGGCAGCCTACGAGGTGGTCGTCGACGGCAGCGACAACTTCCCGACGCGCTACCTGGTCAACGACGCCTGCGTGCTCGCCGGCCGCCCCAACGTCTACGGGTCCGTGTACCGCTGGGAGGGCCAACTCTCGGTATTCGCGACGGAGGGCGGGCCGTGCTACCGCTGCCTCTTCCGCGAACCTCCGCCCCCGGGCCTGATTCCCAGCTGCGCCGAGGCGGGTGTCTTCGGGGCGCTCCCCGGCGTGATCGGTGCGGCCCAGGCGATGGAGACGATCAAGCTGCTCCTGGGCGTGGGCGAACCGCTGGTGGGCCGTCTGCAGATCTTCGACGCGCTGTCCTACCGCTGGAGGGAGCTGGAGATCCGGCGGGATTCCGGATGCGTGGTCTGCGGGGACGAACCCACCCAGACCGAGCTGATCGACTACGAGTTGTTCTGCGGGGTCGAGGCCGAACCGGAGGGGGAGAGGGTGACGGTCGGCCGGGTCGAGCCGGAGGAGCTGGAGACGGTGCTGGGAGACGACCCGCGCCCCTTCCTGCTGGATGTGCGCGAGGTCATGGAGTGGCAGAACGTGAACCTGGCCCACCTGGGAGCCGTGCTCGTGCCGATGCGCGAGGTCCCCGCGCGTATGGACGAGATCCCGCGGGACCGTCCCGTGGTGGTCCACTGCCACACGGGCGTGAGGAGCCTGGAGGTGGCAAAGCTGCTGTCCGCCGAGGGATACGCGGATGTGCGCAACCTCGAGGGCGGTATCGCGGGGGTGGTGGGGTGAGGGGCGAAGGGGCCGCGGCCGACGATCCGATTCGTGGCGAAACAAACTCCCAGAGCTTCGTGTAGTTCCCTGTAGTCTTGCGGGTCGCCGGTGTCGCCGGTGACGCGCGTCCGGTCCCAACAGGAGTACGATGTCCCATGAAAACGCCGATTCCGCTCCGGACCCTGCTTCTTCCGGCCCTCGTCGCCGCGGCCCTGTCCGCCCCCCGCCCCGCCTCGGCCCAGCCCACGCGGGCCGATTCGGTCGCCGTTCTCCTCGCGACCGCGGAACACTTCGCGAACCGTGGAGCGCACGACATCGCCAAGGCCCTGTACCGGCACGTCGTGGAACACTTCCCGGGGAGCGCCGTCGCGGAGACCGCACTTTCGCTGCTGGAAGGTGTCACCACCCGGCACTCCCAGGCGGGCGGCGAGGTCGAACTCAAGGTGTGGTCGGCGCTATACGGCATCTGGCAGGGTATTGCGATACCGCTGGCGGCCAGCGCCGAAGAAGCGGAGACATACGGGTTCGGACTCCTGGTGGGGGGATCGGCGGGATTCCTGGCGGGGCGGGAGCTTGCGCGGTCACGGCCGCGCTCCCTGGGCCAGGCCAGGGCCATCACCTGGGGCGGGACCTGGGGGGCCATCCAGGGGTGGGGCTGGGCGCGCGTCCTGAACCTGGGCAGCAGTAACTACGGACATCCCTATCGCGACGAGGACGACGAATATCTCTATCACTTCGAGGACGACGAATCGCTCGAGGCCACCATTCTTTCGATGATCGTCGGCGGGGCCGCGGGTATCGCCGGCGGCACGGCCCTGGCGCGGAAGGAGATCACGCCCGGTACCGCCACCTCGGCCATGCTCGGCAGCCTGTGGGGCTTGTGGTTCGGTATCTCTACGGGGATCCTGCTGGATGCCGAGGGGGATGATCTCACCGCGGCGGCGATGGTCGCGGGCAACGCCGGTCTGGTGGCCGGCGCCCTGGCGGGAAGCCGCGTTCCGATCAGCCGCCCGCGCGCCCGCCTCATCAGCGTGGGTGGGGTGGTCGGGGCCTTCGCCGGCCTGGGGATGTCCCTGATCGCTCAGCCCGATAGCCATAAAGAGGTCATCGGTTTGATCCTGGCGAGCAGCATTGGGGGCCTGGCCGTAGGCGCGGCCGGGACGCGCGGAGACCGGGGCGAGCCGGTCGACGTTGGAGATGCGGAGGAGGCGGCTTCTCTCCCGGCCCCCGGCGCTCTGCTCAACTGGTCGGACGGAGACTGGGCGCTGTCGGCGCCGCTCCCATCCGCGGTGCGGCAGCCCACCTCTCGAAGCGGAGGTCGTGACGCCCTGGCCTGGAAGATCCCGCTGCTGAACGTGCGCTTCTGACCGGGCCGGGCCCCGCCGGCCTCAGTACCCCGCCAGCCCCACGATCCCCTCCAGCACGTCGTCCGTCTGGGGCAGGATCGCCCTTTCCAGTTCGGGCGCGTACGCCACCCATGTGTCCAGCGCCGCCACCCGGCGCACGGGACCGTCCAGCCACGGAAAGAGCTCGTCGGCGATGCGCGCGGCCACCTCGGAGCCGATCCCCCACGACAGCGCGTCCTCGTGCGCGACCATCACCTTGTTGGTGCGGCGCACCGAATCGCCGATCGTCTCCATGTCCAGCGGCGACAGGCAGCGCAGGTCGATGACTTCGGCGCTGATCCCGTGGCGCGCCTCGGCCGCGCGGGCGGCGTCCAGGGACCGCTTCACCAGCGCCCCGCACGTCACCACGGTCACGTCGCGTCCCGGACGCACCACCTTCGCCCTCCCGAAGGGGACCATGTAGCCGGGACCGGGGTCGGCGCCCTTGTTGTGCACCTGCCGGTAGAGGTGCTTGTGCTCCAGGAAGATGACCGGGTCGTCGCAGCGGATGGCCGTGCGCAGCAGGCCGTTGGCGTCGAGCGCGTTCGACGGCAGCACCACCCGGAGCCCCGCCGTGTGGGTGAACAGGGTGGCCCCGGTCTGCGAGTGGTAGATCCCGCCCTTGATGTAGCCGCCGTAGGTGACGCGCACGACCACCGGCGCCGCCCAGCTCCCGGCGGAGCGGTAGCGCATGGTGGCCAGCTCGTTCCTGATCTGCATGAAGGCCGGCCAGATGTAGTCGACGAACTGGATCTCGACGACGGGCCGCATCCCCCGCGCCGCCATCCCCACCGCGCGCCCCACGATGTTGGCCTCGGCGAGCGGCGAGTTGTAGACGCGGTTGCCGCCGAAGCGCGTCTGCAGACCGTGGGTCACCTTGAAGACCCCGCCCTTGCCCTTCACCTCGCTCAGCGCCTCTTCGCGGGAGGCGTCGGCCACGTCCTGCCCGAAGACGACGATCCTGGGGTCGCGCTCCATCTCGCCCTGCAGGCACCGGTTGAGGAGGTCCACCATTGTGAGCTGGCGGTCGCCCCGGAAAGCGGGACGGTCCTCGGTGTCGAAGTCGGGACCGGTGGGGTCCACCGTCTCCGAGTACAGCCACTTCATGGCGGTCTCGGGCGCGGGCTGGGGATACTCCAGCGCCTGGTCGCTCGCGGCCGCCACCGCCGCCCGCACGTCGGCCTCCAGCCGGTCGAGTTCGGCCGCGGTCGCGGCTCCGGTCTCGATGAGCATCCTGCGGGCCTTGCGGAGCGGATCGCGGCGGTCCTGCGCGGCCCGTTCGGCGGGAGTCCGGTACGCGGACTCGTCGTCCGACCCGGAATGGGAGTAGGGTCGGATGGTGTGCGCGTGAAGCAGGGCCGGCCCGCGCCGCTCCCGGCACCAGCGCACCACCTCGCCCGCGGCCCGGTGGCTGTCGAGCAGGTCGGTTCCGTCGCACTCCACGATCTTCAGGTCCGGGAAGCCGGTCAGGAGCCGCGAGACGCTGCCGCCCGCGGTCTGCACCTCGACCGGCACCGAGATGGCGTATTCGTTGTCCTCGACGACGAAGAGGACCGGCAGCTTCAGGTTGCAGGCCGTGTTCAGAGCCTCCCAGAACTCGCCCTCGGAGGTGGTGCCGTCACCGGCGGTGCAGACGACGATCTCGTTCTCGGCGAAGGTCCGCAGATGCCTCCGCAGCTCCGGCTGGCGCGTAGCGCGGAGCCCCGCCTCGGCCGCGCCGACCGCCTGCAGGAACTGCGTCCCCGTAGGCGACGAGGCGGACACGATGTTGAAGCGGGTGTCCCCGTAGTGACAGGGCATCTGGCGGCCCCCGCTGGCCGGATCGGCCTCCGCACCCATCCCCTGCAGCAGCTGCTCCATGGGCGACACCCCCAGCGCCAGCGACAGGGCGCGGTCCCGGTAGTAGAAGTAGAACCAGTCCGACCCGGGGCGCACGAAGTCGGCCAGCGCGACCTGCACCGCCTCATGGCCCGCGCCCGAGATCAGGAAGAAGACCTTGCCCTGCTTGTAGAGCTTCGCCTCGCGGTCGTCGATGGCGCGGGCGGTGACCATGGTGCGGTACCAGGCGAGAAGCCTGTCCGGGCCCGGATGGCCGGAGTCGAGGTGGGTGCCGAGGTCGCGTTCCTGTGTGGCCATGTGCTCCCGGAGCGGAGTGGACGGACTGCGTGAAGGCAATGCTGACTATTCAGTCTGGGCGCGCGCGAGTGCCGCGTCCAGTGCCTCGGGGGTCGGCGCCGGCTCCTGGCAGGCCGTGCCCACGCAGACGAACGCCTGGCCGGGATGGTCCAGCCGGCCTTCCATGGCGGGAAGGGCGGCGATCACCGGATCCCCCGGGTCCCCGCCGGCGATGAGCCGGTTCGGGTGGGGATGCCGGTGAGCGCGGTCGAGCATGCCCGCGACGCGCCCCGGGGGTCCGACCAGCGTGACCTCCAGGCGGGGCGTATCGTGCGTGAGCGCCGCCGTGAGGAGCCGGCCGACCGCGGACGGGTAGCGCTCCATGGTGCCGCGCTCTCGGGCGAAAACCGCCTCGGCCATGTCCCGGTGTTTCGCGGACCCCGTCAGCGCACCGGAGCGCACCAGCAGCTCGACCGCCAGCGAATTCCCCGACGGTGTGGCGTTGTCCATGATGTCGCGGGGCCGCACGAGCAGCGCTTCCCCGTCCGCGGGGGCGTCGTGGAAGAGGTGTTCCCCGGGGGACCAGAAATGGGCGACGGCCGCGTCTGCCATCCAGGCCGCTTCGCCGAGCCAGCGCGGGTCGAGGGTGGCCTCGTATAGGGCGAGGCAGGCGTTGCCGAGGGCGCCGTAGTCCTCCAGGAAGCCTTCGACGTGGACGCGCCCGCCCGCGAAGACGCGCATGATGCGGTCGCCGCGCCGCATGGTGTCGAGGAGGAAGCCCGCCGCCCCGGCCGCGGCCCTGGTGTAGTCGGGCCGGCCCAGCGCGGGCCCCGCTTCGGCCAGCGCGCGGATCGTGAAGCCGTTCCACGAGGTGAGCACCTTGTCGTCGCGGAGGGGTTCGGGGCGTCCGCCGCGGCGCACCTTCAGCTTGTCCAGCGACTCCTTCAGCACCCCGTCGAGTTCGGCGCGCCCGATCCCCTCCTGGCGGGCGACGGCGTCGAGGTCGTGGGGCAGGTGCAGGATGTTCCGCCCCTCGAAGTTCCCTGCCTCGCTCACGTCGTAGACCCGCGACAGGAGACGGGCGGCGTCCGCGCCCAGAACGTCTCGCACCTCGGCGGGTGTCCACAGGTAGAAGGCGCCCTCCTCGCCCTCCGAATCGGCGTCGCGGGCGGAGTGGAAGACGCCCTCCGGCGAGGTGAGATCCTCGAGCACGTAGTCGAGCGTCTCCTCGGCGACCGGTCCCAGGTGACGGGCCCCGAGCAGGTGCGCCCGCGTGAGCGCCCGGGCGACGAGCGCGTTGTCGTAGAGCATCTTCTCGAAGTGGGGGACCAGCCAGCGCGCGTCCACCGAGTAGCGGTGGAACCCGCCTCCGCAGTGGTCGCGGATGCCGCCGGCCGCCATGCGCGACAGTGTGTGCACCGCCATGGAGACCCCGTGCGACTCCGGGCCGCCGGTGCGCAGCAGGAAATCCAGGAAGTCCGGTTGCGGGAACTTGGGCGCGCCGCCGAAACCGCCGTTTGAGGGGTCGAAGGTGCGCCCCGCCGCGGCTACCGCATGGGCGAAGATCCTGGCGTCCCCGGGCTCGAAGCGGCCGGAAGCGGGCTGCGGTTCGGTGGCGCTCCGGTCCAGGACCTCGGTCAGCCGGGCGCCGGCGTCGGCGACCTCGCTCCGGCGGTCGCGGTAGGCGTTGGCGGCGGCGGCGAGCACCTGCCGGAAGGAGGGCATGCCGTGGCGGGGTTCGAGGGGGAAGTAGGTGCCGCCGTAGTAGGGAACACCGGCGGGCGTGAGAAAGGCGGTCAGGGGCCAGCCGCCGTGGCCGGTCATCGCCTGGATGGCCCGCATGTAGATCGAGTCGATGTCGGGCCGCTCCTCCCGGTCGACCTTGATGTTGACGAAGGACCGGTTCATCAGCTGCGCGGTCCCCTCGTCCTCGAAGGACTCCCGTTCCATGACGTGGCACCAGTGACACGCCGAGTAGCCGATCGAGAGGAGGATGGGGCGGTCCTGCTCCCGTGCCAGGGCGAGGGCCTCGTCGCCCCACGGGTGCCAGTCGACCGGGTTGTCGGCGTGCTGCAGCAGGTATGGACTGGTCGCCGAGGCGAGGCGGTTGGGCATGGGGTGGGCGGGGAGGGGGTGGTGTGGGGGGTGCGGGGTGAGAGAAGATAGGTGGCGTGGGATGCTGGGGGGAGGGGTCCGGTGGGGAGATGGTCGCCGGAGAAGTCGGCGACGAAGTTGTGGTCGGCCTGCGCGCCCGGGCCGCCTGCTCGCCCGTCGACTTATCCCTGTCGGAGGCGTAGTTTCGGTTCCCGCCCGGAGCTGCGTTCGGCAGTCGAGGAGATGGCGACGAGCGACGAAGCGGTGAGAAAACGGCTGTTCGTCCCAGACTCTTCGGATCGCTGGAAAACGGACTACGAGCCAAACCACATCAGGCGCGTTCGAAAGGAAGCCAACTACTTGTTGACGGACCCGAAGCGCACTCCCTACTACCGGCGTCCGGGTTGTGGATCCGAAAGGAGGTTCCCGAAGCCCCCGTTTTGCCGGAAGTGACTTTGGGGTAGTGCTGGCGGTACCCCCGGTTGTGCGCTGCCCCGCCGCCGTGCCGGCCGCCTGCGACCCGCGACCATCCCGGCGAAGTCGAGTAACTTGACTGGTATGACGAATCCTCGGGGTATCTTCCGTCCCTTCCTCCGCCTGGCGCTTCGCCGTCCCCTGCTCTGGCCCGCGCTCCTGTCGGCGGCATGGGCCTTCCGGCCGAGGGGGTGGTACCGTCGGCCCCCGTTCCTGCCCCTGCCGTCGCGGGGGTACCTGCGGTGGCGGCTGGAGACGGCCTACGGCGAACCCGACGCGGTGCCCCCCGCCGACGAGATCGAACGCTTCGTGACCTGGTCGGCCGAGATGCGGCGCCGGATGCGGCCGCGCGGGCGGGTGCCGGCCGTGGTCAAGCTGATCGTGATCGTTGCCCTGGCGGGCTTCATGGTGTGGGTGAACCTGAGGGCCGGCGACATGGAGGCGGCGAGGGCCGGGGCGGCGGCCGCGGGGTACCCGGGGCTGCTACTGGCTTCGGTGGTGAGCGGCTTCAACGTGGTGTGGCCGGTTCCGGTCGCCGTGTTCTACCCGTTCTTCATCGAGTCGGGGTTCGAGCCGGTGCCGACCCTGGCCACGATCGCGCTGGGAATGACCGGCGGCGACCTGTTGGGCTACCTGGTCGGCAACGCGACCCGGGACCTGGGTCACCACCGTCTGGCCGGTTTCCGGGCCCGTGCCGAGGCGCTGCACGCCCGCCACCGGTTCCTGCCGCTGGGCCTGCTCTTCGTCTACGCGGGCTTCGTACCGCTGCCGAACGAGCTGCTGGTCATACCCATGGCGTACATGCGGTATCCCCTGCCTGCGGTCATGGCGGCGGTGCTCTGCGGCAACCTCATCTTCAACACGACGGTGGCCTTCGGGGTGTCGTGGATCTTCGGGGTGGGGGGGTGAAATGCTGGTGGTCGGCCTGACGGGCAACGTGGCGGCGGGGAAGTCGGCGGTCGCCGAGCTGTGGCGAAGGGCCGGGGTACCGGTGCTTTCGGCGGACGAGCTCGCCCGCGAGGTGACGGCACCCGGCACGCCGGCGCTGGCCCGGGTCGCGGAGCTCTTCGGGCCGGAGGTGATAGGGGCCGATGGAACGCTCGACCGGGCGGCCGTGCGGCGGGTCGTCTTCGGCGACGAGGGGGCGAGGCGCCGCCTGGAGGCCATCGTCCACCCCGGGGTGAGGCGCCTGCGGGACGCATGGACGAGGCGGCGGCGCGAGAACGGCGCGGAGCTCGTCGTGTGGGAGGTCCCCCTGCTCTTCGAGACGGGGATGCACGACGAGGTGGATGTGGTGGTGGTGGTGGACGCGCCGCCGGAAGTGCGGCGCCGGCGGATCGTCGAGACGAGGGGGCTCGGCGAGGAGGAGGCCGCGGCGGTCATGGAGGCCCAGCTGCCCGCGGAGGGGAAGCGCCGGCGGGCCGATTTCGTGGTGGACAACGAGGGGACGCGCGCGGAGTTGGCGGAGCGGGCCGCCGGGGTGCTGAAGGCGCTGGTGGGGTGGGGATCGTGACGGTGGGGGAGGGGGGCGGGGGTGGGGTGGATGGTGCCGTCGTGGATAGAGCCGGCCGGCTGGACCGGATTCTCGAGCTGCTGGGCCGGGCCGGGTCGGTGGTGATCACCACGCACGCCAACGCGGACGGGGACGGGGCGGGCTCGGAGGTGGCCCTCGCCGCCTTCCTGCGGGCGCGGGGGACCGAGGCCTGGATCGTGAACCCGACGCCCTTCCCCGAGAGCTGCGCCTTCCTGCTCCCCGACCCGGACTGGGCGATTCCGGCTCGGAGTGACGAGGCGTCACGACGCTGTCGCGAGGCAGATCTGGCGGTCGTCGTGGACACCGCCGAGACGCCGCGCATCGGGCGCGTCAAGTCGCTGATCCGGGGGCTGCCCAAGGTCGTGATCGACCATCACCCGCCCGGCAGGCGCCCCATCGGGGGGGAGATCTTCCGTGATACGGCGGCGTGCGCCACCGGGGCTCTCGTCTTCGAGCTGATCGACCGGGCGGGGGGGCCCTGGAGCGCGGCCATCGCGTCCGCGCTCTACATCGCCCTGCTGACCGACACCGGCGGTTTCCGCTTCACGAACACGGACCCTCGCTGCCTCCGGGTCGCGGCACGGCTGGTCGAGCTCGGCGCCGCGCCCGAGAAGCTCCATCGCGCGGCGTACGGCAGCTTTCGCCCCCGCCGTTTCGAGTTGCTCCGCGAGGCGCTGGCCACACTGACCGTGCACGAAGGCGGCCGGGTGGCATGGATGATCGTCCCGAAGGAAGCGTACGATCGCCTGGGGGCGACGGTGGAGGACCTGGAGGGGTTCGTGGATGTTCCGCGCGACATCGTTGGAGTCGAGGTGGCGGTGCTCTTCCGCACGACGGCCGACGGGCGCATCAAGGTGTCGCTGCGGTCGGTGTCCCCGGTGGACGTGAACGTGATCGCGACCGAGCTGGGGGGCGGGGGGCATGTGCGGGCGGCGGCGGCGGTGGTGGGGGGGGCGCTGGAAGAGGTGGTGGAGCGCGTGGTCAGCCGGGTGGAACATGGGCTGGCCTGACCGGGTAGCAGGCCTGTTTCTGGCTGCCGTGTCTTGCGCTGAGTCGCCCCGAGTCGGAACCGGACGGGATATCCCCGAGGCTGTCTCCACCGAGGTGTGTGGTGTGCTCGTGGGGGGAGCGTCCAGTGGCAAGGCAGAAGTGTCGCGGTCGGCGACGAAGCTCCGTGTACTATCGAGTTCCGTGAGGTAACCGGGCTCCGCAGCCAATCCGGCGGAATCGCGGCGCGCCGACCGGTAACGGCCGGCCCCGGCGGAACCTACCTGACGGGGACCTACCAGCCGGGGCTCGTCGCGGTGTGGTCTCCAGAGGGGGAGCTGATCAGGGTGATGGGGAGTGGCCGGGGAGAAGGGCCCGGAGAGTTTGGCAACGTTGCGAGCATGATTGTAGGATCCGACTCGGTTGTGAACATCCTGCCGGGGTTACCCCACTGGCATCGATACACCTGGGGTGGGGACTTCCTCGAGACGGTCCGTACCAAGTCCATCGGAGGCTTGAGTGAAGCGGCGATCGGACCGGATGGCGTGTTGGTCGCAAAGACTCAAGGGCCGGAGGGAGCGCGGCTTGTGCTCTGGCGTCCGGGCTCGGAGGTTCGAATTGTGGATGGCTCGTTTGGTGCGGATGGCGTTTCCTGGGCGTTGATCAGTGCGTCCCCCCGAATGGGGCTCTGGTCTGCGGTGCACTCTCGCTACACTATTCGACGTCACGCTCTGCCGGAGGGTGCGGTCGATGTCAATGGGCATCGAAAACGGCACACTTTCGGGCATTGAAAATGGCACACTCC
>JAPPGI010000112.1 GCA_028874985.1 Gemmatimonadota bacterium | reverse complement strand
GCCCTATGATTCAGCTTCGGATCCTCCCCACCCACCACGACAGGTGAAGAGCCTCATTCTGGTTGGCACGATTGTTGTTCCTTTCTCCGCTGGCAAGTCATCTGGGCGCCGATGGCGGCTCGATATGGGAGGCCAGTTCACCCTCGTACACGGAACCGGGAGTAAGAACCAAGTACTTGCTCCACAGGCGCCATACCGCTCGCCACCTGGGACTCTTCGGGTCAGCTCTCTCGACCGGCAATCCAAAGCGGCCAGCGTCGGACGCGGAGATGATCGCACGATGGTCCTTCGGTTCGCCGATGAGGTGCTTCTTGAGCTTCTCGGTCAACTCCTCGACTTGGTCCGGTGTGCGAGAGGCCACTGCGGAAAGCGCTTCCCGGACCAGATCGTCGGTCCTGGCCAGAGCGTCACGGGCTTGCTGCACCATGAGCGCGGTGATGTCCGAGAGGAGCGCGGCGTGCAGCGGATAGGTGGTCGGATCCCGCTGGATGCTCCTCTCCGCCCGATCGACGGCGTCAATGATGGCCTGCGCAGGGGCGAGGGACCCGTTCGGAAGCTGGAACTGGGGATCGACCGGCCCCAGATCGCTGGTCGGCCCCATGTAGATCGTGTCCGCCCCCAACACTAACAAGGTGCCCGCACTCTTGGCCTGATCGGGCACGATTACCGTAAGCTCGCGACAGCGTGACTGGGCCTGCCGAATCAGACGGAGTGCGGTCTCGCCGTCTCCTCCCGGCGTTCCGAGAAGCACATGCAGGTCCTGGTCGGGGTCGGCATCGAAGAGGGTCTCCTCGAAGAGCGGAACGCAGTGGGGAAAAACGACATCGCGCATGACCACGAGACGACATCCGTGGGCTTCCTGGTATTCCCGGATCAGTGCCTGACGCTCGTAGCGCGCCGCGTGCTCGGCCTCATAGAGAGGCGTTCGGTTCGTCACGACCCAACCCGGATCGGGCGCCCTCGCATGTCGAAGGTGGCGGGCTTCCCACGCCGGGCCTGCCGGGTCTCCTCGCGAACCCGCTTCGCCGTCTCGATCTTCTCGCGCCAGTCCGGATCGATGCCCGGAGGCGGCGGTAGCGCGGGCGCAGAGCTCCCTGCATGCTGGGTGGCGGTGCGGCCGGTGTTCGAGTCTGACATCTGGGCGCGCTCCTCTGTTGAGAGATCGCCTGAACATGGTCAATCCGGGAGCTGGCGTCCACTCCCCCTCCCCTACACCGACCCCCGCGCCACCACCCACTCCATCGCCTGGCCCGTGACTGCGGCGATTCGGTCGAAGTCGGCGTCGTAGTGGAGCAGGACCATTCCGGCGCGCTCGGCGGCCGCCGCGATGATCAGGTCCGGAATCGGTACGCGGTGCTGACCGTGCAGGGCCAGCAGGCCCTGAACCTCGATGGCGCGCTGGAAGGTCGCCTGGGCCAGCTCGACATGGCGATACGCGAGGGTGCGACGACGGCGGGCGCGGGCGTGGTCGGACGCGTTGCGCGTCGAGTAGAGGACTTCCAGATCGATCACGGCGCAGGTGGCCGCCTCGCCGGCTTCGAGAATCGGCACGAGTCTGGCCCGCACCGACGGGTGGGGCATGCGGGCCAGCGCGCTTTTGTCGATCAGGTAGGGCATGTGGTTCGTCCCGTCGTGGGCTAGTAGCGCCACGTCTTCGACATGACCGCCGGATCTCGCAGGTCGAGTCCGTCCATCTCGATCAACGCCCGGATCTCACGGCGCCTCGCCTCGCCTCGCTCCACTTCCCGCAGCGCCTCGTCAATGGTCTCCCTGATGGACGAGGTCCCGAGCAGGATGCGCACCCTGTCGACGAGCTCGCCGTCGATCACCACGCTGGTCTTCCTCATCATTGTCCCCTTCGGTGTCGGCGTCGTGCGATATCCGAATGGAAATCTAGTGGATGTCCTTTGGTGATCAAGTCATATATACTCCAGGGGGGCCCATTGACAGGAATGGCGATTTGCCCCAATTTGACGTGCCTTATTGCCACAGGAGGGTGGAATGACAGCTCAGGCGGTCGCCGAACATCTCGGCGGAAGACCGGCCCTGGGTCGCGACATCCGTTCCGACTTCGACCTTGACGACGCAGTCTGTAGCGGAGTGCCCGTGAAGGCGGTCGAGTGCGTGGTGAATGCAGGTATGCTCCGGGCGCCCGAAGTGCACGCGCTGGTCGTTCCGCGCCGTACGCTGGCCCACAGGAAGCGCTCGCACGGGCGGCTGAGTGCGGCGCAGTCCGATCGCCTGATCCGCGTCGTGCGCATGGCGGGGCGGGCCGAAGAGGCCATCGGAGACGTCGACAAGGCGAGGAGCTGGCTGCGCAAGCCCAATCGCGCGCTTCGGGGTCGGCGCCCTCTGGATCTTCTCGCGAGCGACGTGGGAGCCCGCTTGGTCGAGCAGGTGCTCGGGCGCATTGAGCATGGTCTGGGTGCGTAGTCCTGCATAGAGCGCTGAACCACCTTGCGGCTCTGGCGGATCGTCCGGCGGAACCACGCCGGACTCGACGGCGAGGGGGCTCGCCTGTACGGCGCCCGCTGGAACTCGCCCGGGACCGCCGTGGTATACGCCGCCTCCCACCTGTCGCTGGCCGCCCTGGAGTACCTGGTGCAGGTCGATCCCGATGACGCGCCCGACGATCTGGTCGCCCTTCGCCTGGACATTCCGGAATGGGCGACCGCCTTGATCCTCGCGTCCCCATCGCTGCCCGCAGGGTGGCAGCGCACGCCGTCGCCGCCGGAATGCTTGGAAATCGGGGACCTTTGGGCCAGGAACGGGCAACACCTGCTGCTTCAGGTCCCGTCGGTCCTAATCCCGGAAGAGAGCAACCTGCTGGTCAATCCGAAGCATCGCGACGCGCCCCTCGTCCATGTCTCGGGATCCCGCCCCTTCTCTTTCGACCCGCGCCTCCTGGGATGACTTCGCGTGGCCTCTGGCCATCGCCCAGGGGATACTGCGGACCCCTACACCGACCGTCGCGGCGTCGCCCCCACCCGAAAGCGCTCGTCCCGCGCCACTTTTCCCCCCCTCCATGTCGGAATACCTTCCGATGGCGAGGTTCACCGGACCGATAGGAGGGGCGACTGTCCCGCAACCGTGGAGAGGCGGGAATGACAGCGGCAACACCAATCGGCAGGCGCGGTAGGGAACAGAGCCGATGGCTTCGGCCGGGCGGACGCCTGGATCGGCAGCCCCCTCAATGAGCGTTCCTCAACGAGTCAAGATCGCCCTGGCCCTCCGCAGCGGGAACCGATGCGCGATGCCGGACTGCCGACGAGTGCTCTCGTCCGAGCCGGACGGGGACGACTACGTCATGCTCGGCGAGGCCGCGCACATCGCGGGGGAGCGGGGTGGTGGCGCGCGCGGACGCCCGTCCGCCCGCTACGACCCGGCTATGACGGACGAAGCGCGGAACTCGCCGGCCAACCTGCTCTACGTCTGCCGCAACTGTCACGAGATGATCGACGTTCACCCCCGTGGCGAGCGCGAATACCCGACGACACGGCTGCTCGATATCAAGGCGGAGCACGAAAGGGCCGTCGCCGCAGCGGTGGACGAGGGACTGGCGACGGTCACGTTCAAGGAACTCGCGCAAGCCACCCGCTGGGTCACCGAGGTGCCTCCGCCACCCCCGGGTCAGGACTTCTCGCGAGTGCCAATCGAGGACAAGATCGAGAAAAACGGTCTGTCGCGGTCCTCCCAGAACCTGATCGTAGCCCACCTCGCCGTCGCACCCCAGGTCCGATCGTTCATCCAGGAGCTGAGCCGGGACGATCCGGGGTTTCCGGAGCGACTGATCTCCGGCTTCCTGGAGCACTACCACAAGCTGCGGGTACGCGGCATGTCGTCCGGCGAGGACCTATTCAATTCGATGTGCATGTTCGCGCACCGCGGATTCAGGGACATCAAGACCCAATCCGCCGCCCAGGCCGTGCTGGTCTACCTCTTCGAGACGTGCGAGGTCTTCGAGCGATGATCATGCCCACCAAGCACATACCGGCCGAGCAGTCGCTCCTCGGTGCCGGAGCCGTCGTCTTCGCGGAGCTCTCGCAACCCCGCACGGTGACGTCTCTCTGGGAAGCCGTGCGGGATTCCGAATCCGTGCCCACGTTCGAGCGGTTCGTGCTCGCCGTCACAATGCTCTACGCGCTGCGCGTGGTGCGGTTCGAGGCCGGGGTGATCGTCAGGAGCTCGCCGTGATCCACTCGATCACCGCCAACCAGCCGTCGTTCCGAGGGGTGGAACTCACGTCCGGGCTGAACGTCATCCTCGCGGACCGGGCCGAAGAATCCTCCCGCAAGGACACGCGCAACGGACTGGGCAAGTCCACGCTGATCGAGATCATCCACTTCTGTCTCGGCGCCAGGGTCCGTCGCGACAGGGGTCTGGCGATCCCCGCGCTGGAGGACTGGGCGTTCACGATGCAGATGTCGCTTCGCGGTGAGCGGATCGCGATCACCCGTGCTGTCGCGTCACCGAACGCCGTGGCGGTCAGGGGGCTGGGCGACGAGTGGCCGGACCTGCCGTCCGCCGACTTGATGGAGGAGCGCTCGTTCACCCAGGCGCAGTGGCGGGCATTCCTCGGGAGGGCGCTGTTCTCGCTGCCGTCGCCGGACGCTCCGAAGTACAACCCTTCCTTCCGGAGCCTGATCTCCTACTTCGTCCGCCGGGGCCACGACGCCTTCGGCGATCCGTTCACCCACCACCGACGCCAGCCGATCTGGGACATGCAGCTGCATGTGGCACTGCTGCTCGGGCTGGAGTGGCGCCACGCCGCGCAGTGGCAGGCAATCAGGGACAGGGACAAGGATCTGAAGAGCCTGCGGAAGCTCGTTGACCGCGACGCCGTGCCCCACCTCGGCGGCAGCGTTGGAGAGCTCGAAGCCGAACGGATCACTCTGGCGCAGGAGATCGAAGACAGCTCCCAAGCGCTCGACAGCTTCAGGGTGCATCCGGAATACGAGTCCATCCGCCACGAGGCGAACCAGCTGACCGAGGAACTGCACCGGGACGCGAACGCAAACGTCGCCGCGTCCCGTCGTCTGGACCTCTACCGGCAGGCGATCGAGTCCGAGGAGCCGCCTTCAGCCGATTCAATCAACGACGTCTACGAGGAGATGGGCGTTGTGTTCTCTCAGCAGGTGCGCCGGTCGCTTGCACAGGCGAGGGAGTTCTACGGCCTGGTCATTCGGGATCGGCGGCGTTTCCTGCAGAAGGAGATCTCCCGACTGGAGCAGAAGATTGCCGAGACTGATCGCAGGATTCGGGGGCTGACCGAGAGCAGGGCCCGGCTCATGGAGATCCTGACCACGCACGGTGCTCTCGAGGAGATGGTCAAGCTGCAGGAGAGGCATGTCGCCAGGAGCCAGGAGCTGGAGCGCGTCAAGGACCAGATCGAGCGCCGACGCCAGATGGAGTCCGACGAGCGGCGGGTCGCCCGCGAAAGGGCCGACCTAGCCGACCTGGCCGCGCAAGACCACGACGAGCGCCGCAAGCTCTGGAACGATCCGGTGCGGCTGTTCAACCTCAACTCACAGGCGCTGTACCGGGCCCCCGGCCGCCTCGTGATTGACACGACGGACTCCGGCCTGAAGTTCAACATCGAGATTACCAAGAGCGGCAGCGACGGCATCGACAAGATGAAGATCTTCTGTCTCGACCTCGCGCTCCTCGAGTTCTCCACCCGCCGCGGGCTCCTGATAGACTTCCTCGCGCACGACAGCGAAATGTACGATAGCGTCGATTCGCGCCAGCGGGCGGCGGCGATCCAGCGGGCCCGCGAGGTCGCGGACGCCACCGGGACGCAGTACATCTGCGCGCTCAATTCGGACATGGTGCCCTACGACGACTTCCACGAGGGATTCCGGTTCGACGAGCATGTTCGCCTGAGGCTGACCGACGGGGACCCCGCAGGGACGCTTCTGGGCATGGTGTTTGATCCGGCCGCGGGGGGGTGATGGTCACGGGGCGCGAAATCCCAGTTCGGATGTGGCCGGTGGTTTCGCGCCGCTACCCAGAAGCCACCGTCCGGCTTCCGAGTACAAGCCCGCCATCCCGAAGCGTCCGTACATACGAGTTGGTGCTGCCGTGAAACGAATCGCCCCCGCCGCCCTTAGTGCGTTGAAGCTGGCTCTTACTCATATCTACTGGTACAAGAATGACCTCCGGAGTTTCCTGACGAACTGCCTGACTGACACCACGGTCTTGGCAAGGCTGAACTGGCAGGCTTACAAGCGTGACATCGTGTGAATCAACTCGTAGACCACCTCGCTGCTCATGAGGGCCAGCATCAGGCCGAGATTCTTCGCCTTATGTCCGAAGTCGCCCGGAATCGGCACGCGGTGCCGGCCGCGCATGGCCAGCAGGCCCTGAACCTCGATGGCGCGCTGGAAGGTCGCCTCGGCCAGCTCGACATGGTGATAACGCGAGGGCGCGCCGACGGCGGGTGCGGGCGTGGTCGGACGCGTTGCGCGTCGAGTAGAGGACTTCCAGATCGATCACGGCGCAGGTGGCCGCCTCGCCGGCTTCGAGAATCGGCACGAGTCTGGCCCGCACCGACGGGTGGGGCATGCGGGCCAGCGCGCTTTTGTCGATCAGGTAGGGCATGTGGTTCGTCCCGTCGTGGGCTAGTAGCGCCACGTCTTCGACATGACCGCCGGATCTCGCAGGTCGAGTCCGTCCATCTCGATCAACGCCCGGATCTCACGGCGCCTCGCCTCGCCTCGCTCCACTTCCCGCAGCGCCTCGTCAATGGTCTCCCTGATGGACGAGGTCCCGAGCAGGATGCGCACCCTGTCGACGAGCTCGCCGTCGATCACCACGCTGGTCTTCCTCTTCGTTGTCCCCCTTCGGTGTCCGCAGGTCGGTACGATATCCCGGAAGAAGACTATCGTATATCCGCCAAGGGTCAAGCTCTATATCCCGCGCGCTTCGGGTTTTCCACCAGGCCGCCCGCCCGCGCGCTCGTTGATCGACCGCCTACTGGCGACCGGGCATCGGGATTTCCGGAGAATGGGGGGGTTAGTTAGTGTTCGCGAGACGGAGGACCCGGAAGGAGATTCAAGAGAAACTGATCCCCTCGAGACACTGCCGCATACGCTTCTGGTATCGAAAAGCTCCAGTTGACGGGATCCGCGTTAGCTGTGAGACGCCGTCCAAGGTTCATTCCATCGTCGGGAACGTCATAGCCTCGGGACTCATCAGGCCTCCCCACATGGTCGGTCCAAGGGTCCTCGTCGACGAGGAGAAACCAGTGCTTCAGAACCACATCTCCGAATTGGATGAGGTCGGGAAGCATCATCAGCCACATTATTAGCTTCCGCATGGCACTTCTCCTAGATCATCTTGACGTGACATCTGAAGCCCACCCCCCCCTCACCCACACTCCGAAAACCCGCACACGTAGCACCTCTTGCACCCCTCCTCGAACGCCAGCTGCCCCGCCCCGCAATCCGGACAGGCCCCCAGCGTCTGCGCCGTATGATCCACCACGTACTCCCCCCGCCCCGCCACCTCCGCCCCCCCACCAGCCTTCACCGTCACCGGCACCTGGATCGGCAACTCCTCCTGCACCCCCTCCTTCTCGGCCAGGTACCGCTCGATCGCCTGCGCAATCGCATCCGGCGCTGACAGCACCTTCTGCGCCCCCACCCCCACCGCCCGATCGCACGAAATCCCCCGCAACTGGTCCCGCACCGCCGTAATCGGAATCCCCGACCGCAGCGACAGCGAGATCAGCCGCCCGATCGCCTCCGAGTCCGCCATCGCCGCGCCCCCCGCCTTCCCCACCGTGCAGAACACCTCGAACGGCTTCCCGTTCGCGTCCTCGTTGATGGTCACGTAGAGGTCGCCCAGCGGACATTCGACCTTCACCGTGCGACCCTTCAGCATCGAGGGCCGACGGCGCTTGTGGCGTGCCGCCGCCGCCTCCCGGTCATGCTCCTTCAGCTGCACGCGAACCTTTTCCAGCACGCCCTCCAGTTCGTGCTTCTCCGCGCGCGCGTCCGCCAACTGCGCCTTCAGCGCCTCGAGCTCAGCCGGGTCCCCTTCCCCCTCCTCCTGCCCCGTCTTGCCGGTGGAGAGCACCTGCATGGGCCGCGAACCGTCGCGGTACACCGTCACCCCCTTGCACCCCATCCTGAAGGCCATCTCGTAGATCTTGCGCACATCCTCGCGGGTGGCCTCGAAGGCGAAGTTCGTGGTCTTGGAGATGGCCGAGTCGACATGGTCCTGGAAGGCCGCCTGCATGCGCACGTGCCACTCCGGGGTGATGTCGTGGGCGGTGCGGAAGACGGCCTGCACCTCCCGCGGAACCTCGTCGAAGTGGATGTGGCCCTCCTCGGCGATGCGCTTCATGAGGTCGTCGGAGTGCCACCCTTCGGCCCTGGCGCGCGCCACGAAGTCCTCGTTGACGTCGGGCATCATCACGCCGGCCTGGTTCCGCATGAACGCCACCGCGAAGAGCGGCTCGATGCCGCCGCTGCACCCGGCGATGATCGAGATGGTGCCGGTGGGGGCGACGGTGGTGAGGTTGCAGTTTCGCAGGCGGCGGTGGTCGCGGATGCGGTTGCCGCCGGCGTCGCGGGCGCAGGTGTCGTCGGGCCCCCAGATCGACTCCTCCCAGGCGGGAAAAGCGCCCCGGCTCTCGGCCAGCTTCTCCGACGCCACCCGGGTCTCCTCCTCGATGAAGGCCATGACGGTGCGTCCCAGCGCCACCCCCTCGTCGGAGTCGTAGCGCACGCCGAGCCGGACCAGCAGGTCGGCCCATCCCATGATGCCGAGCCCTACGCGACGGATCTCCTTGGCCAGGTCGTCGATCTCGCGGAGAGGGTAGCGGTTGGCGTCGATCACGTTGTCGAGGAAGTGGGTGGAGAGGTGCACGACGCGGCGGAACTCCTCCCAGTCGATCCCGTCCTCGGGGCGCTCGAAGCGACCCTCGCGGGCGAAGGCGCCAACGTTGATGCTGCCCAGGTTGCAGACGTCGTAGGGCAGGAGCGGCTGCTCGCCGCACGGGTTGGTGGCCTCGTAGGCGCCGAGTTCCGGCACCGGGTTGTGCTCGTTGGCGCGGTCGATGAAGAAGACGCCGGGTTCGCCGGTCTTCCACGCCCCCTCCACGATCATGTCGAAGACCTCGCGCGCCTTCTCGCGGCCGGCGACCTGGCCGGTGCGGGGGCTCACCAGGTCGTACTCCTCCCCGTTCTCGACCGCGCGCATGAAGTCGTCCGTGATCGCGACCGAGATGTTGAAGTTGGTGATCTGGGAGGTGTCGTTCTTGCAGGTGATGAACTCGCGGATGTCGGGGTGGTCGACCCGCAGGATCCCCATGTTGGCGCCGCGACGGGTGCCGCCCTGCTTGACCACTTCGGTGGAGGCGTCGTAGAGGCGCATGAAGGAGACGGGTCCCGAAGCCACCCCCATCGTGGACCGCACGGTGTCGCCCTCCGGACGGAGGCGGGAGAAGGAGAAGCCGGTGCCGCCGCCGGACTGGTGCACGAGGGCCATCGCGCGCAGGGTGTCGTAGATGCCGCTGCCCCGGTTGGAGAGCGCGTCGTCGACGGGGAGCACGAAGCAGGCGGAGAGCTGGCCCAGCGGCCGGCCCGCGTTCATGAGCGTCGGGGAGTTGGGTTCGAACTCGCCCCCGGTCATGAGTTCGTAGAAACTCCGCGCGACCTCCTCCACCGCCGCTTCGGAGGCCCCGTGCTTCCCGTCCTCCTCCGCGATGACGCGGGCGATGCGCCAGAACATCGTCTCCGGCTCCTCCGTGGGCTCGCCGGCCTCGTCCTTCTTGAGGTAGCGCCGGGCAAGCACGATGCGGGCGTTCTCCGAGAGCCGGGCGGGAGGCAGGTCGGGCGGGACGCGGTCGTCGAAGAGACGGGGGTCCGGGGCTGGCGGATTCATCGGACGTTCACCTTCCGGGGCGCAGTGGGCCATACCATATGTTGGGGGGCTGGTATAGTAACGCCCCAATCGCTTGTGGTCAAGGGTTCGGTGATCGGATCCGGCCCGCGGGCGCTACCGAAGCGATCGGCGCCCGTCACCTGCGCGGGCGGCCGGTGCTCGGGGCAGCTCCATTCACGGACTGCTAGAAAGCGTTCCCGATCCGTACGTAGAAGACCGGGTCGCCTTCGATCACCGGGATTTCGGTGTCCACCAGCGGGAATCCGGCCCCGAAGCGCAACGTGAGTCCGCGCTGGTAGGCCGGGACCACGATCACCGACACCTCCGCTCCGACGCTCATGAGCATGTCCTGCTTCGGGTTGTTGTAGCGCGGCTCGCTCTCGCCCAGATCGGGCCCCCAGGCGTTACCCGCGTCGAAGAACACCGAGCCGTGGAACCTGTCGAAGAAGAGGGGCAGCGGCCCCAGACCGCGATCGATCAGCAGGACCGGGAAGCGGTACTCGGCGCTCGCGGTCCAGGCCACCTGCCCGTAGCGCACGTCCGTGGGGTAGCCCCGCACGGGGAGCAGGCGGGCGGAGCCGCCGAAGAGGCCGAACCCGGTCAACGCCTCCGGTGTGCCCTCGGCTCCTCCGATGCCGAAATGGTACCGGTCGGCGCCCGGCCCGTAGCCCTTGCCCACCGAGAAGCGAAGGGCCAGCACATGGTTGGCGAACCCGCCGGCGCGGAAGCCCTTGTAGGCCGAGACCTCGCCGGTCAGCTCCTGGAAGCTCCGGTCCTCGCGGCGCTTGCCGCGCATCTCCGATTCCAGTCCCCCCTCCCGCTGCGTCCGTGCGCTCAGCCACCCGCCGACCCCGTCCTCGCGCGAGACGGAAAAGGCCCGCCGCTGCGCGGTGGAGGCCGAGAGCGTGGCCCGCAGCTGGGTGAAGTCGGTCTCATGGAAGCGTGGCGGGATGAAATCCTGTGGGCCCTCCTCCCCCTGCAGATCCTGCAGGGTCAGATACTCGCGCACAAGGCTGCCGCTGAGCGCAAGGCCGATCACGCTCCGGTAGCGGGCTCTCTGGAACGAAGCCGAGAGGGTGGTCCACCTTTCCCGTTCCATCAGGAAGTACTCCTGCCGGTCCCCCGAGACGCGGACGGTGTCCGTGCGTAACCGGGCGTCGTGGCTCTGGCCGCCGAAGAGCCCCAGCACCGGGTTGACGAGTCCGTAGTACGAGTATCCGAAGTTGCCCGTGAAGCGCTTCCCGTCGAGAGAGACGCGCGCGTCGAGCGAGTAGTGGTGCCGCCCGACGATGTCCTCACCCTCGGTCGCCAACCCGATGAACGGCTCGAAGACCGTGTAGCGCATGCTGTCCACCACGCTGGTCCCCTGCTCCGCCGCCGTGAACAGGGGTCTCCAATGGTAGGGGCGGAGCGTGGGCAGGGCCCGGTAGTTCCCGTCGTCACCGGTGATGTCGGCGGCCTCCGCCGGGGGCGCGGCGGTCTCTGCAAATCGCTCGTGCAGAGGCTGGGGGGTGAACCATTCCTCCGGCGCGAAGGGGATCCTCTCGATGTGCCACCCGTCGTAGTGGTAGGAGGAGAAGTGGATCCAGCGGCCGCGGGGGTCCACCGAGGGGTGCATGGCCCCGCCGAGCACGTTCGTGACCTGGCGGATTTCGGGGTCGCCGCCGGCGGGGACGGTCGCCGCGAAGAGATTCGGGATCCCCGTGCGGTCGGAGGACCACAGGAGCATGGTGCCGTCGGGGGTCCAGTAGGGGTTGGTGTCGACGGCGCGGTCGTTCGTCACCCGGGTGGTCACCGTGCCGGTCGTGTCCAGGATGACGATGTCCATCATGCCGGGCGCCATCCAGCGCACCGCGGCGATGCGGCTCCCGTCGGGGGACCAGCGCGGATAGGCCCAGTGCGTGCGCGGGTCGGGCTCCGTGAGCGGCGTGACATCGCCCGTGCCCAGGTCGACCATCACCAGCCGGTTCGTGCCGCCGCCCTCCTGCACGGCGATGGCCCGCTCCCCGTCCGGCGCGACGTCCGCGGAGGTGAGGCGGCGGCCCCGCGTCAGGCGGTCCACCCATCCGTCGCGCGTGACCCGGTAGAGGTCCATGGTGAGGCGGTAGGGATCGGTGAATTCGAACTGCGAGAACACCAGTGTCCCGTCCGGGCTCCAGGACAGGCTGCCGTCCACCCCGTTGAGCCGGGTGAGGCGGCGGGACCCGCCGCCGTCGGGTGCGGACACCCGGATCTGCGCGGCGTCGACTCCGTCCGCCCTGGCGAAGGCGAGCGTCTCCCCGTCCGGCGACGTCATGGCCTGCCGGGCCAGACGACCCGCGCCCTCGACCTTTTCGCCGGCCGTGATGGGAGCCGACTCCGCGAGGCGGGCGGCCAGGGCGCGGTACTCTTCCGCGCTCGTGCGGCGCCAGCTCTCCCAGCTTTCGCCGATCCCGCTCCCGAAGGCGTCGTGCGCGGCCGCGCTCATTCGATACGGGACCACGAGCCCCGCCACGGAACGGGCGAAGTCACCCAGCGACTCCTCGCCGTGCAGCCCGGCCATGTGGTCCATGTAGTGCGCCCCGTACGCATAGGGACGGTAGCCGCCCGGCCACACCGGCGAGCTCCCCGAAACCTGGTCCACCCTGTCGAAGGAGGCCTCCAGGGCGGCGGTGCGGAGCACCATCTCCTGCCAGGTTCCCTTGACCCGCCCCGCACCGGTCAGTTCCGACTCGAAGTAGGTGGCCAGCCCCTCGAGCACCCAGGAAGGCGACGAACTCGAGGGAAAGATCGGCCAGGTCCCCGGGGGCCGGCCGAAGATGGCGCGGATCACCTTGCCGGCCAGTCCGGTCATGTCGAGCTGGAAGGTGTGGACCAGCTCGTGGGTGATGACCAGTTCCAGCCAGTCGTCGAAGTACGAGAGACTGCCGCCGTCCATGGGCGGGCGCACGAGGACGATGATCCGGTTGTAGGGGAACGGGGAGGCCAGACCGTTCGAGAAGTCCGCGTGATCGCTGAGAAGGAGCTGGACGCGGCCCGGCGGGGACTCGACGAAGCGCTCGGCGAGGAGGGCGTAGGCCCGTTCGGCGCTGCCGGCCGCGCGCGCGGCCAGCTCCCCGAGTCCGTCCGGATAGGTGACGACGAAGTGCTCGGTGGTGAGCTGGCGCCAGTCCTCGTCGGGCGGTACGGCCTGGGCCGCGGCGGGGCGGGCGGGCGCGACGAGGAGGAGGAGAGTGATGGAGAGGAGTAGGGCTTTGTGTCTCATGGAGGCGGTTCCGTCGGGGATTGCTGCACGCCGCTGCTCACCGATTATCGGGCGCCCGCGCGGCCCCCGCCAGTCTCCGCCCCGGCCGCACCGTCGCGGGGGAGCGCGGCGATCACTCCATGCACGCGCGCAAGCGCCGCCCGCGCCTCGTCCGCCCCCACCCCCAGCCGCCGCATGGCCAGCGCGGTCTTCACGTGGCCCCCCGCCGCCTCCAGCAGCCCGCGCACCGCCGCGCGGTCGAGCCCGAGCGTCGCCATCACGATGCGTTCGCCGCGGTCCTGCAGCTTGGCGCAGGTCACCCGCAGGTCCACCATCAGGTTCCCGTGGACCTTGCCGAAGCGCACCATCGCGGCGGTGGTTATCGTGTTCAGCACCATCTTGGTCGCGGTCCCCGCCTTCATGCGCGTCGACCCGGTGACGACCTCGGGTCCGGTCAGCGGGGCGATCACAACGTCGTGCGCGTCCAGGAGTTCCCGGCCCGGGGGCGTGCACAGCAGCAGTCCCGTGCGGGCGCCCCGCTCGCGCGCGCGAGACAGCGCCCCGTGTACGTACGGAGTGGTCCCGGACGTGGCGATCCCGAGCACCACGTCGGAGGCGCCCACGCCCTTCTCGTCCATGGCCGCGGCCCCGTCTTCCGGATGGTCCTCCGCCCCCTCGCACGCGCGCACCAGGGCCCCGAATCCCCCCGCGATCACCCCCTGGACCATCTCGGGATCGGTGCCGTAGGTGGGCGGCATCTCGGCGGCGTCGAGCACGCCCAGGCGCCCCGACGTGCCCGCTCCGACGTAGATCAGGCGCCCCCCGGACCGGAACGCCGCCACCACCAGATCCACCGCCCGGGCGATCGCCTCCGCCTCACGCTCCACGGCCCGCGCCACCGTTCGGTCCTCCCGGTTGATGAGCCGCACGATCTCCGGTGAAGCGAGGCGGTCCACCTCCTCGCTGCGCGGGTTCCGTTGCTCTGTCAGCCGGTCATCCAACATCTTTAGCCTTCCCGCCAACCGTGGGTGAACGCCACCCGGAAGCTAACCATCTTGACGGACCCCGAAGGGAGTCCCGCGACCAGATGCCGAACCCTGCGCCGGAACACTCGTGCGACTTCTGCGGCGGCCGGTCGGTCTCCACCCGCTACGATTTCGGCCGGCACCGGATCCTCCGCTGCCGCGGATGCACCTTCATGTGGCTCGACCCGCAACCGTCGGAGGCCGAGCTGCACGAAGTCTACGGCTCCGACTACTACCGCAACCGGCGCTTCTTCGACGGGGACGAGACGATCTACGGGTACTTCGACTGCTTCTCGGAGCACCCGGCCAAGGAGTTCGACAACCGGCGCATCCTGGACCGGATCACGCGTCTCCACATTCCCCCCGGTTCGAATGAGCGCCGGTTTCTGGACGTGGGATGCGGCCTGGGCCACCTGATGAATGCCGCCAGCCAGCGCGGCTACCGGGTGCAGGGTATCGACTACAACCTCGCCGCCACCGAGTGGATCGCCGACACCTACGGGTTCCCGGCCTTCTGCGGCGACTTCATGGAGTACCAGGGAGAGGCCAGCGACGCGGTGGCCATGCTGGACGTCATCGAACACCTGCCCCGTCCGCTGGCGGCCCTGGAAAAGGCCCGCTCCCTGACCAGGCCGGGCGGGGTCTTCGTGCTCTCCACCATGGACTCCGATTCGCTGGTGTCCCGCCTGGTGGGCAAGAGGCTGGAGGACTTCCGGCGCACCCGCGAGCACCTGTACTTCTTCAACCGCGCCACCATTCGCAAGGCCCTCCGGCGGGCCGGGTTCGAGGTGCTGCGGATCGACTCGCACGGGCTCACGATCCGGATGGACTTCCTGGCACAGCGGGTCCGGCTGGCGTACCCGCGGGCCGGTGCCGCGCTGGAGCGCCTGGTGCGGTGGCTGCGCCTTTCCAACCGGAAGCTGCACTTCGATCCGCACACCAAGATGATCGTGTACGTGCGCAGGCCGGCCGGCTCGTGAAAGGCGACCGCGCGACCCTCGTCCGGTTTTCCGACCGGGTGAAGGAACGGGTCCCCATCGTGACCGCGGGTCTGGTCGTCCTCCACATCCTGCTGTGCGCCGCACTCTTCGAGCCCAAGATCCACACCGGGGGCGACAGCGTCACCTACGTCCTGCTCGCCGAGAGCCTGCTCACGCCGGGCGACGGCTACTCGCTGTCCATCGACCCCGGACCTCCGCAGGCCCACACCAAGTACCCCCCGGGCTACCCCGCGGCGCTCGCACCGCTGGTGGCGGCCTTCGGGCGCAACTTCGTGGTGCTCAAGCTGCTGTCGCTGGTCTTCACGGCCGGCGCCGTCCTGGTCTTCTGCCGGTACGCGCTGCGGGGGCGGGATCCGCTGCTCTGGTTCTTCCTCGCGCTGGCCTTCGCGGTCAGTCCCGGGGTGATCGACTACTCGCGCTGGATGCTTAGCGAGGCCCCCTTCCTCTTCTTCACGCTGCTGGCGCTGTGGCAGCTGGACGAGGACCGCTCCGGCGAAGGTATGGGCCGGGCGTTCTGGCTGGGGCTGGCCGCGGCCGTGATCGGCTTCTACGTGCGGTCGATCGGCGCCCTGCTGCTGGCCGCGGCGTCGCTCTCCTACCTGGTTCGGCGCGAGTGGCGTAAGTTCTTCGTGCACGGAGCCGTCGGGGCGGGTCTGACCATCCCTTGGCTCGTGCGCAACAGGATGGTCTCGGAGAGCGCGACCCCGTACCTGGAGGAGTTCCTGCTCGGCAACGTGTACGAGCCCGAAGCCGGATACCTCGACCTTGGGGGGATGGTGGAGCGGTTCTTCGAGAACGCCCTGCTCTACGGCACGCGGGAGCTTCCCCGGGCCCTTGCGGGGTCCGACAGCAGCTGGGCCGCGACGCCGCCGGTCGTCCTGGTCGCCGTGGTGGTGTGCGCCCTGGTCCTCTGCGGACTGGTCCTGGCGCTGCGCCGGCGGCCGGCCGCTCCGGAGTTCTATTTCCTTCTGACCTGCCTGGCGATCATGCTGTTCCAGACGAGCGTGAACGACGTGCGTTACCTGGTTCCGCTCATTCCCCTGATCCTGGTCTACCTGAGCCGGGGGGCCGCCATGCTGGCCGGGGTCTCCCGGGGATTCCTGCCCGCGCGTCTTCCCGTCGTGGTCACCGCCGCCCTCGCCGCACTTGCGGCGGGATCCCAGGCGGCCCGGATTCCCGCCAACCTCGACATGATCGCCCGGTACCAGGCCGGCGACCGCTACACCGGCTACCACCCCGCCTGGGGCACCTTCTTCGACGCCGTCCGCTGGCTCGACTCCAACACGCCGGCCGACGCCACGGTGACCGTGCGCAAGCCGCGCCTCTTCCACGCGCTGGCGGACCGCCGGGCGTTGATCTATCCGTTCAGCACAGAAGCCGACAGCGTACTGCGGGTCGTACGGGAGACGGACTACGTGGTGATCGATGCCCTGTTTCCGACCACACGCCGCTATCTCATGCCGGCCCTGCGGAGTCGGCCGGACGACTTCGACCTGGTTCATCAGACACGAGAACCCGTCACCTGGGTCCTGAGAGTGAAAGATGCCGCTCACCCACCGAATCCGTAGCCGGCCCGCCCCCCTTCGCGGCGCGGCCCCGGCGCTCCTCCTCCTCGCGCTGCCGGGCTGCGAGCCCCGCACCACCGCAAGCGACTTCGCGCGGGCGGGCGGGTCCTTCCCGGACGGCTGGCCCTTCCCCCCCGGCGCCCCGCCGGTCACCGCGCGGGGAGGCATCGTCGCGACCACCGACGAGTACGCCACGCGAGTCGGGCTCGACATCCTCGCCGCGGGAGGCAACGCGGTCGACGCGGCGATCGCCACCGGGCTGGCGCTGGCCGTCGTGAACCCGGAGGCGGGGAACCTGGGAGGCGGCGGCTTCATGATGGTGCGCCTGGGCGACGGCAGCGTCCACGCGCTGGACCATCGCGAAAAGGCCCCGCTCGCCGCCACCCGCGACATGTACCTCGACGGGGAGGGCGACCTCACCGACAAGTCCGTGCTGGGACACCTGGCGGCGGGGGTGCCGGGAACGGTCGCCGGACTCTGGGAGGCCCACCGGCGCTTCGGCACCATGGATTGGGCCGCCCTGGTGGAACCGGCGATCCGCCTGGCGGGAGGGTTCGAGGTCACTACGCGCCTGGTCTCCACCCTCGAGGCGGCCCGCGACCGCATCCTCCTGTTCCCGGCCGGCGCGCGCATCTTCCTGCCCGGCGGCGAAGTCCCCGCAATCGGGGACACCTTCGTGCAGCCCGACCTGGCCGCCGTCCTCGAGCGGCTCCGCGACCAGGGGCCCGACGACTTCTACCGCGGCGAGACCGCCGGCCTCATCGCGGCCGAGATGGCGCGGGGCGGCGGCATCATCACGCTGGAGGACCTCGACCGTTACGAGGCCGTGTGGCGCACCCCCGTCGCCTTCGGCTACCGCGGCCACACGGCCTACTCGATGCCGCCGCCCTCGTCGGGCGGGGTCACCATGGCCATGATCGCCGGGATGCTGGAGCGCCGGGATCTGGCCGCGCTGGGCTGGAACACCCCCGAGACGATCCATCTCATGGCCGAGTCGTTCCGGCGGGCCTACGCCGACCGCAACGAATACCTGGCCGACCCCGACTTCGTGGACCTGCCGGTCGAGGAACTCACCTCCGGAGCGTACGCGGCCGTGCGCGCCGCGACGATCTCGCCCGACCGCGCGACCCCCTCCGGCGAGGTGCGGCCGGGCCTCGGGGAGTTCCTGGACGAGAGCCACACCACGCACTACGCGGTGGTGGACGCGGCCGGCAATGCGGTGGCGGTCACGACCAGTCTGAACCTGTGGTACGGGAACAAGGTCGTGGTGGACGGCGCCGGGTTCTTCCTCAACAACACCATGGACGACTTCTCCGCCAAGCCCGGCACCCCGAACCAGTTCGGCCTGGTGCAGGGCGAATGGAACGCGGTCGCGCCGGGCAAGCGGATGCTGTCGGCGATGAGTCCCACGATCGTCGAGGACGCGGACGGGGCGCTCTTCCTGGTGACCGGCACGCCGGGCGGCGCCACGATCATCACGACGGTGCTGCAGACCATAATGAACGTGGTCGACCACGGCATGAACGTGGTCCAGGCGGTCCACGCGCCCCGCGTGCACCACCAGCACCTGCCCGACCGAATCCTCTTCGAGTACGGGGGGCTCCCGAAGGCCGCCGCGCGCGCGCTCGAAGCCATGGGACACACGGTCGAGCAGCGCGACCCCGGGCCGCCGGACGCCTACTTCACCGGCGGGATGTCGGGCGACGTCCAGCTGATCATGGTCATGCCCGACGGTTCGCTCGAGGGGTGGTCGGACCCGCGGCGGGGCGGGATGGCGCTGGGGTTTCGGGAGTAGGAACGGGCCGTCAGGACGGGGGCGCGCCCGGTATCGAATCCGGCTTCGGCGCCACCGAATCCTCCGCAGGGACAGGCTCCGCCGGGGCGGCGGGCGGCGGCACATGGACCGCCTCGCGCAGCTCGACGGCGATGATCGTCCCCGCCATTATCAGTCCCGGCACCTCGGTCACCGCGGCCACCCGGCCCGAGGCCGACCTGCGTGCCCGCGCGGCCGCCGGATCCAGGACCACGGGCGTGTTGACGACGACGCCTTCCACCGGCCGCTCCCAGGTGTAGGCCGACAGCGTCTCGAAGGCGATCTCCAGCACCGGAATCTCACCGGGCCCGCCGGAGCCCACCGACGCCTCGACGCGCCCGAGCAGCCTCACCCCCCGGGGGAGGAGACGCTCCCCGCCCGGACCGCGAACGTCGCGGATGACGGTCGTGATCACCGGGTCGTTCACCCGGTAGTCCGCCGTTGATATGTCCTCGTCGGCCACGACGGCGACGCGGGTGCCGGCGGGGATCCGCATGAAGGGGCCGGGTTCGGGGGTGACGGCTCCGGCAGGATCGTTCGTCCCCGTCCCGCCGGGGTCGGCCGACTCACCCGGTGCGACGTCCTCCGGGTCCCCCTCCGCTCCCCGGTCGTCCCCGCCGCCACCGGGGAGGACGACCTCGGCGTCTCCGGGAGCCGGTGGGGCATCCCCCCCCGTCGCCGAGTCCCCCGTCGCCTCGCCGTCCGCGGTCGATTCCGCGTTCCCGCCGCAGGCCGCGGCAAGCAGCAGACAGAGGACCGGCGCGAGCAGTCCCCGCCGGCGCTGTGTTGTCGCCATCCCGGTGCCCTCCTTGGACCGGCCGGCCCGGACGCGCCATCGCGTTCGCCGCCGGCCTCCTTAATATACAGGCCGGGACGCGCGCCCCGCGCACGCACCCGGCCCGACCCCCCCCGACCACCGCCCCGCCCATGGACCAGCTCAAGACCGTTCTGCCTTACTTCCGCCCCTACCGCGCGGCGATGTTCTGGGGCCTGGTCCTGGTGATCGTCGCCAACGCCTTCTCCCTGGCGAGCCCCTACCTCCTCAAGCTGCCCATCGACGCCCTCACCGCCGGCTCCGGCTCCGGCGCGGACCCGGACGGCACCCGCCGGACGATCCTCACCTTCGCCCTCCTCATCGTGGGCGCGGCCGTTCTGGGCAACGCCGCCCGCTACGGGATGCGGGAGATCCTCAACGGCCTCAGCCGCCGCATCGAGGTGGACCTTCGCAACGACTTCCTGCGCCACCTGCTACGTCTCGACGCCGGCTTCTACGGCCGCACCCGCACCGGCGACCTCATGAGCCTGGCCACAAACGACACCCTGGCCGTGCGCCAGGCGGTGGGGCCGGCGGTCATGTACTCGGTGAACACCCTGGTCAACTTCGCCTTCGGGCTGGGCGTGATGATCTGGATCAGCCCCCGGCTCACCCTGGCGGCGCTCCTGCCGCTGGCGCTGCTTCCCCCCGTGGTCCTCCGGTTCGGCCGCGCCATCCATACGCGCTTCGAGCGCATCCAGGAGCAGTTCGCGGCGCTCTCGACGATGGTGCAGGAGAATCTGGCGGGGGTCCGCATCGTGCGGGCCTACGGGCAGGAGACCGCGCAGGAGCGCGAGTTCGACGCCTTCAACCGCGAGTACGTCAGGCGCAACATGCACCTCGCGTACGTCTCGGGCGCCTTCCATCCGATCATGGGCCTGCTGACCGGCGCGGGCATGGTGGTGGTGCTCTGGTACGGGGGCCGGCTGGTCATGTCCGGCGCGATCACCACGGGCGACTTCGTGGCCTTCTCCTTCTACCTGGTTCTCCTCGGCTGGCCGATGATCGCGCTGGGCTGGGTGGTCAACCTCTTCCAGCGCGGCGCCGCGTCGATGGGCCGCATCAACCGGATCATGGCGACCGAGCCGGCCATTGCGCCGCCCGCCGCACCGCATCCGCCGCCCACGGGCGACGCGGCCATCGAGTTTCGCAACGTTTGTTTCCGTTACCCGGGCGGGGGTGGGGAGGGGGAAGGAAAGGCGGGCGGCGACGCGGAAACGTCCGTGCCGGAGCCGGACCGCCTGGTCCTCGAGGACATCTCCTTCACCGCCGAGCCCGGCCGCACCGTCGCCATCGTGGGCCCCACCGGCTCCGGCAAGAGCACACTCGTCTCGCTCCTCGCGCGGGTCCACGACCCCACCTCCGGCGCGGTGCTGCTGGACGGCGTCCCGCTGCCCGAATACGACCCGGCCGACATCCGCGCCCGCATCGGCTTCGCCCCCCAGGACGGCTTCCTCTTCTCGGCCCGGCTCGGCCTCAACATCGGACTCGGCGTCCACGCGTCCCTGCCCGCGGACGAACGCGACCGGCGCATCCGGGACGCCGCCGCGGCCGCCGACCTGCACGAAACCGCCGAGGGGTTCCCCGACGGCTACCGTACCCGGCTCGGCGAGCGCGGGATCAATCTGTCGGGCGGGCAGAAGCAGCGGGCCACGCTCGCGCGGGCGCTGGCCATCGAACCCGCCGTCCTGGTTCTGGACGACGTGCTCAGCGCCGTCGACACGGCCACCGAATCACGCATTCTGGAGGGCCTGCGGCGCGAGTTGCGGGGCCGCACCGCGTTCATCATCTCGCACCGGGTCACCGCCGTGAAGGACGCGGACCTCATCCTGGTGCTCGACGGCGGGCGGATCGTGGAGCGGGGGCGTCACGAGGAACTGCTCGCGCGGCGGGGGACCTACGCCTCGCTGCTCAGGAGGCAGTTGCTGGAGCAGGATCTGGCGGGGGCTGCCTGAGGCTACACACTACACATTACACATCCCCTCAAGCCCCCCCGGCTACCACCAATCCGGCTCGTTGCCCAGCTTCCACTTGATGTTGCAGCCGATGCTCGGCAGCTGCGTCGGCGACGGCTCCTCTCCCGCCAGCACGGCACGCATCGCGACGCGCAGATCCCGCCCGGTCACGATTTCCTCGGATCCCGGCCGGCTCGAATCGAACTGCCCGCGGTACACCAGGCGGCGGTCCGCGTCGAACAGGAAGAAGTCCGGCGTGCACGCCGCACGGTACGCCTTCGCCACCTCCTGGGTCTCGTCGAAGAGGTAGGGGAAGGTGTAGCCCCGCCACTCCACCTCGCGCTTCATGTTCTCGGCGTCGTCCTCCGGATGGGTGGTCGCGTCGTTCGAGTTGATCCCCACCACCGCCGCTCCGTCCGTCCGGAAGCGGCCGGCCACCGCGGCCAGGTGGTCGGCGATGTGCTTGACGTACGGGCAGTGGTTGCACAGGAAGGCCACGAGCAGCGCGGGCGCGCCGTCGAAGTCGGAGAGCGAGACGATCCGGCCGGTGTGGGGCTCGGGGAGCGAGAAGCCGGGGGCGGGGGTGCCCAGCGGGAGCATTGTCGAGGGAACCAGGACCATTCGCGGCGGTCTCCTTGTATTGAACGGCGGCTGGGAACCGGGGGCGCCGGCCGGCTACAACCGCTCCACCAGGAATTCGGGGGCGAAGCGGTTCAGCCAGGCGGCCAGGATCACGAACGAGCCCGTGACGAGCAGGAGCCCCAGGACGACGAGCAGCGCGCCCGCGACCTTCTGCACCGCGGGAAGGAACCGGCGGAAGCGGGAGAAGGCGTGCAGGAAGCGCTCGAGCGCCACGGCCGCCAGCATGAACGGCACCGCCAACCCCATGGAGTAGACGAAGAGCAGGAGCATCCCCGTCCCGACATGCTCCTGCGAGGCCGCCATCGTCATGATCGCGCCCAGCACCGGGCCGATGCACGGCGTCCACCCCGCGCCGAAGGCGGCGCCCACCGCGAGGGTGCCGGCGTACCCGGCCGGCTTGTCCGCCAGGTGGACCCGCTTCTCGCTCAGCAGGGGCAGGAGCCGGAAGACTCCCATGAGGTGCAGCCCGAAGAGGATGATGATCACGCCCCCGACCCGCGCGATCCACTCGCTGTTGTAGAGCAGGAAGGCACCCACGTAGGTCGCCCCGGCGCCCAGCAGGACGAAGATCAGGGTGAAGCCGGTCACGAAGAGGCCCGAATGGAGCAGCACGCGGCGCCGCTCGATGCCCTCCCGCATGTCCTCGAGCGACATTCCCGTCACGAAGGACAGGTAGCTGGGCACGAGCGGGAGGACGCACGGGGACAGGAACGAGAGCAGACCCGCCATCAGGGCGATGGGGAAGCTGATGGATTCGGTCAAGGTCGGGGGGCTCGGTCGGGGGGTGCGGTGGGGGACGCTGCTGAGGAACCAGTCTCGCGCGGCGCACGGCCGGCCGCAACCGCGCCGGACCACGCCGCTACTCCATCGCCGTCCCCACCCGCTCCACGACCAGCGTGCGCGTCAGCTCGCGGTCCCCGATCTTCACACTCACCGTGTAGGTTCCGGACTCCACCAGGTCACCCTGCCCCCCGCCCCCTCCCCGCCGCCGGAACAGCCCGCCCATCCCCATCCCCGGGCGGACCAGCTCGGCGAGTTCCCGCATCCGGTTGAAGCCGGGCATGCCTCCACCGCCCCCGCGGCGGCCACCCCCGCGCGTCGACTCACCCGGACGCTCCCGGAACGCCTCCGGGTCCCGGGGCTGGCCCCCGCCACCCCCGAAACCGCGCTCGAACCCCCCGAACACGGCCTGCGGAGTGCTCTCGCCCGTGAACAGCCCGACCAGACGGCGGAGCGGCGCCTCGTCCCATCCCGCTTCGATCAGCGAATCGGCCACGAAGCGAGCACGTTCGGCCACCTCGATGCTGTCGCGGCGCTCGGACGGCGAGAGCGGCTCGGGCGGCGGCGCGGGACCGCGCATGTTCCAGGTCACGGTGTGGAGCCCGGCCCCGGCGGGACCGCGCAGCGTCCGCACCACTTCGCCCGCCGCATCGGTGACCGTGATCTCGACCCGGGGTGCGAGTCGGCGAGGCGGACCCGCCGGCCCCCCGCCCGCCGGCCGGGCACCCGCCTCCCCCCGCCCGGCCCCACGCCCGGCATCCCCCTCGCCTTCACCCTGTTCCTCCTCCTCTTCCTCCTCCTCGGCCGCGGCCACCAGCGCCTCCGCCACCTCTTCGCCGATGTAGTAGCGGATCCGCGCACTCGTTCCCGGCGTCGGCCGCGAGAACCACGCCTGCCCGTACGCCTCCCCGCCCCTGGCCTCCTCGCCGAACTGGAACGCCGGAGCGGGCTCGAAGGCCGCCGCCCCGTCCGCCAGCACCTGCGCGGTAAGTTCCTGGAGCGGCGCGATGTCGACGATCCATATCGAGCGGCCGTGCGTCCCGGCGATCAGTTCCCGGTCGCGCGGGTGTATCTCCAGGTCGTGCACAGGCGCCGTCGGCAGGCTCTCCATGAAGCGCCGCCACGACGCGCCCCGGTCCATCGAGGCGTACACGCCCACGTCGGTCCCCACGAAGAGCAGGTTCTCGCTCAGCGGGTCCTCGCGGACGACGTGCACGAAGTCGGGCGCGCCGGTGGGAAGCCCGGCCGCGATGGAGCGGAACGAGGCCCCGCCGTCGTCGGAGACGTACACGTACGGCGTGAAGTCGTTGGTGCGGTGGCCGTCGAACGAGACGTAGACGCGTTCGGCATCGTGGCGCGAGGGTTCCAGGCGGCTCACGTAGGTGCCCGCGGGCACCCCCTCGAACCGGTCGGTCAGCTCGATCCACCCGGCGCCGTCGTCCGGCGACATCCAGACCCTCCCGTCGTCGGTCCCGGCGTAGAGGAGGCCCTGCACGAGCGGCGACTCGGCCAGCGCGGTGATCGTGGCGTGCGTCTCGGCACCGGTCACGTCGGGGGTGATGCCACCGGTGGTGCGCGTGCTCACCTCGATCTTCTCCGGGTCGGCGTATGAGAGGTCCGGGGAGATGATCCGCAGATCGTCGCCGAAATCGGTGCTCTTGACAACACGGTTACCAGCAGCGTAGAAGTGTGTACGGTCGTGCACCGACTGAAAGAACGGGGTGTTCCAGTTCCAGCGCATGATGTGGCCGAGCGAGTCCGCAGCCGCCTGTTCGCGAAGGGCCGCGATCCGCGGATCGTCTTCGGCCATGCCGCCTTCGAGGAGCAGCACGACACTGTCCTGCAGCGGGCGCCAGGCGTCCTCCCACCCCGGCCTGCGCAGCGAAGTGCTTTCGCGCGTGGCCAGGTTGAGCCGCCGCATGTTGCCGCCCTGCGACTCGGCCCACACCAGGCTCGGATCCTCCGGATCCTGCGCGGTCACGAAGCCGTCGCCGCCGCTGATGTTCCCCCAGTGGTACTTCGAAATCGAGCCTCTCGATAGACGACTGGGGCCGCACCACGTTCCGTTGTCCTGCAACCCGCCGCACACCCGGTACGGCTTCGCCATGTTGTGCGAGACATCGTAGAACTGCCCCAGCGCCATCGTGTTCAGGTAGCGCCAGTTGCCGCCCCTGTCGTACGTGATCGCCACGCCGCCGTCGTTGCCCGCCACCATCCGCTCCGGGTCCACCGGATCGATCCACATGGCGTGGTGGTCGACGTGGATTCCGACGGTCGTGGACCCGACGGTGCGCCCGCCGTCGTCCGAGAACAGCACGGGGGTGGACGAGAAGTAGACGCGGTCGGGGTCCTGCGGGTCCACCCGCACCTGCGAGTAGTAGAAGGGACGCGTGTTGGCGTCGTTGACCTTCTCCCAGGTCTCGCCGCCGTCCTCGGAGCGATAGAGGCCGTTGCCACCGGAGGCCCGCCGCCTCTGCGCAGCTTCGGCTTCCTCACCCGTCTCGGCTTCCTCACCCGCAGCGGTCTCACCCGCCTCGCCGGCCTCGGCCCCCTCCTCCTTCCCGGCTTCCGCCTCGCCCTCGGATTCATCCTCCTCCGCTGTCTCCTCTCCCTCGACCTCCTCCTCCTCTTCGGCCTCGACCATCGCGTACATGATCTCGGGGTCGCTCTCGCTGATCGCAATCCCGATCCGTCCCTTCATCGCAGTCGGGAACCCGTTCCCGGCGACCTCGGTCCAGGTCGTCCCGCCGTCGGTCGACTTCCAGAGCGCGCTCCCCGGTCCCCCGCTGTTCAGGAACCAGGGGCCGCGCACCCGCTCCCAGCTCGCCGCGAACAGGGTGTTGGGATCGCCGGGCTTGAAGGCGACGTCCACGAACCCGGCCTTGTCGCTGATGAACTTGACCAGCTCCCAGCTGTCGCCGCCGTCGGTGGTGCGGTAGAGGCCGCGCTCCGGGTTCGACCCCCAGATGTGGCCCAGCGCCGCCACGAAGACGATGTCCGGGTCCTCCGGGTGAACCACCACGCGCCCGATGACCTGGGTCTCGCGGAGCCCCTTGAACTCCCAGCTGTCCCCGCCGTCGGTGGACTTGAAGATCCCGCCTCCAGGCGAGATCGAGTTGCGCGAGTCCTCCTCGCCGGTCCCCGCCCAGATCTGGCTGGGATCGCCGGGCGCGATCGCCAGGTCGCCCATCGACACCACCCGCGGGTCGTTGAAGACGGAGCGGAAGGTGATGCCGTTGTTGGTGGTCTTCCAGACACCGCCCGCGGCCGCCGCCACGTAGAAGGTCTTGGAAGGGCTCGGCAGGCCCTCGACGTCGGTGACGCGCCCGCCCATGTTGACCGGGCCGACGGAGCGCCAGCGGAAAGTCTCCCAGACCGCGTCGGGGACCTGTTCGGTGAGCTGGGCCGATGCGGCGAACGGGGCCGTCGCGGTGAACGCCGTGACGGCGAGGCGGAGGGCGCGGGTGGGAGCGGAACGGAGCGCACTGCGGATCATGAGGTTCTCCGGCAAGGGTTTGGGGCTTCGGTGCCACCCGAGGACACCCGAGGCGAGGACCGCGTTGGGGCAGCGATGGTCAGCGGTGCCCGGAGCGGTCGCTCCAGTAGCCGATCATCCTGTAGATGAGCTTGGCCACCAGGAAGTCCGGTGCCGCCAACCCGGGTATCGGTGCGTGCTCCACGACGTCGGCGCCCACGACCCGCCGTTCGCCGAAGACCCGCCGGAGCAGGGCCAGCGCCGTGGGCCAGTCCCCGCCACCGGGCTCGGGCGTCCCGGTGGAGGGCACCAGCGAGGGGTCGAAGAAGTCGACGTCGAAGGTGATGTAGACGGTCCGGCCGAGCGCGGCGAGGGCGGGCTCCATCCAGTCCCCACCGGCCATCTCCTCCGCCGTGACGACGGTGACGTTGGCGCGATCCCGCACGACATCCCACTCCCCGGCGCTGATCCCACGCGCACCGACGGCAACCAAGTCCACATGCTCGACGACCCGGCCCATGGCGCACGCGTGCGAAAAGGGGCTGCCGTCCAGCTCCGCGCGCAGGTCGAGGTGGGCGTCGAACTGGAGCACGCTCAGCCGCCCGGGGTGGCGGCGCGCGTGTGCCAGGATCGCGGGGGCCGAGACGGAGTGCTCACCGCCGATCATGATCAAGCGTCTGGCGCCCGCCGCGTCGAGGACGCCGGTCACGGCATTCTCGAGTTCGACCATGGCGCGGGCCGCGTCGCCGCGCGGAAGTTCCAGGGCGGGAAAGGTGTAGACGCCCTCCCGGGAGGGATCCCGGTCCAGCTCGTGGTCGTAGAGCTCGACGTAGCGCGAGGCGTCGATGATGGCGCGGGGCCCGTGGCGCGTCCCCGGGCCCCAGCTGGTGGTGGCTTCGTAGGGCACGGGCAGGATCCAGGTGGCCGCACCTTCGGGGGTGGCCCCGGCGCCGTCCAGTCCCAGAAAGACCCGCGGGAGCTCCCAGGGAAGCCGTTCCAGCCCATCGGGCAGGGGATGGATGGTGCTGGCGCCCCCGCGCGCGAGATCCTCGGGGTCCCTCCGGTTGGGCATCGGAGCGGCCCGGTTCTCAGGTGGTCTCGATGGGGCAGGTGAGGCCGCGGTAGGGAACCTCCGCGCCCGACTCCTGGCTGGCGCGGCTCAGGCCGAAGATGACCAGCTTGTGATGCGTGGGGCGGAAGCCGTGCCGGGCGGCGGTATCCTCGACGATGCGGGTGAGTTCCTCGCTGCGGAACTCGATCACCTCGCCGCTCTCCGTGCACACCAGGTGGTGGTGCACCGGGTCCTTCGACAGGCGGTGCTCGTAGCGGCGGAAGCCCTCGCCGAAGTCGTGCTCCTCGACCAGTCCGCTCCGGACCAGCAGGTCGAGGGTCCGGTAGATCGTCGCCTTGCCCAGGCGCAGGTCCTTCTCCCGCAGCACCGCATCCAGATCCTCGACCGACTGGTGGCGCGGAGAGGAAAACACGGCCTTGGCCACGGCCACCCGCTGCTGCGTGACGGGCAGCCGCTGTTCACGCAGGTAACGGCCGAAGATCGCCAGGTAGGGCTCGATGTCGGCGGGCCCGAACTTCATCGCCGCTAATCCGGAGGCCGGGGCCCGGCGACCGCCTCCTCGAAGAGATCGCCCGGGAAGTCGGCCATGAGGTCTTCGAAGGCGTCCGCATCGCCGCCCAGCTCCACCACGCGCGGACTTCCGAGCGGCTCCGGCCCGCGCCGCACGACGCCCTCCATCACCCGCGGCAGCCGGTCGAACGGCGCCACTCCCTCGTCGAGCAGCTGCGTGTCCAGGTAGAGTCCCCTGCCCGTGCGCGCCGCCGTGTAGCGCGCCGTCACCAGTCTGCGCGCACCCGCGCCGTCGAAGCACCCGGCCGCCACCAGTCCCCACTCGCGGCGGCCCCGCACCAGCGGCGGGAAGATCCACAGGCGGTCGATGGCGGCGGGCCCGAGCCGCATCCCCACTTCCCGCAGGGTTCGGGGCAGCGCCTCCGGTACTCCGGGTCCCTCGTCGGCTTCGGAGGCCGGACGAGATCTTGCGGGCGCTATCTGCATTGCTGTGGCCACGATGGGGGTGTGGGGCCCCCGCAGGGAGAGGCCCGGCGCTACGGTCGGTGTCAGCGTCAAATCTAGAGAATCCGGAAGGACCGGTCACCTGTCGGCTCGGGGGCCACCGGCGCCCGTGGACAGCCCTAGGTAAGACCGGGAGGTGCCTCGCCAACGGGTGCCGCCCGGAATCTCCGCCCTGGGGCGGACACGCGACTCAGCGTCTCGGCACCTCAACCACGGATTCCCCGATAGGCATCAGCCGACGCCCCACCACATGGGGCAAGCCCAGGTCGTCTTCCAGAATCCCCCAGACATGCGTGTCGGTGACATCCTGCACCGACAACCACTTCGGCACGAGCACGCGTTCGGGTGCGCGGGCCACATCACCTCTCCGCAGCGCGTAGAACACTCTCAGAGTGTCCAATTCCTCGAAGGTACTGAGCCAAACCTCGCCGGAGGCAGTGAGTGCCAGGTTGATTGCTCCCGGGAGATGGGCGGGTCTGTAGAGGGTCTCCTCCCAGGCCTTTCTCAACTCGAGGCCGGACACCCCGGGAAACGCCGTGCTCTCCAACTCGAGTTTCTCGGCTTCCCTCCATGTCCTTTCCGGTGTCAGACGAATGGGCTCGAACTGCAGGTGCCGATGCCAGATCGTGTCCCCATCCGGGTTCATTTCGGTCAGCTCCACGACTCCGGGGCCTTGCGTGCGGCGCGCCACCACCGCCACGCCGGGACGAAACCCGCTCAGATCGTAGTCTCCGAAGAGCTGGCCGAAGAACGCGGTTCTGGACTTGACCGGCACCGCGTGCCAACGGTTCCTGTTGTTCATCCAGAAAACGGGCTCGGGAGGGAGCCAGCGTCCGCCGCCGGAACGCCGGGCACGCATGACGGGATAGCGTTCGACAAGCGAGTCCGTGGCGCTGGCCAACCCGGTTTGTGGAACCACGAAATACGCGCCGGCGCCCGCAGTGGCTTCGACGGACACGGACAAGCCCTGGTAGGACGCCGTCGCCCTTGGTCCCGGCTCGGTCCGCGTCAGTACGCCGTCCGCCGAGTAGTACGTAAACCGTGATCCGTATCCCTCCCGGACGTAAAACCCGCCATCATCCTGGAAATGCAGGCGGGTTGGAAGCATGAACTCCCCGGGGCCGTCTCCCGGCCTGCCGACGACGAAGATCAGTGAACCGTCGGGCGTCCAGGCGGAGACCTGTCGGTCGATCCGATCGATGACGAAGACGCGGTCCCGGTTGGGATCGGCTCTGAGGTACACATGGGAGAACAGAACGCCCGTTTCGCCACCGCTGGTAAACCGGTATTCCGGCTCGGTGATCCATGTCCTTGTGTTCGGATTCCCCGGAGCCGGTGCGTCGGCGTCACATGCGAGGCATAGGAGCGCGACGGGGGCGGCGGCACGGAGCCGCCGCCCCGGGAGCATCGGCAATGGAAACTCGTTCAACGTCCTCTAGCCTTAGCTTAGCTTGCTAGCTAAGCTAGGTCGGCGCGCGGGGGCGGACCAGGGTGAGAGCAGGGAGCGGTGGGCGCTGTGCCGTTCCACCACCACCTTGACAACCTCGCCCACACGGTAGTCGGCACCCTCCAATTCCCGCGTGGGAATCCGGGCCACCACCGCACCGCAGGCGCGCCTAAGGACGATGTCATCTGCCTCCAATAGCGCAAAATAGTCGCCAGCCCGCGGAAGGGCCTCGCCCATTAGGAGGTTCGCAATTGCCATCTCGTCGGTGTCATTGTCCACACCGGCTCTTCACCTGTCGTGGTGGGTGGGGAGGATCCGAAGCTGAATCATAGG
>JAPPGI010000171.1 GCA_028874985.1 Gemmatimonadota bacterium | reverse complement strand
ATGTGGGACATTTTACATGCCGACTTCAGGGAAACTTTACATGCCGGGTAACACATCTCATGTCCGGATCCCTTCTTGCCGAATACTCGCAGGTTCTGCGCCGTCCCGGCATCGCACAGCTTCACCGCCTGACTCACGACGACATCTGCGCGACGGCCGCGAACTGGTTCCACCATACGCCAAAATCGATCCCGGTGATCAAGCTGCTATCGGAAGCCCTGAACGAGGCCTTCCGCGCCATTGACGAGTTGTGCGTGCGGTGGGTGGAGTGTCGGGCCGAAATCAGGAAGCGTGTCGAACACCTGGCCGGGCGCTGTGCCTTCGACCCGCGGTGCACCAATGCGGAAGATCCGTTGGGTTGAGGTGGTCTCCGCCGCCGCCCACCCCGCACCCTATGGGAGGGCTCGACCGGTCAGACTTCGACTCCGCCGGACGCTGGACACCCGCCACGTTCCGCCAGCCAACGCTGGCGCATCCCTGTGAGCGGTTCGCCCGGCGCCGGAGCGGCTGCTCGCTGGGTCGTATCGGGCCGCCGAGAGCGGGATCCAGCCGGTAGCCGCCCAGCTTGATGCCGACGGCCGCCAGGTGCTCCTCCACCTGACGGGCGCGTTCGAGCGTGGCCCGGTGAATCTGCCAATTCGCGTCGAGAATCGGCCTCAGGCGGTCTTCGTTGGCCATCTTCTTCGTGGTCGTCATGTCAGGAATGGTGGGTGTGTAGACGAAGGAGACCAACCCGCTGCGGGCCACTTGGTCGCGGAGGAACCAGAGTGGTTCGACTGGACTCGATCCGGTGGGCGGGCATCGTTAGGGTAGGACCATATTACCATATTGCATGTATGGCCGTATGGCTGTCCGAACGCCGCCCGACCGGCGTGGGGTTCTGGCCGTCCACGAAGGCGCCCGCACCCCATGGTGAGAGGCTCGCCGCTCATTGTGAGCATCCGAAGAAAATAACCCGCCCGAGGCCTCTCGGCGTGTCGGGCGGGGAGGAAGCATGAAGGATCGTAGCGGAGGCGCTCCGCTCGTCGCCCGCACCCTGGGGACTGCGGATAGACCCCCACCCAGGCCAGTCAGCGATGTCCCCGCCCCACCGCAGCATAAGGTAGTCGGTGTCGGGCGACAATCAAGGCGAGAGAAGGGGCGGCGCGACGCTGGGGCGTTCGTGTGGAATATCCTTGTAATTTCGGAATGGTATACCGATATTCCACGCCATGGACCCGCCGATCATCCCCCGGATCCTCCGGACCCAACTGGAGCAACACCTGGCCCTCTTCCCGGCCGTCGCCCTCCTAGGCCCTCGGCAGGTCGGCAAGACGACGCTCGCGAGGGCCATCGCCGACGCGCCCGGCCACACCGGCAGGCCGGAGCCGGGCCTCTACCTCGACCTGGAAGACCCCCGCCACCTTGACCGCCTTTCCGATGCACGCGGCTACCTCGGCTCGGTGCGAGGCCGTCTGGTCGTGCTCGACGAGATCCACCGCGTCCCCGATCTGTTTCAAGCGCTCCGCGGCATCATCGACGACCGCATCCGCGACGGCGAGCGCGCCGGCCACTTCCTGATCCTCGGCTCGGCCTCGATGGATCTCATGCGACAATCCGGGGAGAGCCTGGCCGGACGGATCGGCTACCTCGCCCTGGACCCGCTGGACATCCGGGAGGCGGAGCGGGCCCACGCGGAGCACCTGTGGACCCGCGGAGGATTCCCGCGAAGCTTCCTGGCCCCGGACGCGGCGGCCAGCGCGCTCTGGCGCCGGAACTTCCTTCGCACGTACCTGGAGCGCGACATCCCGATGCTGGGACCCCGCATTCCCGCCGAGACCCTGCGCCGCTTCTGGACCATGCTGGCCCATTCGCAGGGCGGACTCTGGAGAGCGTCGGTCCTTGCCCGCAGCCTGGGCGTGGACGGAAAGACCGTCGTGCGCTACCTCGACCTCTTGGTCGATCTGCTTCTCGTGCGCCGTCTTCCGCCGTTCCACGTCAACGTGCGCAAACGGCTGGTGAAGTCACCTAGGGTGTACATCCGCGACAGCGGAATCGTCCACGCGCTCCTCGGCCTCGACACCTGGGACGACGTTCTAGGTCACCCGGTCGCCGGGAAGAGCTGGGAGGGGTTCGTCGTCGAAACGCTCATCCGTGCGGCCTCCGACCGGGCACGGGCCAGCTTCTACCGCACGGCGACCGGTGTAGAGATCGACCTGGTGCTGGAGTTGCCGGGCGGCGCGGTGTGGGCGGTGGAGATCAAGCGGGGGATCGCCAAGGCACCCGCCAGGTCGCTCCGAACCGCGCTCGATGACGTCGGCCCCGACCGCGCGTTCGTGGTGTACGGTGGCGACGAACGCTATCCGCTGCCGGGGGACGTGGAGGCTGTGGGGCTCGCAGGGATGGTGGAGGAACTGGTGGAGCAGGTCGGGGAATCCGCTCCGATTCGACCCGGCAGGCGTGAGCAAGATCGTTCAGGTTGACCGGCAGTATCCTGCACATCGCGTCTTCGCTCGGTTGCAGCGCACCTCATGTCCAAAAGTGGCCATGCCCCACCGTGCCGGTGAAGCCCTGCCCTGCCCATCTCTTGATCTCAACCGGAAACTCGCTCAAGCTGACCTATGGCGAACCCCTATACCGTCCTCCACGTCCGTCCGGAGTGGGCGCTCGAGCCCGAGGACATGGGTACCAAGACGAAATTCTGGTATCGCGACCCGGATGACGATGCCGACTGGTTGTTCAAGCATCCTCGGACCGGAACGGGGGAGCACTGGGCGGAGAAGATCGTCGCTGAAGTGGCGGGCCTGCTGGTTGCTCCGTGCGCCACCGTGCAGTTCGCCGAGTGGGAAGGGGTTCAGGCATCCGCGTCGAAGTCGTTCGTGTCAGGACGGAGGGAGCTGGTACACGGAAACCAGATTCTGAAATGGACGTTCAGCGACTACGATCCGGCCAAGCGCTTCCGCCAGTCGGAGCACTCGATTGAGAACATCTGGCGGTGCTTCGGCGCACAGTTCCGGCGCGCGGAAGCCGCCGAGGCCGCGAAGACGCAGTTCGCAGGATACCTGGTGCTTGACGCAGTCGTGGGCAACACCGATCGCCACCACGAGAACTGGGGCGTCGTGCGGGAGCGGCGGGCGGGCCGGTGGGTCGGCCGTCTCGCTCCATCGTTCGACCACGCGTCGTCGCTGGGACGCGAACTCCGGGACGAGAAGCGCATGATGCGATTGGAAGCCGGCAGCGTGCCAGCGTATGCGGAAAAGGCCCGCGGGGCGATCTACCTGGGTGGGAGCACAGGACGCGGTCCGAGTCCGCTCGATCTGGTCAGGGGTTCGATGCCGACAATCGGGCGCTACTTCCGGGCACCTCTGGAGCGGCTGTCCTCCTTGCGGGATTCGGACGTTGGCGAGATCATGGATCGGATCCCCGCCGGCTGGATGTCGACGCCGGCCAAGGAGTTTGCCGCGTCCCTGATCCGGTACAACCGCGACCGGCTGCTGGAGTTGCTTCGATGAACGAACGCACCCTGTTCCTCGCCTGGCAGGACGGCGCGGACACCCGTCTGTGGTTTCCCGTCGGCCGTCTGGACGCGGCCGTGGAGCCGGTGCGGTACCGCTTCCGCTACACGCTGGGAGCACGGCGGGCGCAGCGGGAGGCGGGTTTCCCCCTGCTCCTCGAGTTCCCGGAGATCGGAAGGGAATACACCGCCCCCGACCTCTTCCCCCTCTTCCGGAACCGGGTGATCAACCCGCGGCGGCCGGAGCGGGACCACTACCTGCGCGGCATGGGCCTCGGCCCCGATGCCGACCCGATCGAGATCCTGTCCACGAGCGGCGGCCGCCGCGTAACGGACGCCTACGAGGTCTTCCCAAAGCTCGTCAAGGGCCGGGACGGTTCCTTTTCGTGCCGCTTCTTCCTGCACGGCTGGAGACACGTCAACGCCGCCGCCCAGGACCGTCTGGCCGCACTCGAGCCCGACGAGCCGCTGTACGTCACGATTGAGCTGACGAATCCGCGCGACGGAGTGGCCGTCCAGATCCAGACGGAGGACTACCACATGATCGGCTGGGCTCCCCGCTACCTGGTGCGCGACCTAGCTGCGGCGATGGCCGAGGCGCCTTCCCGGTACTCGGCTTGCGTCGTCAGAATCAACCGGCCGGAAGCGTCGTTGCCGTATCCCGTGCTCTCGACTCAGCGCGTCCTGATCGAGATGCGAGGCATGTGGGAGCGACACGAGCCGATGACGGGCGAGGACTATAAGCCGGTGTCGCCCGACGGCTAACTTCGCGAGGTGGGTTCGCCGCCTTGGGATCATCACGCAGCAAAGCAGCTCTGAAACCCTCCCTCGGCGACCTCACCCTATCCCATCCGCCCACCCACGCCAGGAAGTGTGTCTGAGGCAGGGTGTGTGAGGCGGGCGAACGATCTGCTCGATGACCTCCACCACGCCAGCCGTCGGCACCCCGCCCCACGCCCCCTAACCCGTCTCCGGCCAGAGATACACCAGACCCACCGGCTCCACCCGGGGCCTCCCGCGCACCCGGTAGAAACTCCGGATCCGCTCGGGCTCATCCTTCAAGTCCCGCTCGAACCGGTGGAGACGCTCCCGCCAGGCGCGCTTGTTGGCCTCCAGCTGCCTCTTGTCGGCGGCGTCGAGATCCAGCGCGAGCTGCGCGACCTCCGCCTCGTGCCGATCGAGCTCGGCCTTCACCCGGTCCCTCTGGCGCACCAGGGTCTCGCGGAGCTCCTTCGCTTCCCGTGCGCCCCGCTCGCGCAATTTCAGGGCAGCGCGTTCGGCCAGCGCTTCCGCTCTGGGCTCCAGCCGGGGCCGCAGCTCACGGATGTCGCGGGCCGCGGAGGCGAGGAGGCGCCGTCGCACCGTCTCATTCGGCTGCGAAGCCCGCCCGCTCGCCAGCAACTCGTCTAGAAGCGCCATCGTGCGCCTCTCCGCGTCCAGAGCGTAGGGGCTGAGCGGTCCCCGCCGAAGGTCGGGGTCCCTCCAGCGCGCCGTGACCGTGACGATCTCCTCGTGCAGGCGCTCCGCGCGTTCGCCGTACAGCGACAGGCGGCCCAGAAGCACGACGCGGGGCACCGAGTCGGCCACATGGGCCAGACATGCCCGCGACAGGTCGTTGTGGATGAACCCCTGGGCGCGAAACCGGGCCAGCAGCCGTTGGGCGACCCGCTGTTCCAGGTGCAGGTGAACCACTTCCTACGTCAGTTCCTCCGGATCCGAGAAGACGACCGGCCGGATCGGAGCCTCCTTCCGCCATTCGAGCGGCTTCTGCTCGCGTTTGATGGGGACCCGAAGCGTATCGAGCGTGGCAGCCCAGGAGGGATCCGCCGCGACCCGCCCGCCCAGCTCGGGAAACCGCCAGACCTCGCGCCCGCTCTCGTCCCGTTCCCGCCGCAGAGGCCCGGCCTGCTGGATGCCGAGCGAGCACGACAGCGCCTTGCGGAAGGCGTCCGGACGAAACCGCACCCAGTTGCGGGACTTGTCGAGCAGGGTCCGGCACCGGTCGATCTGTTTCCGCAGGTCGCACCGTCTTTCGCGGACCGCCTCGAACTCCTCGGTGATCGCGCTTGTCCTGTCCGCAGGAAGGTCGTTCGTGCCCAGCGCCGTCAGCTCCGCGGCCAATGCGTGCGCGTCGCTTCGGCGAATGCCGCCCGTGAGCCGCGCCTCGACGTCCTCGTCGATCACCTTGGCCAGACTGCCGAGCTCACGCCGGATCGTCCCGGTCTTCCGCACCAAGACCTCGAGCACCCGGTCCTCGTGGCGCTGCGGCAGCTTGAAGTAGTGGCACCGCACCTCCTCGGCGGGCTGCAGCTTCCGGTCGATCCGGCCGTTGCGCTGCTCGATGCGGCCGGGATTCCAGGGAAGGTCGAAGTGGAAGAGGTCGGTGCAGTGCGCCTGGAAGTTCAGGCCTTCCCGTGCCGCGTCCGTAGCGAGAAGGATCCGCAGGGGATCCTTCGCCGGTCGTTCCTTGAAGCGCCGCTGGATCTCCTTCCGGCGGGGTCCTCCCGTCAGCCCGTCGATCACCTCGATGCGCTCGTCGGCCCGGTCCGTCCCCTCGATCGCGCGCTCCAGCGCCTCCTTCAGGAATCGCTTGGTACCCTCCCGGTTCTCGGTGAAGATGAGGACGCGGCGGTTGTTCCACTCGGGTGCCTTGCCGACAACCGGCTTCCCGAACGGCGGAAGATCCGGGCACAGGTTGTCTCGGATCCAGTCGATGAGCCGGTTCGTCTTTGCGTCCGGCCGGGTGCGCGCCTCGTCGGCCACCTCCTGCATGCGGCCCAGCAGCCGGAGCTCCTCCCGCCAGATCTCCTCCGCCGTGGCGTCGCGCCGGAGCCCGCCTTCGGCCTCGCGGTTGGCGGCCTCGATCAGCAGTTCCTCCTCGGCTTCTTCGGCGGCCTCGGCGTCAGCGGCCAGATCCCGGTCCTGGTCGGATTCGGGATCCGGGATGAGGTGTTCTGCGGAGTCGTCGTTGGCTCCGGCAGTCCTGAGGAACCCCTCGCCGTCATCGTCAGCACCATTCGTTCGAGCAGATCCCACATCGCCCGCCTTGGTCGCCCGTGTCGCCCCACCCCCCTCGGCCCACTGTCTCTCAACCGTCTTGCGGTGTCGCTTCAGGCTCCGCGCGAACGCCTCAATGGACGAGAGCAGACGCTGCTGCAGGCCAACCACGAGGAGTCCCGCCGCGGCCCGGCCACGTGCGGTGGCGTTGGCGAAACGGCGGCTGCGAAGGGTCCGGTACTCGTCCAGCAAGCCCGAAAGAACCAGCTCGGGGGCGTCCTCCGGCAGCCCGTCGATCACCACGGGCACGACGCGGCGTATGGGGAATCCGCCCACCTCCTCGCGGATGTCCTCCTTGAGCCGCCGGACCATCGCGGCTTCCAGGTCCTTCTTCCCGCGCACCTTGACGCCTCGCGTGAAACGGTGCGGATCGAGCAGCTCCAGCAAAGTCGAGAAACTGTTCGAGTGGCCGTTGTGGGGCGTGGCCGACAGGAACAGGCGGTGCTCGAAGCGGTCGCAGAGATCGCGCACGGCGCGCGTGAACTTGGACTCGATGCCGTACCGTCCCCGGTGACTGGGGGCGGCGTGGTGCGCCTCGTCGAGAACGAGCAGGCTTCCGGCGCGCTTCGCGCCGAGCCACGCCCGCATGGGGTCGGCGTAGGTCGGATCCGCCAGCAGCCGGTGCGAAACGAGGAAGCGGCTGTGCGTCGACCACGGGTTGGTCCCGAAGCCCCGCTCGCGCCGAATGCGCGCCAGGTAGTGACGGTCCAGAATCTGGAAGATCAGCCCGAACCGTTCCTCCATCTCTCCCTTCCACTGTTCCAGCACCGACGGCGGCGCAGCCACCACGATGGTTCGGACCTTTCGCCGCAGGAGCAGCTCGCGGACGATCAGTCCGGCCTCGATTGTCTTCCCCAGCCCCGTGTCGTCGGCGATGAAGAGGTTGACCCGGGGGAGCAGCAACGCCTTCCGCAACGGCTCCATCTGGTAGGCGTCGATCTTGATCCCGGCCCGGAACGGCGCCTGGAAGAGCGACGGGTCGGTCGCGGTGGTGCAGCTCCACCGCAGCGTGTTCAGGAACGCGGCGAAGTGGTCGGGCGAGTCGAAGCCGCGCTTCCCCAGATCGGACCACGGCTCGTCGTCAACGATGGCCCGGTCGAGCTCGCAGTCCCAGAACACCTCCAGCTCCTGCCCCTGGGCGTCGTCGTCCGCGCAGGCGAGCCGGACCCGGGAGGACTCGCCGGGCCCGGTGGCCGAGACGACTTCCTCGACCAGCCAGTGCCGCGTGCGGACGCGGACCATCTCGCCAACGCACGGGTCGCGGTGGGGGAGGTCGGGGTGCGTGGAAGGGGTAGCGGTCACGGCTGAGTGACGTGAAGGGAATCGGTGGGGCGAGAGGGCCGAAACGTGGTGGCGCCCGAGTACCGATCGCAAGATACCGGAGCCGGTTGGCCGCTACGTCTCTGCCTGGCGGCAGAAGCCCCTCGCTACGCCCACAGAGCCTGCGGATAGGCAGCGGATGTCAACTACGCTTGTCATTATGTCAAGTGCGATTGACATTGCGGGCTGCCTTCTGGCAGTGGTCAAGTTTTCCTTGACAACTCGCCGCCCCTAATTTTCCTGTCGCGGGGAACCCCTCGTCCGGAGAGTCGTCCTAGGCACCACCATCTGACCCCCGATCGATCACGCCATCGCCCCCGCCTCCGGAAACTCATCCCAAACCGCCCCATCCAGCTCCCGCCCCCCCGCCTTCGGCGTCCGACCACCCCACTGCTTAAAGAAGAACGGCACCTCGGCCCGACGGCACTGGTCCCGCACCGCCCGCGCCCACCCCACATCCATCGGTCTGGCCCCGATCCCGCTCTCTCCCCCCACAATCACCCAGTGAAGTCCATCGCATCCAGCCCCGCCGTTCATGAACCCGCTCAAGTCCAACGGCCCGATCAGCGGCTCGCAACTCAGGAACCTCACTGCCGCCGGCACCGCCAACAGATGCCGCACCCGGTAGTCCACCGACTGATCCTCCACCGAAGTCCCGATCCACAAGTGCCCGGGAAACCCCCGCGGAAACAGGTCCGCGTTCCGTCTCACAAACCTGGCCGCCCTCGCCGGCCTCTTGGTCAGCACCTGGTAGATGTGACGATCGACCTGGAGCATCACGCGGAAGCACTCGCGGGCGAAGTCCTCGGGGACCTCATGATGGAACAGGTCGGACATCGAGTTGACGAACACCCGTCGCGGCTCCCTCCACGACGCTGGAACGCCCAGCCGCTCGGGCCACACCCGCACCGCGAAGGGATCCCGTCGGTTCGCTTCCGTGTCCACCACCGGAAGGCGCGCACGGTAGGTTCTCGACAACAACCGCCTCGACAGCTGTTCGGCATAGCAATTGTCGCAGCCCGCCGACACACGGGTACATCCGGTCGTCGGATTCCATGTGGCGTCGGTCCATTCGATCGCGCTACGGTCGGGCACGGGTCCTCCAAGCCGGATGTGAGGGTGGCTGCATATCCAATATTTCGGTGTTTATTCGCTTTTTCAAGAACCCCGGCCGCAGGCGTCCCTCCCCACCCCCCCTCAAAACGCCGAAATCCCCGTAACCGCCTGCCCCAGGATCAGCGAGTGGACGTCGTGCGTCCCCTCGTAGGTGTACACCGACTCCAAGTTCGCCATGTGCCGCATCGACGCGTACTCCGCCAGGATCCCGTTCGCCCCCAGCAGCCGCCGCGCCTCCCTCGCGATATCACACGCCATGTCCACATTCGCCCGCTTCGCCAGACTCACCTGCTGCGGCGTCATCCCGCCCTCGTCCTTCAGCCGCCCCAGCCGCAGACACAGCAGCTGCCCCTGCGTGATCCAGGTCAGCATGTCCGCGATCCTCACCTGCTGGATCTGCTTGCCGGCGATCACCCCGTCGAACATGATCCGCTGGCCCGCGTAGCTCACCGCCTCGTGGTAGCACGCCATCGCGGCGCCCACGGCCCCCCACGAAATCCCGTAGCGCGCCTGCGTCAGGCACATCAGCGGGTTCCTGATCCCGGTGGTCCCCGGCATCAGCGCATCGGCGGGCAACTCCACGTCCTCCAGCACCAGCTCGCTCGTGTCCGACGCCAGCAGCGACAGCTTCCCCTTCTGGTCACGGGCGGAGAACCCTGGCGTGTCCGTCGGCACCACGAACCCGCGAATCCCCTTCGCGTCCCCCGCCTCCCCCGTCTGCGCCCACACCACCGCCACATCGGCCATCGACCCGTTCGTGATCCACATCTTGGTGCCGTTCAGCACCCACCCCTCCGCCGTCTCGCGCGCCCGCGTGATCATCCCGGCCGGGTTGGACCCGTAGTCCGGCTCGGTCAGCCCGAAGCAGCCGATCTTCTCCCCCGATGCCAGCCCGGGCAGCCACTCCCGTCTCTGCTCCTCGCTCCCGAAGGCGTGGATCGGGTACATGACCAGCGCCCCCTGCACCGACACGAAGGACCTCACCCCCGAATCGCCCCGTTCCAGCTCCTGCATGATCAGGCCGTAGCAGACGTTGTTGAGTTGCGCGCAGCCGTACTCGGCCGGGAGATTCGCGCCCAGCATCCCCAGCTCCCCGATCTCGGGGATCAGCTCGGTGGGAAACCGCCGCTCCACGTACGCGTCGCCGATGATCGGGAGGACCCGGTCCTCGACCCATTCGCGGATCGTGTCGCGCACCATGCGCTCCTCTTCGGACAGGAGCGAATCGATGTCGTAGAAATCCAGTCCTTCGAACCTTGCCGCCATTGGCATTCTCTCCAGAAGGTGAAACGGCCGCCACGGGAGAGCGATCCGACGGGCCGGGGCGCTTTCGGCCCCGACCTCTCCCCAAGGCCGTCAGTTCATAGTCACAGGTTCCCCGGCCGGTGCCGGAAGCGCAGCACCCCGTAGCACACTTCGGTCACCGCCCGCGCGCTCAGCCAGAAGGCCGCCAGCACGACCCCGATCCAGCCACCCAGCAGGGCGGCGGACGGCTTCTGCACGAAATGGATCCAGGCCGCGAGCCCGGCCGCGATCACCGCACCACACAGCCACCCCACCCGCTTCGCCGTCGCCTTCGCCTCCGCGATGCACACCTCGCACCACAGCAGCCGGTCGAGTTCGCTCCCCCTGCACGCACTCCCGCACCGCGAACAGTACAGATCCAGTCCCGACCCTCCAGCCACTCCACTCACGCCCTCACCCTGGGGGCCCGCGGAGGGAATCCCCGGACCCCCATCCCCCCCACCACCGCCCCCGTAAAGGCCGCCGTCCCGTCCGTCCCCCCCATGTCACGCGTCCGCGCCACCCCGTCCCGGATCACGGCCTCCAGCGCCGCGCGGATCCGCCCCGCCACCTCCCCCTGCCCCACATGGTCGAGCATCATGCACGCCGAGAGCAGCAGACTCGTCGGGTTCGCCACCCCCTGCCCCGCGATGTCCGGCGCCGACCCGTGCACCGCCTCGAACACGGCGTGCCTCTCACCGATGTTCCCCGCCGGCGCGAAGCCCAGCCCGCCCACCAGCCCCGCCATGAGGTCGCTCAGGATGTCCCCGAACATGTTCTCCATGACCAGCACGTCGAAGCGGTAGGGGTCGAGCACCAGGTACATGGCGGTCGCGTCGATGATCCGGTCCTCGAAGGCGACCCGGTCCGCGTAGCCCTCCGCCATGCGCCGCCCAACCTCGAGGAACAGCCCCTGGGTGTGCTTGAGGATGTTCGCCTTGTGGGCCAGCGTGACCTTCCCGCGCCCGTTCGCCACAGCGTAGTCGAAGGCGAAGCGCACGATCCGCTCCGAGCCGAAGCGGGTGGTGATCATGACCGATTCCGCGGCCGCCCTGGGGTCGCGCTCCATCCCGATGAAATGCTCCACGCCCACATACAGCCCTTCCGTGTTCTCGCGGATCAGCACCAGGTCGATGTCCTCGTAGCGCCCGCCCGGCAGGATGGTGCGGACCGGCCGCACGTTCGCGAAAAGGTCGAGCTCCTTGCGGATGGCGACGTTCACCGAGCGGAAGCCGGATCCGGACGGCGTGGTGAGCGGCCCCTTGAGCGCCACCCGGTTGGCCTCGATCGAGTCGAGCGTCTCCTGTGGGAGGGGGCTGCCCTGGTACCTGAGCGCGGTCTCGCCCGCCACCCGTTCGTCGTAGTCAAGCCGCGCGCCGGCCGCGTCGAGGACCCGCAGCACGGCGGCGGTCACCTCCGGCCCGATCCCGTCGCCGGGGATCACCGTCACCGTGCTACACATGTGTGTATTGTGTAGATGTGTAGGCCGGGTGAAAGGCCGGGCCGTCCGTGCCGGGTCGTCTCATCCGCCGGAGTCGCCCCCCTCGAAATCCAGCGCCGCCGAGTTGATGCAGTACCGCAGTCCCCCCGGCCCCGGGCCGTCCGGGAAGACGTGCCCCAGGTGTGCGTCACAGCGGCTGCAAACCACCTCGGTACGCCGCATGAAGAAGCTGCGGTCGTCCTTCTCGCCCACGCTGCCGCCGGCCGACGGGCGGGTGAAGCTGGGCCAGCCGGTCCCCGAGTCGAACTTGTCGGCGGACTCGAAGAGGGCCTGCCCGCAGCACACGCACATGTAGGTGCCGTCTTCCTTGTGAGCCCAGTAGTCGCCGGTGAAGGCGCGTTCCGTGCCGCCCTTGCGGGCGACCCGAAACTGTTCCGGCGTGAGCATGCGGCGCCACTCGCGGTCGCTCCTGCGGACCCCGGCAGCTCCACCCGCGTCCGCATCGGCGGCTTTACTCATATCAGATATCCCCCGTCCACGGGAATGACGGCCCCCGTAATATGGCGTGAAGCCTCCGAACACAGGAACAGGATCACCGACGCCACGTCCTGGGGATCGCCCAGACGGCCCAGCACGCTCCGTTCCCTTGCGCGGTCGAGCATCTCCGCCGGGACCCGGTCGGTCAGCTCCGTCGTGCGGATGTACCCCGGGGCCACCGCGTTCACGTTCACGTTCGAGGGACCCAGCTCCAGAGCCGCGCTGCGCGTGAACCCGATCAGCCCGGCCTTGCTGGAACAGTAGTTCGCCAGTCCGAACTCGCTGGACAGCCCGTGCACCGAGGAGACGTTGACGATCTTCCCGAACTCCTGGGCGCGGAGGTGGGGAGCGGCCGCACGCGTGCAGTGGAAGGCACCGGAGAGGTTGGTGTCGATGACGGAACGCCACTCGTCGTCGGTCATGCGCCAGAGCGCGCGGTCACGCCCGACACCCGCGTTGTTGACGAGGATGTGCAGTCCACCCAGCCGTTCGCGCGCCTCTTCGACAAACGCCGACGCTTCGTCCGGACTGCGGACATCGGCCGCCTGCGCAAATACCCTGACCCCGAAGTCCCGCAACATCTCGCGCGTCTCCTCCGCCGCCTGACGGCTCTCCTGGCCGGAGTCGTGGTGGTTGAAGGCGATGTGGACCCCGCTCTGCGCGAACGCCACCGCGGTCGCGCGCCCGATTCCGCTGGAACCCCCGGTCACTATCGCGACGTGCCCTCGGGGCGGTGCCGAGCCCAACGCCAACGCCGGGCCCGGTTCGGTCTCCATCCGGCTCAGGAGTTCCTCGACCACCCCGCCGACTCCCCCCTTCTCCCCCGCAACCTCCCCGCTCCCCCTCACCAGAGTGTCCCCATGTGCTTGATCGACCTTCCCTCGACCAGGAACACCACATCCTCGGCTATGTTCGTGGTCAGGTCGCCGATCCGCTCCAGGTTCTGAAGGACGACGATCATCTCGAGTCCGGGACTAATGTAGCGCGGCTGCTCCAGCATGTAGGATACGACGATCCGGCTGGCCGAGCGCCGCAGGTCGTCCACCCGCTGGTCCTCGGCGATCACACCCCTGGCCTTCTCCACGTCCCGGTTCACGAGGGCGTCCAGGGCCGTGCCGAGCATCTTCCGGACCTGCCCGCCCATCTCCCACACCTCCATGATGTCCGGCAGCGGGGGGTGCCTGGTCATGCGCCGGCTCGCCTTCGCTATGTTGACCGCGTGGTCGCCGATCCGCTCGATGTCGTTGGAAGCCTTGAGCGCGACGAAGACCAGCCGCAGATCGCCGGCCATGGGGTGTTGCAGTGCCAGCAGTTCGAGTACGCACTCGTCCATCTCGACCTCGAGCTCGTCGATACGGTCGTCGGCCTTCCGCACCAGCTTGGTCATCCGGCGGTCACGCTCGCCCAGCCCCAGCATGGCCATGCGAACCAGCTCCTCCGCCCGCCCGGCCATCTCCAGCAGCATCTGCCGGAGCCGGTCGAGTTCCGCTTCGACCGGGACTCGGGGAAAGCGGGATTCCGTCATGGGATGCGCCCGGTGAGGTAGGATTCGGTGCGGGGGTCGCGGGGATTGGTGAAGAGGCTCTCGGTAGGACCGTACTCCACCAGCTCCCCGCCGGCCAGATACGCGGTCATGTCGGACAGCCGCGCCGCCTGCCTGCGTCCGTGCGTGGCCAACACGACCGTGTAGTCCCGCTTCAAGGCATGGATCAACGACTCGATGCGCGCCGTCGCCGCGGGATCCAGGGCCGAAGTCGGTTCGTCCAGGAGCAGCACTTCGGGTTTGAGCGCCAGTGTCCGCGCGATGCACAGGCGCTGCTGTTGTCCGGCCGACAGCGTCAGCGCCGGGGCGTCCAGGTCCCCCGCGGCCCCGGACCAGAGATCCACGGCGGTGAGCACCTCCTCGGCCAGCTCCTGCAGGTCGCCCGCATAGCCGCTCGCGCGGGGCCCGAAGGCCACGTTGTCGAAGACCGACTTGGGGAAGAGGGTGGCCTGTTGAAACACCATGCCGACCCGTCGCCGAACCTCGACCGGGTCGACTCCCTCGTCGTGGATATCCACGCCGTTGAAGCGTACCGTGCCGGTCGTCACCACCCCCGGCGTCAGCTCGTTCAACCTGTTGAAGGCGCGCAGGAGGGTGGTCTTCCCGCTCGCGGAAGGACCGATGATCGAGACGACCCGTCCCCGGGCGACCGGGAGGGTGACCCCGGTGAGGGCCGTTTTCGGACCGAACCTGACGGAGAGATCCTCGGCGGCCAGTACGGGAGGTGCTTCGGTTCGCGTCGACGGGGCGTTCACCGGGCACCGCCTCGCATCCGCCGGCGCACGGCCAGCGCGGCCAGGTTCACAAGCAGGAGCACGAGCAGCAGCGCGATGCCGGCACCCGCCGCGAGTGCGGCGAAGTCCTGCTCCGAGCGCGTGGTCCACGCGAAGATCCGGGTCGGCAGCGACGTGAGCGGATCACCGGGTCCGTGCGGAGCGAAGGTCATGAACGCGGCCGCTCCGAGCACCAGGAGCGGTGCCGCCTCCCCGATGGTCCGGGTCAGGGCGTGGCAGCTGCCCGCAACGATCCCGGGTGCGGCCGCCGGCAGTACTTCGCCGCGGACGACCTGCCAGCGGGTCGCGCCCAGACTGTAGGCCGCCAACCGCATCTCCTCCGGTACCGCGCGGATGGCCACCCGCGAGGTCACGATCACCGTGGGGAGGGCCAGAACGGCCAGCGTGCAGCCGCCCGCCAGGATGCTCGGTCCCATACCCAGACCTCGGACGAACAGCGCCAGTCCCGCCACCCCGTAGACCACCGAGGGCACCCCGGTCAGGCCGGCCAGGGCCGAACCGACGAGGGCCGCCAGCCGGTTCCGGGAGGCGTATTCCTCGAGGTAGATCGCCGTGCCGATACCGATGGGAAGGGCGAGGGCCGCGGTCAGCATAGCCAGCCACAGGGTCCCGGCCAGCGCGGGGCCGACACCCGCACGATCCGCCGCGCGCGAGGGCGCATCCAGCAGAAAGGCCGGGTTGGCCACCGACCGCGCCTCGCCCAGGAGGAACACGGCCAGCAGGACGAACGCGGCCATGACCGCGGCGGCGGCCGCCCCGCACGCGATGCCGAGCGTGTCCCGGCGGCGGGTCGGGGCGTTCACCGCGCGGTCGCCCCGCGCCCACGCGACGCCAGGAACCTCCCGCTCGCCTGCAGTCCCCAACAGACCACGAGCAGGACCGCGCTCACGGCGAAGAAGGCCCCATACTGAAGCGTACCGGTCGGTGCGTCACCCAGGCTGGATTGGGCGATGAAGGCCGTGAGGGTCCTGAGTCCCTCGAGGGGGCTCCACGTCAGCTGCGCCTGGTTTCCGGCCGCCAGGGTCACGATCATCGTCTCGCCGACGGCGCGCGCCATTGCCAGAAAAACAGCCGCCACGATTCCGCCGGAGGCCGCGGGCACCAGCACCCGCGCCACTACGCGGCCTCTGCCGGCACCCAGGGCGAGACCCGCCTCCATCAACGCCGGCGGCACCGACTTCAGCGCGCTCCGCGAGAGTACCACCACGGTGGGCAGGATCATCAGCCCCACGGTGAGGCAGGCGGACAGTGCGTTGAACGCCTCCGTCCCGGGCCAGCGGCCCCTGATCGCGGGAGTCACGAAGTTCAGGGCGAAATAGCCGTAGACCACGGTCGGTACTCCCGCCAGCAGTGCCGTCGCCGCGGTCAGCACCCGCTCGGCCCGCGCGCCCGCGTAGTGTTCCAGGTAGATGGCCGTCATGAGGCCGAACGGCACCCCGAACACCGCCGCTCCCACCGCGATCTGGGCGGTGGCCGCAAGGAGCGGGAGTACTCCGAAGCGAGGCTCCTCGGCGACCGGAAGCCAGTCCACTTCGGTGACGAAGCGCACCGGGGAGACCTGTGTGAGGAAACGTCCGGTCTCCACACCCAGGACACCCACCACGGCAACCAGCGTCCCGACCGCCACGACCGTGCAGGCCAGCAGCGCGGGACCCGCGAGACGGTCGCCGAGCGCTCGTGAACCCGCACCGGACAGTCCGGCCACTGTCACGACGAGCCCTCCCGGGCGGCCGCCAGCAGCCTCAGGCTCCGAGCATGCCGGGCGGCGGGAAGCGGCGCGTAGCCCACCTCCTCGGCCGATGCTCCGCTGACGGAAACGTAGTGCACGGCGAATCTGTACACGTCTTCGGACAATGTGAACCCGCCTCCGCGGACATACCCGACATATATGTACAGGTCCCGCGCCAGCGGGCTGTAGCTCCCGTCACGGATGGCGCCGGGCGTGGGATGCACGCAACCGAACCCCGTGTCCACGGCCAGCACGCGCAACAGGTCCTCGTCGGCGGCGTAGCCGGCCGACCCGAGGTAGCCCAGCCCCCACCGGTTCCCTGCAACGCCGCGGGCGATCAGGTGGTCGTCTTCGGTCTGGTAGTGGTCGGCCCGGCTTGCGCCCGGCCGGCCGACGACCACGGTGGTGAAGAAGCGGAAGGTCCCCGAATCGTTGCCGGGTCCGAAGAGACGGATCTTCTCGGCCGGGAACGCCGGCCTGAGGTCCCGCCAGGTCGCAACCCCGCTTCCCGGCTCCCACAACCGCCTCAACTCGGCCAGGGTAAGGCAGGCGGCCGCGCCGTTGGCGGTGTTTGCGACCACGGCCACGCCATCCCGGGCCACGGGAATGGCCAGGTAGCGGATGCCGGCGGCCCGGCAGCGCTCGGCTTCGGCCGAAGTCATCGCCCGGGACGCGCCGGCGATATCGGCCTCTCCCTCGCAGAACCGCCGGAGTCCGCCTCCGGTACCCGAAACGCGCACCACCACACGGGATCCGGGATACCGCTCCGCGAACTCTTCCGCCACCGCTTCGGAAAGAGGGTACAGGCTGCTGGAACCGTCGACCACCAGGACCCTTCCCGCCCTGCCGGCATCGGCGGCGCAGCCGGTTGCGGCAACCACGAGTGCGGCCGCACCGGCTCGAACCGGGCATCCCCGGATCACGCCGGCACCACCTCCACCACCCCGGCCCGGTGATGCGGCATGCTGAATGTGACGGTCGTGCCCCGGCCCCAGGTGCTCTCGGCCGAGACCTCGCCCCCCATGCTCGAGACCAGATGGCGCACGATGGCCAGCCCCAGCCCCGTCCCTCCCTCCTCCCGCGAACGCGCGGCGTCCACCCGGTAGAAGCGTTCGAAGATCCTGGGCAGCGAAGTGGCCGGTATGCCGGAACCGTTGTCCTTCACCGCCACCAGCAGAAGGCCGCTTTTCGAGGCGATCTCCACCGAGATGCGTCCCCGCGCCTCCGGCACGTACCTCAGGGAGTTCTCGAAGAGGTTGCGGAAGATCTGGTAGACGGCCGCTTCGTCGCCCACGGCTTCGCCCGCCCCCACTACTTCGAAGGCCGCGCCCCGGCGAGCCGCCTTGGCTTCCAGCTCCTCCCAGGCCGACCGCGCCACGGCCCCGACGGAGAACGGTTCCCGTGCGGGCCGCCACGCCCCGGACTCGTAGCGGGAGAGGTCGAGCAGGTCGTCCACCAGACGCTGGAGCCGTATGGTGTTGCCTTCGATCGAGCGCAGGAAGTTCTCGCGGAGGCCGGGGGGAAGACCCCCGTCCAGCACCGTTTCGGCGGCGGCCCGGATCACGGTCAGCGGGGTCTTGAGTTCATGCGACGCATTGGCGACGAAGTCCGAACGGACCGCCTCCAGACGCCTGAGTTCGGTGATGTCGACCAGGAGCACCACCGAGCCCCCCTCGGTGCCCATCTTGGTGCGGACCTCCAGTTCGCGACCCCCCACCGTGACGTCCAGGCGACCCTCGGGGCGGATCACCGACGCTTCGAGAAGGTCGCGCAGGACCGGATCGCGCACAACCGACCCGACCGGCGCGAACGGAAGCACCTCGGTGAGGCCGAGGAGCCCGCGCGCCGCGGGGTTGATGCGCAGAATCCTCGCGTCGCTCGTGAGGGCCATCAGCCCTTCGCCCACCTCGTCCATGAGGTGGGTGAGCTCGTCCCGCTCCCGGGACACGCGGGCCACCTGCTCCTCCAGCTCCGCGCGAACCCGGTTCGCCGCCGAAGCCAGGCGTGCCAGTTCGGTGATCCCGGGCAGCTTGACCCTGGGACCCGGGGGCCGGCCCACGGCCAGACGCGCCAGGAGGCGCCTCACCTCCCCGAGGGAACCGGTCACCGCACGCATCGCGCGGTGCCCCAGGATGAGGACGGCCAGCCCGGAGGCGAGCACCCCGGCTCCGACAACGTGCGCGACCCGGGCCGCGGCGTCCCGGATGGGATCGGCCGGATCGCCGAAGCGAATCACCACGGACTCCCCTTCCCAGTACACGCGGGCCGCACTGAACAGGTACTTCCGGCCGTTCAGGAAGCTGCGGCGGCGCGACGAAGCGGCGGCGCGCATCAGCGCCCCGGCCACCTCGCTGCGCCGGCTCCGGTCCGAAAGGGTATCCGAAGGCTCGGAGCCGAGGTCGGAGTCGGCCACCGGCCCGAGGGCCGCGTCGAACACGCTGACGCGGTATCCGGTGGCAAGCGCGAGAGCGCCTGCGAGGCTGTCCAGAGCCAACCCGCGGGAAGCACCCAGCCGCTCGGCCCCGAGCACCGTCGCGGCGTCAAGGTGCCTCCGGCCGTCGTCGTACATCGCCTCCGCCACCAACAGACGCGTCACCGTCCAGGACGCAGCCGCGATCCAGACCACGGATACGGCCCCGAATCCCAGGGCTGCAGACCTGAACGGTATCCTCATTCCCGAGTCCGGAAGCGGTAGCCGAACCCGCGCACGGTCTCGATCCGCGCCCCCGCCGGACCCAGCTTCGTGCGCAGGCGGCGGATATGCATGTCCACGGTTCGCGTGTTGATTCGGCCTGCCGCCTCGGGGTCCGTTTTCCACGCCTCCCGCAGGAGCAGCTCCCGGCTCAGGGTCCGCCCCCGCTTCTCGATGAGCGTGGTGAGCAGCCGGAACTCGGTGGGTGTGACCCGAACCTCCTCCCCCCCGAGCGTGACGCGCATCGAACCCAGATTGACCCGCAAATCACCCGCGCGCAGGACTCGCCCTTCCCGGACGGGCGCCGATCCGTCCGTCCGCGCCCGCCTCAGGATGGCGTCCACCCGCAGCACCAGCTCCCGGGGGCTGAACGGCTTCGTGAGGTAGTCGTCGGCACCCATTTCGAGACCCTCGATCCGATCCGCCCGCTCCCGCTTCGCCGTCAGCACCAGGACCGGGACCGTACCCGTCGCGTCGTCGCGGCGCACCGCCTTCAGGAGTTCGTCACCCGAAAGTCCGGGCAGCATCCGATCCAGCACCACCAGGTCGGGGATCTCCCGATGCAGCGATTCGAGTCCTTCCGCACCATCCCCCACGGTTTCGACGCGGTATCCCGCCCGGGTGAGCTGGTAAGCCACCACCGCCGCGATCCCCGGGTCGTCCTCGATGACCAGCACCCGCGGTTGAACCCTGGAAGCGCCCGTGGTCATGTCCGCACGATGTCCAGCACCTCTTCTTCGGTGAGCGTCCGGTCAGCGCGCTTCGCCCGCGCGAAGATCCGCTTGCACAGCGCGGTGTCCCCACCGTCGTACCCCCGTTTGGCAAGCCAGTACCTGACATTCGATATCCCCGACATGGGGCCGATCTCAATCTCCTGCTCGCGTCCCACCAGGGAAGCCGGGATGCCGGAATAGACCCGGTCGGCCAGCCATTCGGCCCCCTTGGCGTGCGCCTTGACGATCGCGGCCGCGTGCACGCCGGTTGCCGTGCGGAAGGCATCGGCGCCCATCACCGGGTAGTTGGCCGGGAGGGGGACTCCGCACTCGCCGGAGACGAGCCGGCAGTAGTCGCCAAGGCGGGAGAGATCGGCCTCGTGCACACCCGCCAGGGCCAGGTTGACGAGCAGCAGATCCATCTCGACGTTGCCCACGCGTTCGCCGATCCCCAGAGCCGTGGCGTGGACGCGGTTCGCGCCGGCCTCGATCGCGGCGAGCGCGTTGGCCAGTCCCAGTCCGCGGTCCCGGTGGCCGTGCCAGTCGATCTTCACCTCCACCCCGGACGGATCGACGATCTCGCGCTTCACGAACCGGATCAGGGATCTCGCGCCGGACGGCGTGGCGTGACCCACCGTGTCCGAGAGGCAGATCCTGCGCGCTCCCCAGCGGATCGCGTTGCCGTAGAGGGTCTTCAGCGTCTCCGGATCGGCCCGTGTGGTATCTTCGGTGACAAAGGTCACCGGCAATCCCTCGTCGACGCAGAAGGAGACCGATTCCTCCGCCGTCCGCAGCATTCCGTCGAGGGTCCACCCTTCCGCGAAGAGCCGGATCGGCGAACTGCCGATGAAGGTGCACACTTCGAGCACGACGCCTGTCTTCTGGGCAATCCGGGCCGCCGGCTCCACGTCGGCCAGCATGGTGCGGGCCGCGCAGTTGGGCGCGACCGCGAGCTTCGCATCCCGCATCTCCTCGCAGAGCCGCACCATGTCGGCCACCGCCCGCGGACCGGCGCCCGGGAGGCCGATGTCCGCGGAGTGGATCCCGAGTTCATCCATGATGTGGATCAGCCGGATCTTGGCCTCGACGGGCGGATCGACCACCGAGGCGGACTGCAGGCCGTCACGCAGGGTCTCGTCGTCCAGCTCGACCCGCCGGCCCCAGGGAAGCGTTTCGAACTCCGCGACATTCCAGTCGTGAATCAGGCCGCTGTCATCCATCGTGGCTCCGTTTCGCCTGCCGTTCCCGCTCGTTTCGCACCGCCGGCGGCGGTCCCCTCCGGGAATCGCCGCCGGAATCGCCTCCGCGCGACCCGTCCTCGCCCCGATTCAAGATTGCTGCAACCCGGTACCGGGGAAAGAACCTCCGAGTGATCCGCAACGCTCGAAACCCTCCACGACCGAGTGACTTCCGGGCGCGGGACGCGGGGCCGTCAACGCGCTGCCAGGTTGACCCCGGGCGCCGGTCTTGAACAGCTTCCAATCGGTCGATGGTTGCGTGTCCGCGGACCTGCCGGGCTCTCCGCGGCGTGCAGAACCTCTCAGCATCGGGAATAGCGAAAATGTGGAAGGGATTCACCGAACGGACGGCGCGCACGAGCCCGGATTCCAGTGACCCCACTCTGTCCGGGCGCACATACACCATCCCCTTCGACCCCGTCTGGAACGCGGCTCTGAGGCTCTCCGGCGGTGGACTGAGGGGGTGGAAGCTGATCAGCTGCGACGACGAACTGGGTGTGATTCGAGCCGACGTCCGAAGTCGAATCCTGCCTCTGGAAGCCAACGTGCTCGTCTCGGTCACGTTGGACCCGGACGCCCAGACGCGCGTGGACATGTCGGCGCTGGGAAACCACCGGGGCGGCGATCTGGGAGCGAATCGGCGCCGGATCAAACGCTTCTTCACCGCCCTCGACCGTTCCCTCGGCGTTCGCCCCGGCCAGATTCTGGAACCCCGGTCTCCGGCGCAGTACGCGGCCTAGCAGTCCGTGGATAGAGCCGCCCGAGCCCCGCGAGCGGCGAGACGCCGGGCGGGCCAGGCGCGCCGAAGGGCGAACCGCGTCGGATGGATGGTCGCGGCCGTGGCCGCGGCCTGCTCCGGAGACGGAGGCGACGGCAACCCGGAGGAGGCCGACGGCACACCGGGATCCGCCGAGGGCGAGGGCGCGGGATCCGATACCGTGTCCACGGCCACCTATCACCGCACTGTGGCCTTCGTGGACACGTCGCAGGATCCCACGATGTTCGTGTCCTGGGACTTCGAGAACCGCGCCGAACCCGGCGGCGTACGCAGAATCCTCAGGGGTTGGCTGGGGCGGGAGGGCCAGTGGTCTCTGTTCGTGAACGAGGAATGGGTCACGCCGCCGTCCCGGGCTCCCTGGCGCATCCTCCCCCGCGGAGCGGCCCGCCTGGTGATGGGACTCGATGACGTGCTCCGCGAGGTATACATCCAGGAGGGCATCCGCGACCTGTCCGTACAGCCCGGCGAGGTGCTCGCCGAATGGAGTGGACACCGCGGCGACATCTACCGGCTGCATGAGGGCACCGCGCTGCTGTCGGGAGTCGAGCACCGGGGGTTGGTGGTGGACGCCTACACTCCGCGGGTGGGGACCTCCGACCAGCCCTCCGAGTGGACTCTGCTGGTCGCGGACGGGCCACTCTACCTGCTTGTCGCGGACCTGGAGGGGCTGGATCCGCACAGGGCCTGGGCCCTGCAGGGATCGGAAGACAGGGTCTGGTCCACGGTCACGGTCACCTGGGGCGACACCCGCAGCTTCGAGCGTGCGCGCCGGGATATTCCCGTGTTGTGGAGTTTTCGGTCCGAAGACGGCGGGTTGGCCGGCGAGATCCAACCCGTCAGTCCCGGACACATCCACACCCTCGACGGCGAGGGCCCCGTCCTTCCCGTACTGGGAGTGTACGCGGTGGGGGGGCAGGTCACGATCGGCGAGACACGGCTGGCGGTGAAGGGCTTCCTGCGCCACTTCCAGCGATGACCGGCAACCGAGAGGCCGACGATCGAGGGATGAATCCGCCCGGGCACCGGGACCTGCGAGATGCCCGTTTGCGGGGGGCCGTACGGTGAGCGAAGCGATCCTGAGGGCGGTGGTCACCGTGTTCGCGGGTGCCGTGGCGGGGGGGCTCACGAACACCGTCGCGATCTGGATGCTCTTCCACCCCTACCGCCCTCCGTCGCTCCTGGGGCGACGCTTGGGCTTCCTGCACGGTGCCGTTCCCAAGAACCGGCGCAGACTCGCCGCCGCGGTCGGACGCGCAGTCGGAAACCGGCTCCTCACCGAGGAGGACCTGACCCGGGTTCTCGCGAAGCCGGAGTTCCGCAGGGCCTTCGACGAGGGTCTCGCACGCTTCCTCCACGAGATCCTGGAGGTGGAGCGCGGCGCGCTGATCGACATCCTCGGACCCGAGATGCGCGAGGAGGTCGACGCCATCGTCGAAGACGTGCTCGATCACGCCACGGCCAGGATCGGGACCTACCTGAACTCGGAGTCCTTCGAGACCGCGGTGGAGCGCCGGGCCGGCTCGCTGACCGCCCTCGTAGCCGACGAACCGGTGGGAGACCTGCTCACCCCGGAGCGAGAGGCCGCCATCGCGGCGGCCGCCGGGGACTGGATGGACGCCGCGGTCTCCGGCGAAGCCTTTCGCGAGACGGTTGCGGACTACGTGCGGCGCGCGTCGGAGAAGCTGCTGACGGCGGATCTGACGATCCGGGACATCCTCCCCGACGGCGTGGCGGGAACGCTGGAGCGGGCGGTCGAGGGATACGTGCCCCTTGCGATCCGGAGGCTCGGATCCGTACTGGACAGGCCCGCGGCGCGTGAGCGCTTCGAGCGGGCCGTCAAGGACGTGCTCAACCGCTTCCTTCACGATCTCAAGTTCCATCAGCGGGTCGTCGCGCGTCTGGTCATGACCGAGGAAACCGTAAGGAAGGTGCTTCGAACGCTAGAGGTGGACGGCGCGGAGAGGATCCGGGCCATGCTCCGGGAGCGCCCGCTCAGGGACGCCATGGCCGGGGGGATCAACGAGGCCATCACCGATCTCCTCAACCGGCCCGTGAACCAGGTCTTCGGGGACCCGGACGACGAAGCGGTGATCGAGGCCCGCAACACGATCGTGTCCTGGATCGTGGACCTCGCGCGCGACCCGTCCACGCGTCACTTCGTCATTCGCAAGCTTGAAGCGGGACTGGCCCGGGCGTCCGGCGGTACCTGGGGTGACCTGTTAGGCACCATCCCCCCCGGGCGCGTCTCCGAATGGGCGGTGCGGGCGGCACGCAGCGAGATCGCCGGCAGGGTCTACCGTGAGGGCGCGCGCGCGCTGGCCACGGCGGCGCTGGAACGCCCGATCGGGCGTCCGGCCCGGCTGCTGCCGGCGGGCGCCACCCGGAAGATCGAGCGCTCCCTGAGCGAGCCGCTCTGGCAATGGCTCCAGTCCCAGATCCCATCGGTGGTGCGCCGGCTCGACGTGGCGGGCCGAGTGGAGACAAAGGTGCTGGAGCTCCCGGTCGAGAGGATGGAGGAGATGGTCCGGGGAGTGACCGAACGCGAGTTGAGGATGATCATCTACCTCGGCTACGCCCTAGGCGCGACGATCGGGGCCATCATGGTGGCGGTCAACGCCCTGTTCGGGTAGGTCCGCGGAGAGTTCCCGCTTTCCGGCGGGATCAGCCCGGCTTGTCCCCCTTGTCCCTCCCCGTGGGGGCGGCCGTGTGGAAGTAGCGTCTCGTGCGTCGTCTGTGCGAGCCGCGCCGTTGCTTCCTGACCAGGTCCAGAGGGGTGAAGTACCGTTTCGCCCGCCGCGTCAGCGTGGCCCGGCGCCCCAGGTCGCGCTCCAGCTGCCGCAACTCCTCCTCGTCGTGCACTCCGGACGAACCGTGCCCCGGCCTGCGCACCTTCCATCGTTGTTCGCTGGCGGCGCTCCGTCCCCCCCGGCCGGGCAGACCCAGGAGGATGCCTAGCCCCAGGGCCAGGAGTCCGACGAGAATCTTGACGATCGTCGCGGTCATCCCCGCACGCTCCTCTCCGCGCCGCCCGCCGACTCCCGGCGCCTGCGGGCAGCCGCCAGGTACCCCGTCTCCAGCCCCACGAGACCCGAGATCTTCCTCATGATGTAGTCTTCCCGGGATGCGAGTTCCCCGTCCGCCAGCACGACGCCCCACATCGCTTCCGCGAGCACCAGCTTCTGCCCGGTGGAGTAGTGGGCCCTGATCAGGTTGGTGAAACCCCACAGGTCCACGCTACCACGTCTCTCCTCCTCCGCCAGCGCAATGAGCTCGTCGGCGGCGGCGCGCCTGAGGCCGAAGTGCCGCCGCACCAGGGAGCGCAGGTGCTTCCTCTCGTCCTCGCTGAAGTAGTCGTCGGCATTGGCCACTTCGAGAAGAAGCGCGCAGGCCGCAATGCGCAGCTCCTCCGCACCCTGCCCCTCCGCGGCGGCCTCCGCGGGTGGAGCCATCTCCCGCAGGAAGAAGGACCTGATCCGGTCGATCATCGCTTGACCGCGGGCCGGCCGCTTCCCGGCGCCTCGCCGTCCCCGGACCGTCCTTCACACTCCGTCCCCACCCACGCGAGATAGGCCGGAGCCCCGTCCGCCACCTCCTGCACGAGGATTTCGGGCACCTCGTAGGGATGAAGCGTCCCGGCGCGCTCCAATACCCTGGGGACGAGCCGCCGCAGCGTCTTCAGGACGACCACCGCCTCCTCGTCCCGACGGACCTCCCCCTCCCAGCGATAGAGGCTGACCGCCCCGGGAAGCACGTTGCCGCAGGCGACCAGCCGCTCGTCCAGAAGCCCCCTGACCACGGCCTCCGCCACCTCCATCCCCGGGGCCGTCATCAGCACCGTCACCACCGCGCCGTCGTCTGACATCAGATTAGTATCGAATTGATATCAAGCTGTGAAGATCGTTCGCTCCACGGACTCGGGGCGGTAGAACGACTCGATCAGTTCCGCATACTTCGCGCTCACCGCCGGACGCCTCACCTTCTGGGTGGGAGTCAGGGTGCCGTCCTCGACGGTGAAGGGCTCGGCGATCAGCCCGATCTTCTTCGGAGTCTCGAAGCGGGCGAGATCGCGGAACTCGGCGAAGAACTCCTCCTTGAGCAAAGCCTGGCACCGCGGGTCGGCGAGCAGCTCGCCTGCGTCCGCGGCCTGAACGCCCGCCCCCCCGGCCCAGACCTCAAGCCGCTCGAAGGCGGGCACCACGAGGACCGAGCAGAAATTGCGGCCCTCTCCCACCACGACCACCTGGTCGACGTAGCCGTTGCGCTTGAGCAGGTTCTCTATCAGCTGGGGAGCCACGTACTTGCCACCCGACGTCTTGATCAGGTCCTTCTTGCGGTCGGTGATCCTGAGGTAGCCGTCGCTGCTCAGCTCACCGATGTCGCCGGTGCTGAACCAGCCGTCGTCCGAGATCACCTCGCGTGTCAACTCTTCGCGCCCGTAGTAGCCCTTCATTACCTGCGGGCCGCGAATCAGGATCTCGCCGTCGTCGGCAATCCGGATCTCCGTGCCGGGAACGGGTCGGCCCACCGTCCCGATCCGAAAGTGCTCGAGGGTGTTCACATTGGTGACGGGCGACGTCTCGGTGAGCCCGTACCCTTCCAGGATCGTGATCCCGGCACCAAGGAAGAAGCGGTTGATCTCGGGAGCCAGCGCCGCGCCGCCGCTCACGAAGAAGCGAAGCCGTCCGCCCACGGCCTGCCGTATCTTGCCGAAGACCAGCCGGTCGGCGATCCCGTACCGCATTCTCAGCAGGGCCGGAGCCTCCGTGCCGCGCTCCCTGTGCAGCGCCACACGGCGGCCCACCCCCGCCGCCCACGCCACCAGCCTGCCCTTCACCCCTCCCGCGTCGAGCACCCTCTGGTAGACCTTCTCGTAGAGCCGCGGCACCGAGACCAGCACCGTCGGACGCAGGCGCTTCATGTCGTCGGCGACCGTCTCGATCGCCCCGTGGGTGACGGTGCAGCCGGCGCAGAAGAACATGTAGTCCACCATGCGCTGCAGCACGTGCGAGAGGGGCAGGAACGAGATGCTGATGTCGTCGGGACCGACTTCCATGAGCCGGTCGGTGGCGCGGACGTTGGACGACAGGTTGTTGTGGGTGAGCATGACTCCCTTGGGCGTCCCCGTGGTGCCCGAGGTGTAGATCATCGTGGCCACGTCGCCGGGCTCGGCCCGCCTCGCCTCGGCCGGGAAGTCGTCCGTGCCCGCGTCGTCGCCCCGAGCCAGGAACTCGTCCCAAGCGACCGCCCCGTCGCCGGCCGCCGCGGAGTCGAAGACGACGATCTCGATCTCGCGGGTGAGCCCTTCCGCCGCGGTCCGCGCCTTCTCCAGCTGCTCGGCGTCGGACACGAAGACCAGCGCCGCCCCGGAGTCCTCCAGGATGTACGCGACCTGGTGGGCCGGCAAAGTGCCGTAGATGGGCACGTCGGCCACGCCGGCGCACAGGCACGACCAGTCCGCCAGCGCCCACTCGAGGCGGTTCCCCGAGAGGATGGCGGCGCGGTCGCCGCGCTTCAGTCCCGAGCGCGCCAGCGCCGCGGCGCCGCGCCGCGCCTCGTCGCGCACCTGCGCGTAGGTGACGGTGCGGGCCCGGTCGCCGGTGACGCCGTAGGCAGCCCGGTCGCCCAACCGGTCGACCGCATCCAGGAAGAGGTCGATGAGGGTCCCGTCCGGGATATCGGCGGGGTTGGCGTAGTGATTCACGGTGTCTGACATGGTGGCTCATCCCCCTTCGATTACGGTTTCCAGCTCGAGGTCCTGCCTGAGGGAAAAGAGGACCGAGCAGTACTTCTCGCGGGAGAGCTCGATGGCCCGGGCCACCTTGGTGCGGCTGCCGGGGGGCACTCCCTTCACGTTGAATACCAGTTGCAGGGCGCTGTAGTGGCGCGGCGGCCGATCCCTGCGCTCTCCCCGGGCGGTGACGTCCAGGGCGTCGAACGGTACGCGCCCCTTCTCGAGAATCACCTTCACGTCGATCGCCATGCAGGCCGCGACGCCGACGAGCACGAGGTCCATCGGAGACGGTCCGGTCGCGGAGTCTCCGTCCACCACGAGTTGCGGGCCGCCGACCGGACCCCCGTCGAAAACCAGACCCGAGCCGGTCCATGATAGCCGAACTTCCTTGTCCGCCTTCATCCAGCAGCAGAATCTCCGTCGGACTCCGGGGGTTCCTCCGCCTTGCCCCGCAGCTCCTCCACGGTCCGGCGCGCATGGTCGACGTAGTCCTTCGCCTCGGTTTCGGTCGGGGGATTGGCCAGGAACGCATCCAGGTGCACCACCGCGTCGCGCGGAGAGCCGTGGCGCAGCAGCAGAAACGCAAGACCATAGTGCGCTCCCGGAGATTCCGGGTTCCTGTGGAGGACGTGGCGGTAGGTCTTGATGGCTTCCTCCTCCATGCCGATCCGCGTGTAGGCGATGGCGATCTGCTGCAGCACGATCGGGTCCCCCGGAGATTCCTTCAGCGCCAGGCGCAACGAGGTGAGGGCCTCATGGTGCTTGCCCTCCTGGGCCAGCAGAAGCCCTTCTTCGTAGTAGTCGATCCGTTCGGCCCTCACGGGCCCGCCGAAGATCCTGTTCCATAACGACATGGACGAAGGTCACCGTCCTGATCCGGGAATGCGCGAACCCGCTACGCCGAGATGTGGGTGTTCGTACCAAGGTATCGGATTCTGTGGTGCGGACAAGATCGGTGTCGGTCGGGACGCCCGGCGGCGGCGCGACGCGCGGGCGCCGGCCGCACCTCCTATTCCACGTCTCCCGTCAGGCGTTTCATGAAGGGACTCACGATGACCGCAACCAGTCCGCCCCCACCGATGATCAGGGCCACCTGCATGAAGAGCGGTGACGGTTCGAGACCTGCGAGCCGCCCGGCCACCCGTCCGGCGATGAGGTTGCCCAGCGCCGCAGCGACGAACCAGACGCCCATCATCTGGCCGACCCGGGTACGCGGAGCCAGCTTCGTCATCGCCGACAGCCCGACCGGAGAAAGCGCCAGCTCGCCCACGGTGTGCAGGAAGTACATGACCACCAGCCAGGACGCCGACACCGGCGAGTCCGGCGTCGCGTTGGCGGCGCCCCAGGCGATCACGAAGAACCCGGCCGCGAGACCCAGGAGTCCCAGGGCGAACTTCATCGGCACCGACGGGTTGGCCTGGCGGTTGGCCAGCCACACCCAGAACCACGCGAAGACGGGCGCCAGGATGATGATGAACAGGGCGTTCACCCATGCGAACCAGCTGGCCGGGAACTCCCAGGATCCGATCGTGCGGTCGGTGAAGTCGCGGGCGAAGACGCTGAGCGAAGTCCCGGCCTGTTCAAAGCCGGACCAGAAGAGCGCCGCCAGCAGGAAGAGCCAGAAGATCACCACGACCTTCTTGCGCTCGTCGGAGTCGTGGCCGCCCCAGAACAGGACGTACAGGAAATAGACCCCCATGATGCCCAGAATCCCGTAGGTCATGTAGTCGGCGATATCCGCCAGGCCCAGCGGGATCGTGCCGTTGGACACCAGCATCCCGAATGCGACCAGGCCCACGGCGATGGCGGTGCAGGTGCCGAAGAACGTCCGGCCTGTGCGGGCCACCGCCTCGGGCGGCCTGTCGGTCCGCAGGATCCCCGCGTTTCCCAGATTGCGGTAGCCGTACCGGAACTGGATCAGGCCGGCGACCATGCCGATCCCCGCCAGCGAGAACCCCAGGTGCCAGTTGTACCCCTCGCCCAGCAGGCCGCAGAGGAACGGCCCGAGCATGGCCCCGACGTTGATCCCCATGTAGAAGATCGAGAACCCGGCGTCGCGCCGCGCTCCTCCTTCCGGGTAGAGGTCGGCGACCACGGCGCTCACGTTCGGCTTGAGCAGCCCCGTGCCGACGGCGATCAGGGTCAGGCCGAGGAAGAAGGAGAACTGCGTCGGGACCGCCATGCTGAAGTGGCCCGCCGCGATGATGCAGCCTCCGACGAAGACCGCCTTGCGCTGCCCCCACAACTGGTCGGCGACCCAGCCGCCCGGAAGCGCCAGAAGGTAGACCATGCTCGTGTAGAGGCCGTAGATCGCGCCCGCGGTCACGACATCGAATCCGAGTCCCGGGTTAGTTCCGATCGTCGCGCCGGTCAGGTACAGCGTCAGCAGCGCGCGCATCCCGTAGTAGGAGAAGCGCTCCCACATCTCGGTGAAGAAGAGCGTGGGGAGTCCCCTCGGATGGCCCGGAAACAGGCCGGGTTCGAACTCGATCCCCTTTGGGGTCGACATGTGCACCTCCGGGTTGCGGGAAGCCTGGATCTTCGTCCGACGGGCAACCTACGGTGCCAACCGTCCCGCGGCGAGTCGGAGCGTCGCCGGAGTCACTCCTGCAGCCCCGGTCGCTACGGACGCGCGCCACGGGAGACCCGTTTGCGTTACCCTTCGCCCTCCTTCATCTTCTCAGTGCGCCGTGGAAAGGCGCGCTTTCCTGGTGGGTGCGAGTCCCACCCA
>JAPPGI010000132.1 GCA_028874985.1 Gemmatimonadota bacterium | reverse complement strand
CCGAGTTCCCGATGTTGGCGTTGATCTTCACCTTGAAGCCGCGCCCGATGATCATCGGCTCGAGCTCCGGGTGGTTGATGTTGGCGGGAATGATGGCGCGGCCGCGCGCCACCTCGTCGCGGACGAAGCGCGGGTCGAGCCCCTCGCGGATCGCGATGAACTCCATCTCGGGGGTGACCTCGCCGCGGCGCGCGTAGTGCATCTGGGTGACGGGGCCGTTGCCTCGGCGGGTGGTGCGGCGGAGGGCGGGGGGGAGGTCGAGCGGGTCGTCGCGCCTGCCGGGGGTGAGGGGGGCGGAGCGGCCCGTGACCCGCACGTCCCGGGCGGCGATCCATGGTTCGCGCAGCGGGGGGAGGCCTTCGCGGACATCGTGGCCGGGCGGGCCGCCGGTGTCGTAGACGCGAAGCGGGGGCTCGCCGCCCGAGAGGGAGATCTCCCGCATGGGGACGCGGATGCCGGCGGGGCCGTCGACGTGGACGCGGGCGGAGTTGGGGAAGGCGTCGCCGTAGGCGGCGGGGGGTGGGGGGGCGGCCGGTTGAAGCGGGGCGGCTGGCTTGATCATGGCGAATTGGTCTCCACCGGCCTCGGCGGCGTGGCCTGGGGAAGCGGTTGGCCGCCGGCGGGCTGGTTGCCGCCCGAGCCGCGCTTCCTACGCCGGTATCAGCCGGATCAGGTTCTGGGGTGCGGTCTCAATCCCCCGGGCGCATCGGACATGCTCTTCGCGTCGTTCGCGCCCACGGGATGCCCCCGGCGACCGCAGGAAAATAGGGCGGGGGCGGTCCATGAGCCACCTGCCCCGCACCGACCTCTGCTGTATGGGTTGCCCATAGTCATTGCTATGGGTAGTATGGGTCATGAAGACCACCGTCGATATTCACGACGAGTTGCTGGTCCGCGCCAAGCGGCATGCGCGAAGTACCGGTCGTCCGCTGCGGGCCGTGGTGGAAGAAGGCCTGCGTGCCGTTCTGTCCGCCCAGGCGCCGGTTGATCCATACCGGCTCCCCGATCTGAGCGTCGGGGACCCGACCGACGAAGATCCCCTGGAGGCGTACTCCTGGCAGGATCTCTCCGAGATGATCCACGAGCACCCCGGAGAACCGTGATCGCGGTCGACACGAACGTGCTCGTGTATGCGCACCGCCGGGAGTCGCGGGTGCACGAGGCTGCGCGCGGGATCCTGCGGGAGCTTGCGGAGGGCAGGCGTCCATGGGCCATTCCCTGGCCCTGTTGCTACGAGTTCCTGAGCGTCGTCACGAATCGGCGCATCTGGCGGGGGGCGCAGTCGACCCCGGACCAGGCCTGGAGCCAGTTGCGCGCCTGGACCGATTCGCCCACCACTCGGCTCCTGGGCGAGACGAGCGGCTTCATGGACATCCTGGAACGGTTCGCCCGGCGGCACCGAGTCCGGGGTCCGGTCGTCCATGACGCGCGCGTCGCCGCAATCTGTCTGGCCCACGGGATCGAGGAACTTCTGACCCGGGACCGGGACTTCGAGCTCTTTCCGGAATTGAAGCTCAGGAATCCCTTCGCCGCGTAGCCGCAGCGCGGGCGACTCAACCCACCCCCACCGCCTCCAGCCCCTCCCGGACAAACGCCCACTGGAACCGCATCTGGTCCTCCACGGGCATCGCCCCGAGTCCCGCCAGCGCCGCCTCCCCCCGCACCTCCGCCTCGACCTCCGCGGCCGCCTCCCCGCCCTCTTCCACCGCCCCCCGAATCCGCGCATCCCACGCCGCGATGCGTTGCCGCCACCTCACCAGCACCGGATCGGGCGGCCCCGGCTCGGCGCCCACCCCCGGCGTGATGAAGAGCGGCATCTCGGTCACGAGCGTCAGGGGATCGCCGCCCAGCGCCCGCACCGCCTCCATCGAACTGGGACGGAACCGCGCCGCCGTTTCGGGATCCCCGAGGTCGAGGAAGTGCCGCCTCATCGCGCGGGAGTCGGGGCGGCTGCAGAACCCGCGCGCCAGGCGGTGAAACCCCTTCTCGCCGTGCCGCTCGACATCGTGCAGGGTGTAGCCGGCGTCCTCCACGTCACGGGTGAGCGTGGCGGCCATCTCCCGCAAACGCGGCCACCACGACCGCTCCACGAGGAAGTACGGGCCGGCCGCGACGCTCATGCCGTGCATGCTCACATGCAGGTCGAAGGGGGCGCGGGCGCGCCAGAAGTCCCGGGCGGCGCGGTTCTCGGGACGGGCGGCGCGGTCCTCGTCGCCGTGCGGGAAGCCGAACTCGATGTCGTCGCCGGGGAGTTCCCGCACGCGGTGGCGAAGGTAGGCGGCGAAGTCGTAAAGGTCGGCGCCAGGCGTTTGCCAGGCGGCGTTGGCGGCAGCTCCATCGGGGTTGAGGTGGGGAATGATGAACCAGGTTGCGGTACCGCGGAGCCGAGTCCCCTCGCGGCTGACCAGGTAGCGCACCAGACGCAGCAGGAACCGCGGTCCGACCGGCTCGTCGGCGTGGCAGCCTCCGACCAGGCTCACCCTGAGGGGGCCGTCGCCGATCCGGTGGGCCAGGATCGGCCGCCCGTCGCGCGAGCGGCCGATCTCCCGTCCCGGCAAACTAGCCAATCGAGATTCGCCGCAGGATCCTCACCTCATGACCCCTTGTCGGCGGCGCTTCCCGAATCAACCCGCCGCCTACCCCCCCGTTACCACGACGTCCTCGGTCCTGGTGAACTTCACCTGATGGCCGCAGAGTAGGCCCTCGTAGGTGTTCGCCACCTTCGGGTCGGACCCACCGTCACCATCAACGACCTTCGCAGTGAACGTCAGGTCGATCTCGCAGTTGCCCGAACGGTCCCCGAGCGTCCACTTCAGGCCACCCTTGGCCGAACCCTCGATGCGGTCCGGCACGACCTGAACCAGGTATATCGTGGCTTTCTCGCTGACACTGGGGTCTCCGTCCAGGGTGAATTCCCTGTCATCGGCCGTGGTCTTGCAGCCGCTTGGAGTGGTCTGCGCACCAAACACGATCCGGGCCGTATCCGTCGCCGTCGTGTCCACCGAGAACTCGGTGATGACCAACGTCACCTGACCCCCTTGCGGGCAACGATATGTGGCACTGTTCCCCGACGAGCTGATCAGCTTCGTGGAGTCGGCCAGAAGCGATGCCATCGACTCCCTCGAATCAAAGAGTGCGATCGCCTCCTCCTCCGTAAGCCCGTCCTCAGGCTCGACCGTGTCGTCCCCACACGCGGTCGCGGCGAGAGTCAGGGCGATCACCGACATCAGTAGTCTTGCTGCCTTCATTCTGTGTTCTCCTGTTGTAGTCCGGTCACTGGTTCGCGGCTGCCCGGCCTTCCCCGGCCGCGACCTGCCACCCTCGGATCGGACCGAAGATCCGAGTACCGCCAAGCGAGACTTACCCAACCGGAAAGGGTTTGTTCCCGTGGTTCCGGTGATGCCTACCCCCGGTCCGGCAAGCCCGTGGAAAAGCCCCCACGGCATTCGACCGGCGATGCGTCCGTGTGCCTACAAGTCGGGAGGCACGAGACCCTTCCCGTCGACCTCCACGTCGTGGCCGCACAGCTTGCCTTCATAGGATCCCGTCACGGTTTCGCCGGCCACCTCGGGGTCCACCAGCGTCAGGTCCATCGCACAGCTTCCCGAGCGGTCCCCCAACCGCCACTTCACACCGTCGGAAAAGCCGCCCGTGATGTCGGTTTCCCCAGTGGATCCTATGTACTCGAAGAAGAACTCGTACCGGAAACTCGGATTGCCGTCCACGGTGAACTGCTTTCCGCCTTCCGTCACCTTGCACCCCGACGGATTGAACCGGATGTCGACCACCAGTCGGACGGTATCGCCGTTGAGTTCGTCGTCGCCTTTCCCCACCCCCGTCACTCGTCCCCCTTCCCGACATCCCAGCACGACACTGTCCTCGGAAATCTCAATCGGCGTGCCACCCCAGATCGCGCTCATCGTCCCACGGAGGAGCGCTACCGCCTCCTCCTCGGTGAGCTCGCCCCCCGGCTCCACCGGGTCGTCCCCACAGGCCCCCAGGACGAGGGGGAAGCCAACTGCGCACATCAGGTTTCGTGTCCGGGACATTCTTTCTCCTCCAGTGGTCCGGCCCCGTTTCATTCCATACTCCAGCCGTTTCGTCGGCCTGGCCCGCCGCGCCCGGATCGAACCGGGAATCCGGGTGCGGCCCCGTGACCGACCCCGTTCCTACACCGCACGCCCGGGGATGGTCCCTGCCATATGCCTCACTCCGCACGAAGAGGACCTCCTCGCAGGCGGAACCGAAACCGCCACCCAAGTTGAGGTTCGGATTCGAGTTACGACGTGGGAGGGCGACTCCCGCTCCCTTCAGGGCAGCGCGTACCGCTCCAGGTACTGAAGGCCGTAATCGTCCATGTGGACGGCGTAGAGCTTGCCGTCACCGAAGCTCACCACGCGCCGTCCCACCCGCAGTTCGGCCTTCATCGCCAGCGCGCCCGAGCCGTCGAAGACATCGTACCTCGGTGGCAGTCCGGCCTCCCGGTGCCGCCGCACCCAGGCCCGCCCGCGACCGTCCACCAGGACCGGCACGGTACCGCCGTAGAAGGCCGGCTTCACCCCCGGCCACGCGAATCCGTCCAGTTCGTCCGCGCCGATTCCGGATCCGCCCCGCGAAGCCCGGATCGACACCGAGCCGTTGGCGATGCCCACCTCCATCCCGAGTCCGCCGCCGTTCTCGGAGCGCTGGTCCCGCCACTCCAGCTTCTCGGCCCGGCCGATGCCGACCGGCGTGTGGGGAACCGGGGAACCGCTCGTGACCAGGCCGTCCTCCCCGATCCAGTCCACGTGATAGTCCCCGATCCTCGCCACCACCAGCCGACCATCGGAAGAGACGCCCCACGCGTCCTCGGGCGAAAGGGGATTCTGGCTGACCTGGACACTCTGGTTGTTCGGCCCGCCCGACTCCCGCCGGGTGGTGCCCGGCAGCTTGAACATGGCAAGCGAGTCCACCGCACCGGATTCGAGGTCCAGTCGCAGGATGTAGGCGGAGTCGGCGGGCTGACCCATGCCGCTCATGTCCCGAAAGTAGAGGCGGCCGCCTTCGTCCACGGCGTGAGGCAGCGCCATGACCAGTCCCCCCCGGGTCGGGTCGCCCATGGCGTAGGGGCGCGTCTCGCCGAACTCCAGCCCGGGGCCCAGTTCGGTGAGCCTGCCGTTGCCGAGATCGACCAGCAGCGTCCTGCCGCCGGGGAGCGGCCAGACCGCGTCGGGCTGGATGTACTCGGCGGGCCCCTCGCCTACCGAGCCGATGGTGTCGGCGGTCCCGGCGTCCAGATCGAGCCGGACGACCACCTGGCCGAGAGGGTCGGCCACCAGAACGCGGCCGTCCTCCAGCTCCCGTACCGTCCGCAAGGCCGCGAACGACTCCGGGTAGACGGCCTCGGCCTCGCCCAACCGCCCGAACGGGGTCTCCCCCGCCCCGCCTCCTTCACCCTCGCACCCGGCCGTCGCGGCAACGGTCACGGCGACACCGACGCCCCCGATCCTGCATCGCATCGCGACGCCCCCCGTTGCGGCTACTTGACGAACAGCATGTCGCGGTACGTCGGCAGCGGCCACAGATCGTCCGGAATCACCTTCTCCATCCGGTCGGCCACCTCGCGAACCGCGTTCATCGCGGGGATCACGTTCTTCTTCATGTGGATCACCTTCGACGACACCTCGTCGCCGCCCAGCTCCTCGTTCTGCGCGTCGAGCTCGTCGAGCGTGGCGCTCAGCTCGTCGATGAGACCCGAGATCCGGGCGATGTTGCTGTCGAGGCCCACCGTCGAGCCCGCCTTCTTCGCCCCCTTCCGCGCCGACCCGAGCTGGTTCAGGTAGGTGACCGCCGCCGGCAGGATCATGCAGCGCGCAATGTGGGCCGCCGTCTCGCCCTCGATGTTGATCCTGATGAAGTACTGCTCGGTGAGCACCTCAAGGCGCGCCTCCAGCTCGCGCGGCGAGAACACCCCGTACTTGTCGAAGAGCAGCTCGTTCTTGTGCGAGGCCAGCGCCGGAAGCGCCTCCACCGTGGACCCGGTGTTGAGCAGTCCGCGGCGGGCGGCCTCCTCCACCCACTCGTCGGAGTAGTTGTCGCCGTTGAAGATGATCCGCTTGAAGGACGGAATCTCGTTCGCGAGCAGCGTCCAGAGCGCGTCCTCGATGGAGGTGCCGGCCGCCACGATCGGCTCCAGCACGTCCGTCCACTCGTCGATCGCCTCGGTGACGATCGTGTTCAGCACGGTGGCCGGAAGCGAGATGCTCGCCGACGAACCCACCGCGCGGAATTCGAACTTGTTCCCCGTGAAGGCGAAGGGCGAGGTCCGGTTGCGGTCTCCGGAGTGGCGCGGCAGGTCGGGGAGCACGTTGACGCCCAGCCCCATCAGCCCCTCGCGCTCCCTCTCCCTGGCGCGGCCCGACTCCTCCAGCTGGTTGAAGATGTCCTCGAGCTGCTCGCCCAAGAACACCGAGATGATCGAGGGCGGAGCCTCGTTGGCGCCCAGGCGGTGATCGTTGCCGGCGGTCGAGACGGAGGCCAGCAGCAGGTCCTGGTGCTTTTCCACCGCGCTCATCACCGCCGTGCAGAAGAAGAGGAACATGAGGTTGTCGTGCGGCGTGTCCCCCGGGTCCATCAGGTTCCTGTCGGCGGTCCCGAACGACCAGTTGACGTGCTTCCCGCTGCCGTTGATCCCCGCGAAGGGCTTCTCGTGCAGCAGGCACACGAAACCGTACTGGCGCGCGTTCCGCTCCAGGATCCTCATCATCAGCTGCTGGTGGTCGGAGGCGACGTTCGCGTTCTCGTAGACCGGCGCCATCTCGTACTGTCCCGGCGCCACCTCGTTGTGGCGCGTCTTCATGGGCACGCCCAGCCGGTACAGGTCCATCTCGACCGACTGGACGTAGGCCAGAACCCGCTCGTGGATCGACCCGAAGTAGTGGTCGTCGAGCTCCTGTCCGCGGGGCGGCTTGGCCCCGAAGAGGGTGCGGCCCGACGTCATGAGGTCGGGGCGGCGGTAGTAGAACTCGCGGTCGAGGAGGAAGAACTCCTGCTCGGGCCCCAGGTTGGAGATGACGCGCCCGGCGTCCACGCCGAAGAGCTTGAGGGCCCGGCGCGTGACCCGGTCGAGGGCGTCGATCGACCTGAGCAGGGGGATCTTGGCGTCCAGGCTGTCGCCGGCCCAGCTGGAGAACGCGGTGGGGATGCAGAGGTAGGTCGCCGATTCCCCCCCCATGATGAAGGCGGGCGAGGTCGGGTCCCAGGCGGTGTAGCCGCGCGCCTCGAAGGTGGCGCGCAGACCCCCCGACGGGAACGAGGAGGCGTCGGGCTCCCCCTGCACGAGCTCGTCGCCCCCGAAATCGGTGATGGCCCGGCCGTCCCGGCCGACCTTGAGGAAGGAATCGTGCTTCTCGGCGGTGCTGCCGGTGAGCGGCTGGAACCAGTGTGTGTAGTGTGTGGCGCCTCGCGAGAGCGCCCAGTCCTTCATCGCCGCGGCCACCGTGTCCGCGATGCCGGGATCGAGTTCCTCCCCGTGGTCTATGGTGCTCACGAGCTGCTTGAAGACGTTGTCGGGCAGCCGCGACTGCATCTCGCGCATGCCGAAGGTGTCCTCTCCGAAGACGCGCGGCAGAAGGTCGCGGTCACCGGACCGGGACTCGGGCCGGCGGCTCCAGGTCTTGGCTGCGCTGACGGAATCGAAACGTCTCTGAGTGCTCATGTCCGGACTGTTCTCCAGGTGTCGGCGGGACGCGCCCGCGCCCAGGGCGGTGGGGCGGCCGGGTTGGTGCGAAGGTGGGCCATAGTGTGAACCTGCAACCCGGTGGGCGGATGTTCAAGGGGGAATGGCGTGTCATCCGGCCGGTCCCCCGCACCGGTGGATGGCGGGGGGGTGCGGGGTGCCGCCGGGACGCCTGTTCGCCGGCACTCAAATCCGTAGCCGGGAACCGAAGCCGCCGAGGGCCGGGCTTCTCCTCGCTCCTCGGGCTGTTGTTCATCGGGCTGAAGCTGGCCGGTCACATCGACTGGTCCTGGTGGCCTCCGGGGCGGCCGTTTCGAGCGTGAAGTAGCGGACCACCCCTCGCGGCGTATTGAACTCCCGCACGGACCCGAGCAGCTCCTGATGGTCCGATGACGCGGGTGGCGAGTATACGGGCCGCCCCGTTTGAATTATTGTACTTACGGAAGTATGATAAACCGTAAGGAGCCGCCTCAGGAGAGGGACCATGCTGATCAGGATCACATCGAAGCGTCAGGTTACGTTTCCCGCCCGAGTGCTGGAGGCGATGGGGGTGCGGCCCGGCGACCGTCTCGAATTGGAGGAGGGTCCCGACGGGTTCCTCGTGCGCCCGCACCGAATCGACCTCTCCCGCCTGGCACCGCTACGAGGCAAGTTGCGACCCGGATACGAGGCGTTCGATATCCATTCCTTCCGTGCGCAGCCCCATGATCCGGCGCTACGGGATTGACACTTCCGTGTTGGTGCGGCTGCTGACGGGCGTCCCCGAGGCAGACTTCGCCAAGGCCGTGCAGGGACTGTCGGTCCTATTGAGGGATGAAGGCGCCGGCGTGGTCGACCGCCTCATCACCGATGACTACACGCGCGAGGATCTGGACGTCCTCACCCTGGACAAGGCGATGGCCTCCCTCCCTCGCGTCCGGATTCTTCATGCGGAGACTGCCTGAACGTTCCCGCACGAACGTGTCCGGTTCCATCACCCTGCCCCGACCGCGTCATGGGGATCAGGCGAGAGGACGCCCGGGTTCGCCCGGACCTGACGAGAAGGCGTTCTCGATCGCCGACTCGATGGCGCTCCACCACAGACGCCTGTCCCGATCCCATCTCCAGTCGATGAATTCCAAGGTCGGCCGCGAGAAGCTCTCGAGCGTCGCCGCATCGATCTTACGCAGCCGACAGGACGCTTAGAATCAATGCTTCGGATTCAGAATCGCTTACGGACGGCGTCGCTCCGCAGGGATTGCCCTGCGAATCCGGGTCGGCCCGGCGGGCCGGGTCAGCCGATCGGCGTGACGATCCCGGTCCGCAGGCTCATGGCGCGGCTCCCGATGCCTTCGGCTTCGCCGCACACTCCTGCAGTTCAACCAGGGTCCCGATCAGCGGCGCCTTGTCCTCTTCGCTCACGTGTTCAAGCGACGCAATCAGCTCCCGCGCAATCTCCGGACCCGCCTCATCCCATCCCCACCAGTCCCAACCTCGGGCCACTCCCGAATCCGGCCCGGTCGCACGCGCGGCCCTGCATCGCTCCAGCACGTTGCCGAGCACCGTCCGCCCCGATTCCACAGCCTCCGGGATGTGACGACCTCCGGGAAAGTCCGTCCAATACGCGGCCAGCCTCCGGTTGACAGCCTGTTTCACGGCGCACACGACATCCCCCTCGCAAGAGTAGGCGTCCGACTCGCTCGCGTACTTCCACAGGATCTCCTCCGCGAACGGGTCGGTCCGGTGTTTCTCGTACAGGGCCAGGTACGCCTCGTCGCTCACGGTCCAGGCGTGTCCCTCGGCCGTCAACGCGACTTCCTGCCCGAGCGACGCTATCCACGCCCGCGTGAGGGCCCCGGTCCAGCCGGGCTGGAGCTGCCAGATGGCCATGCGCAGCACTTGCAGCCGCCGCAGCCCCAGAATCGCCGAGGCTTCGACCGCTTGGCGGTGCCCCCGGTTCCAACTAGAAAGGACCGTGTACAAGCGGACGCGGTTGTCGAAGGACCACGCCTCCCCCGAGGTGACGAACCGGTCGGAGATCGTCAGTACATGTTCGTCGGTGTCCGCCGGTGCGGCGTGCGCGGCCGGCACCCAGCACCCGTGCGGCGCGACGTCGACCCATGACTCGCCGGCCACCGCCGTGTCCGCCCGATGTGTGCGGAAGTGGTAGTCCACCTCCAACACTCTGGAGGCCCGACCCGTGCGCCGCGGATCGACCCGGCAGGCCACATCGGGGGCGATGACCGCCATCTCCCTGCCCTCGCGTGGGGTCGCCGACTCGGCCCGCTGCGAGTCCGCCGGCCATGCATCGTCCCCGACCGTCCCCTCGACCGCCGTCCATGTGCCCCGGCCCCATGGGTCTTCCGAGTACCGCACCCGCTGCCCGAGCGACTCCATCCACGCGAGAACCAGCGGGTCGCGGTCGACGGGGCGGCCAAGGAGCCAATGCCCCCGTTGCGCCGCCTCCACCGCTTTCGCCAACAGGGCCGTGCGCCGCTGACCGAAGACGGCGGACTCCGCCAGCTGCTCCCGGTACATGGGGTGCACGAAGAGGTTGTGCACGGCCACGAAATGTTCGAGCGGAGGCCAGGCGTCCCCGGACAGCAGCCGGTCGGCCAGTTCCAGCAGGTGGCCGGCACCCTCGGTCGGGGCCACCGCCGATTCGGGCACCCAGCAGCCGTGGGGAATCCCGTGGCGTGCGGTCTGTCGGGACCCGGCATGGATCCACATCTCTCCGGTCTCATCGGCTTCGATGCCGTTGACCCAGACCTCCCCGAACCAGCCCTCACCCGTGATCTTGAGAAGCCCCGCCGCATCCGCCGAATGCGACGGCGCGACCCGGCAGACCGTTTCCGGCGCGACAAGTCCCACCCGTTCCCGCTCCTGCCCTGTGGCGGGTTCCGCGCCCGCCAGGAACACGGCAAGCAGTCGCGCGACATGCCCGATGGGCCTGCGGGGTGCCAGCTCTTCGCGGTGCATGTCAGGGGCTGCACACGTACGCTTGCGCATGAGGCCAGCTCCTTCTTCTTCGAGGGGTCGTGGCGTACGCGCATCAGCCACCGCGCGGCAGAACCACGCCAAACAACCTAACCCGCGGGGATCGGGGGTCACAACCGACTGCCGGGGAAGACCTTACCTTAGTCGGAAGGGCCAGTGCGCAGCATTGGTCCAAGTGCCCATTGACAACGGAATGCCGCGTCGCGAGCATGGGAGTGCGGTTGAGAGGGCTGCCTCGGCGGTCCGTTGAGCCGGTTGGCTCACCCGGCCGCATTTCTTCTGGTATCGTACCTCCCATCCCTTCCAGAATTCCGCCATGCAGCTGCTGTACCTCGACGATCCCGGCTCGACGGCCAACCCAAGGGAGCAGCATCTCTTGTTGGGCGGGCTGTCCGTGTTCGAGGCGCAGTCTCACCTCACTGGATCACCCAGGAACTGGACCGGCTAGCGGAGGACCTCAGTCCCGTGGATCCCCAAAGCTCATGGAGGTCATCGACGCCTTCAAGTCGCTCGGATTCGACCATACCCGCCACACGAACTACACCACCTTTCGTTCGCACCTTGGGCGTTTGGCCAAGCAGGGCTTGACCGCGCGGTTCGACAGGCAGGTCGACGAACTGGCAAGCCTGAGAGTCATCGACACCTGCATGAACGGCGGGCCGTCGAGCAAGGATCGCTGCGGATTCTCCCTGCGGAGACTGCCTGACGTTCCCGCACGAACGTGTCCGGTTCCATCACCCTGCCCCGCCGGCGCCATGGGGATCAGGCGAGAGGACGCCCGGTGCGCCCGGACCTGCGGAGAAGGCGTTCTCGATCGCCGATTCGATGGCGGCGACTTCGCCGTCGCCGAGCTCGCGAAAGGCGGGACGCTTCCTCGCGGAAAGCCGTCCTCCGTTCTGCACGCAGAGCCGTATGAGGAGCGAGGTGCGCCGGTCGGGCATGTCCACGATCTCCGAGACCGCTCGGAACGCCCTGTCGAAGGCCGCGATGAAGCCGAGTTCCTCCCGCAGGTCGTGGCGAACCGCGTCGGCGACCCGGTCGTGCAGGTATTCGGCGAATTCGGTCATGTCGATGAACCGGTAGAGATGGCGGGTGTCGCCTTCCACCACCAGACGCCTGTCCCGATCCCATCGCCAGTCGACGAATTCCAGGGACGGCCGCGAGAAACTCTCGAGCACCCGGTCGTAGCCCCGGCGATCGCGCAGGATGGCCGCCGACACGGGAAGGATGAAGTCCGGGGCGGTGTATCCCCTCGAAGCGAGCATGTGATGGATGAGGAACCGATGGATGCGACCGTTCCCGTCGTCGAAGGGGTGGATGAGGACGAAGGCGAAGGACGAAACCGCCGCGGCCACCACGGGCGGGACGCTCTCGTGCGACACCCGCCCGGTCAACTCCATCCAACCCGTCATGAGCGACGGCACGTCGTCCGGACGGGGGCATACGAAGTGAACCTCCTCGCGGAAGCCGGCACCCGTCCGGCCAACGAAGTTCTGATCTTCGCGCCAACCGGTTGCGGCGTAGCGCGGATCGACGATCAACCCCTGGAGCCGGACCAGCGCATCCTTGTCCCGCGGGTCGAAGGCGGCCGCGTCGGCGAGCGCCCTCACGAACCGCGCGGCCCGGCGGGAGGACGGCTTCTCCCCTTCGATGGCGAAGGAGGATCGCGTTTCCCTGGTGTAGAGATAGTCGACCGCACGGGTGAGAAGGTTCCGGTCAACGGCCTCGCAGAGGGAGCGCGCCTCTTCGTCGATTCGCGTCGCCATCCCGCGCAGGAGCCTCGGGGTCCGGCGGACGGTGACGCAGAGGGCGGGGCCGCCGAGCAGGTTGTCGATGACCCGGTGGCGCCGGGAGTTGCGGCGTGCGGCGACGACGAACCTCTTCGGATCGAGGGCCTGGACGTAGTTGCCGCTGCGCGCGTCGCCGACATCGAGCATCCGTCCCGTGAGCACCTCGTAGAGGAACCAGGCGCGGCGGCTGTATGCGCCGGTGGGTTCGCTCCTCACCCATTTCTCGAGCGTCGCCGCATCGATCTTCCTGAAGGCGGCCGCCAGTAGACGCAGATCGAACGGCTCATGGCGCAGCGTGAAACGGAGCTGTCGCGCAAAAGACTCGCCCGGTGCGTAGTGCGGAGGATATTCCTCCCGCACGCGGGCCCCGTGCATCACGGTCCGGCGCGCGCCGGGAACCACATGGCTCTCGACCGCCGGAGCGGGTACGGGCAGATCCAGTTCCCGGCGCAGCCAGGCTTGCCCCACCGGCCTCGCGTCGGGATGAGCGCTGTGCCATTGCGTCATGAGAAACACCGTGTCTTTGAGCGAAATGCTTAGAGTAAGATATTCCCGTTACAAGACGATTACAACATGCCCCGACCTGTCCACTTCCCCCCAGCCGGAGAATTGCCCGCGTGGATTCCTGCTCTCGACCTTCCAGAACGTTTACGCAGCCGACAGGACGCTTAGAATCATTGCTCTGGATTCAGAACCGCTTACGGAGGCCGTCGCTCCGCAGGGATTGCCCGCGAATCCGGGTTGCCCGGCGGGCCGGGTCAGCCGATCGGCGTGACGATCCCCGCCCGGAGGCTCATTGCGCGGTTCCGGAGGTGTCCGGCCCGGGCCGCGCCAACGTTCAGCAGCCCCAGAGTGTACACCACGCCGACCGACACCCCCATGCCGTCGTAAAGCGCGATATCCACCCCGGTGCCTCCTGACACGCCGACGTCGAAGCGCGACAGGCCCAGGCCCGCACTCCCACATGCCGCACTGACCTCGTTCACCACCACGCCTCTGACCGACACGACTTCATTCCACTCGCACGAGGCCTTGAATGCGACCGCAGGACCCGCTGTCGCATACGCCGAAACACGGCTGCCCGGCAGCCCCAGCCCCACCTTCAGCAGAGTCGCCAGTTCCAGGTATTCGGGTTCCATCCGGGATTCGAAGTGGACTCCGTCCGACTCGCTCTTCCAGCGGGTACCCTTCTTCGAGTAGAGGCCGCCGACCTCAAGGCCCAGATTCCCCGAAAGAGGCCTCGTCACCGCCAACCCGATCGTGAAGCCGGTCGCCGACCTGAAGTCCGGCTGCCGGTAGGAGTCGAAGTGCGGATACACGTATCGTGCCAGGTCGACGCCGATCGACGTCCGGTTCACACCGGTGGTCACGGTGAGGGTGGTCTGCCCGAAAGCGGAGGCCGCGGGAGGCAGGACGAGCGCAGCGGCGAGAAGAGGGGTTGTGAGGCGTTTCATCGCACCACCTCCACGGTGTACGCCCTGGACCCGTACCGGCCGCCGTACCGGCCGTGCGGTAGGTTCGTTCTGAACACAAGCACGATTTCCGCGGTCCCCGGATCTCGAAGACCACCTTCGTCCTGTGCTCCATGTACCGCAGGTCATCGGTTAGGACCGACGGATCCATGTAGTCGTACGGGGTCACAAGCGCCGACCGTCCGCTGTAGGCCACCTCGGTGTCGGCGGCCCGGTAGCCGCCGTTGCCGGTCGTCCAGATCGTGATCTCCAGAGGAACGCCGGCTGTCGCCGTTTTCGGTATCCGCGGCTCCATGCCGTCGCCGAACACGACATTGCCGATCACGCGGTTTTCCTCCGGAGGAGCGCCGGGATCGTCGCAGGCGACGAGGGCGACCGCCGCGACCGCGACCAGAAACCGGCCCGCGCGGCGAGAGACTCGATGAATATCCCAGGGACGGGCATCGGGAGATGAAGGGGCCGGGAACGAGGGAAGGCGGGTCATGGCATTCGCTCCTCTTGTCGGTGCTGCCTTGAGCGGGCTTACAAACTACAGCGGAAAGAGCGTTGATGTCAAGGAAAAACGCGGTGTACGGAGGACGCCGCGCGAGCATCGAGGGAGAGGGGCCGGAACTCAAAAGGGCCAGCGCTGCACCGCCATCACGGCCGCCGCGCCACCCGCCAGCGCCGACAGCAGCAACGTCCACAGGCGTTGAGGGAGGGAAAGAAGGCGCACGGCCGCCAGCGCCACCGCCGGCACCCCCACCGCCACGACGATCTGGGCCAGTTCGAGCCCGATGTTGAAGGACAGCAACGGGAGGAACAGGCTCCTCTCCTCGCCCAGCGCCAGGCGCAGGAAGTTCGAGAAGCCCAGTCCGTGGACCACCCCGAAGACCAGGGCGAGCGCGTAGCGGAGCGGTCGCGCGGCGACCCGGTGTTCGGCGGGATCCTCGCGGCGCAGCCCCGCCAGGTTGGTGAGCGCGGTGGCGACGATCGTGACCGGGATCAGGAACTCGACGAGGCCGGTGTCGACCCGCACCAGCCGCAGCGTGGCCACCGCCAGCGACACCGAGTGCCCGATTGTGAACGCGGTCACAAGCACCAAGAGCTCGCGCCAGCGCGCCAGCGTGTAGGCCGCGCACAGCACCGCCAGAAACAGGATGTGGTCGTAGCCCCGCAGGTCGAGCAGGTGCTCGAAGCCGAGCCGCAGGTAGACGGTGAAGGTGCTGATCATGGCCTGTCCGCCGCCTCCCGGTGCCGGGCGATCGCCCTCGCCTTGAGGCCGTGCCAGGCCGCGTGGAGAAGGATGAAAATCGTGATCCACGCGATCCACGACCCCCGCTCGGCCACCGTCATCATGCGGAAATGCTCCCACAGCAGCCACGGCAGCGTCAACGCGATCCCCACGCGGCCGCCATGGTGGTACGGCATCCGCCGCTCGACCACCGTCGCCGCCCGGCGCCGGTCCCGGTGCAGCACCTCCTCGATCGCGCGGCCGAGTTCGCCCGGCGGCATGTCGCGCCAGCCGGGGACCCGCATCACGCTCCAGGCGGCGGCGGTGCGTCCCCACCCGTGCAGGTTCGACCCCGCGACGACCGCCAGGTCCATGCCGTCGGCGAGCGCCAGGATCTCCGCGCGCTCGGCCTTGACCTGTTCCAGGCCGCGGGGCGCCCCGTCGCTGAGTTCGATCCCGACCACGCCGGCCGGCGACCCGGGCCCGAGCGGCACGACCTGGTCCAGGGGCCCGGGTATCGTGTACAGCATCGTCACCGGGGGGGCGCCCCGCTCCCGCGCGGCCGCGATCGAGTCCGGGTCGAGGTGGTGCCGGGTGCCGTCCAGGGCGAACAGGTAGCGCTCGCGGTCGCCCAGCAGGTTGATGTGGCGGTTGCGGAGCCGGACCTCCATCCCCGACAGCATCACGGTGCGTTCGCCCGCGCGGTCCGGGTTGGCGGGGGCCGCGTCGTCCACCCCGTCCCAGGTGTAGTGATCGGTGATGTACGCCGCGTGGAAGCCGCCGCCCTCGTGCCAGGCGCGGTTGCGCGCGGCCGTGAAGCGGGCCCAACCGTCGTGGGAGCGGTTGGTGTGCGAGTGGAAGTCGACCGCGAGGAGGTCGGGGTCGTCGAGCCGGATCGCGACCATGGGGCGCGGGAGGAAGACCGCGGCCGCGTAGAAGGCGAGCAGGGCGATCAGGGCGCCGACGGCGCCGCCGAGTTGAATCCAGATTCGCATCCCGGTGAGCGCGCGACGGGGAATCTCGGCTGCGGCTGCGGGGTCGGCGGCGATCTCGCGGCGCAGCACACGGTCCGCGTGGACGCGCCGGGCCAGGTAGAGCAGGATCAGCGTGATGAGCACCGCGTAGTGCTGGCTCACCGTGAGCAGCGACATGGCGTCCCAGATGCCGAAGAGGGGGGCGCCGAAGAGGTAGCCGAGCGACTGGCCGAGACGGGCGAAGGGGACGGCCTGGCCGGTGGCGGCGTCCTGGAGGGGCGGGGCGGCGGAAAGGGCGCCCATGACGACCAGGGTTAGGAGCGCGACGGGGAGGCGGGGGACGCGAGGCGGGGTGACGGGGGTGCGTGTCATCGTGCGGGGATCTCCTGTTGTGTGGTCCCGGCCAGCCGGCCGGCGCGTTCGGCGATGCGGGCCGCGAAAGCGTGCAGGGCTTCCTCGTCGAGCCCCGGCCGGACAAGCTCCGCCGCGACGCCTTGGCACCGCTCGCGGGCCAGGTCGCAGAGTTTGCGTACGCGCCGTCGTACGAACGGGCCCGAGAGGCCGCAGTCGCGCGCGAAACGGTCCCAGGTGCCGGGATGGAATTCCTCCAGGGCACCCCTCCTGCCGATCTTCATGGCCAGGGTGGCCGCCAGGTGCGGATACGCGGCCGTGCACATCAGGTCGTAGAGCGGGGCGAGGGCGGCCGCGTGAGGAGGGTCGTACAGGATGCTGTAGTTCTTCCCGTGCGCGTCCGCGTTGCCGATCAGCACCTGGATGATGGCCGCGTCGAGGAGCTCGAGCACGGCGGTTGCCGGGCGCGCGCAAACCCGCCGGACGAGATCGAAGCAGCGAACGAACCCGGGTCCCCCGTCGGACGCGTACTTTCGAGCCGGCGTCACCCCCAGCGCCTGGCAGAAGTCCTCCTGGTGCAGCCGGTGCACGGATCCGCCGGCCTCGGCGCGCCGGTCATAGCGCTCCACCAGGAGGAACGGACGGTCGCCAGCCACCCCGGTCTCCACCGGAGCCACCTTGAGGCCGAGCGCCGCAGCGAGGCGCATCGCGAAGGCCTCGTTTTCGGTGGTGGCGGCCAGCCCGGGGATGGGGGGCTTCAGGATGTGCGTGGTCGGCTGCCCCGGTGCGGGGACCGCGATCCCGTCACCCGTGACCACGACCGGGAGTTTCGACTGGGCGCCGGCGAGGGAGAGGCGCAGTCCGTCACCCCGGCCGGCCAGGAGGGGACGCGTCCGAATTGTGTCGAGGAGCCTGCCCAATTCATCGCCCGGCAACACCCGGCCGCCACCGCCGACCTCCGGAGCGGACGGAACCTCTCCCTCCGGGCACAGGGTGAGCGCACCCGCCACTTCCTCCCCCAGCCCGACAAGCAGCCGAAAGGTGTTCGCCGAAGATACTCCGAGCGCTGCGGCAACCGCATCCCGCTGAGTCCCTTCGGGCAGCAGTCCTTCGAAGAAGGGCGTACACAGCCGGGTGCTGTACGACTCCGGCCGTTTGGGCAGGGAAAGGGAAACCGGCGGCCGGTCCGGGTCCGCGACCCAGGCGCCGTCGTACGCGAACCGCATCGCCCCATGACGGTCCAGCGCAAGGGAGCCGACGACCACCCCGTCCCACCAAACGGTCAGCGATCGCGTCACGGCGGCGGCTCGATCCGCACCTTGCACCCCAGCGCCGCGAGCACGGCCAGCGCCTTGCCGAGCCTGGCGGTGGTCTTCCCCCGCTCCAGCTCCGAGAGGAAGCGCACGCCGACCCCCGCGGCCCCCGCCAGCTGGTCCTGGCGCAGGCCCTGGGCGCGCCGCGCGGCGCGTATGATCCGTCCCAGCTCGTCGGTCGTCATGGTCGGTTTTCCCGATCAGGAAAATAGGGCGGGCGGGTGCCTCCGCAAGTCCGGATTGTCCCGATCGGTAAGGGAACCCTCACCGCACGAACGCGTGCGAGTACTTGACCATCACCTCCCGCGCAGCCGAGCGCGGCGGTCTGGGAGTGAGTCCGCCGAGTTCGTGGCGCAGCCCCTCGTTGTAGACGATCCAGAGGTCGGTGCCTTCGCGGAAGTGATACCGGAACCGCACGTTCACGCTGGTCTGCGCGACTTCGCTGCCGTACTGGACCAGCGTGCTCATCGAGACTTGCGGGTTCAGGGCCGCTTTCAGCCTGAGGCGCGCCAGCCGCGTGGTGGTGCCCATGTCACGCTCCGGGAAGTCCAGGCGGTTGATCTCGTAGCCGGCCTCCACCTCCAGGTGCCGGGAAACCGTCCAGACCGGACCCAGGTCGAGGCTGAGCCGGCGGCCGTCGTAGAAGCTCCCCGCCGACGCGTTGAATTCGCCCCGGAAGACCGCGCTCTGCGGGAGCCGCAGCATGACGGTGCCCTGGTGGAACCAGTGCTCGCCGGGCAGGACCCACGTGTCCGCGACGGCAAAGGCCTCGCGTACGCTCTCGAAGCTCGACAGCACCCCGATCGTGAGGCTTGTGCCCCCCTTGAAGTCGAACTCGAGCTCGGGCGCGACCTGCCGCGATTCCGCGGTCCCGTCTCCGTTTCGGTGGTAGTGCGACGTCTCGACGCTCACGCGCCTCGACCGCAGGCGTGAGTCCGCGCCGCGGTACTGCCGGTAGCCCACCCGCCCCGCTCCGTAGGTGAAGTCCCGGCGCGACTGGAAGCCCAGCCCCGGCCGGTAGCCGCTTCCCACCCGGATCGCTTCGGCGTAGTAGGAGAAACCATCGTCGCGCCGCCGCTCCAGCCGGGCCCGCACCAGCCCCGGCTCCAGTCCCTCCTCCTGCTCCGCTTCCTCGTCGAAGGTGTGCGCCCACTGCACCAGCAGGTACTCGTCGCCGACCAGCCGCAACACCGCGTCCAGCCCGTACGCGACGTTGTCGGCCCCGTGCGAACCCAGCCTCGTGGTGAGCATGCCCCCCACGGCCGAGTTGGGGTTCAGGACCTGCTGGCGCAGGCGCAGCACGCCCATGTTCTCCGATGACACCTCCCCCTGTCCCGCGGTCTGCATGGTCAGCAGGCCGAAGTCGGTGCCGGCCACTCTGCCGACGGCGCACACGCCCCCGTAGATGCGTACCGGTTCGCCGCTGCTCAAACCGATCCGGCGGCTGTGGAAGAGTCGGTTGAAGGTGCCCCCGGTGTTGAAGTCGAAGGTTGACGACCGCTCCTGGAAGAACTGGCGCTTCTCCGGAAAGAAGAGGCGGAAGCGGGTCAGGTTGACCTGCTGCTCGTCGGCCTCGACCTGCGCGAAGTCGGTGTTCACGGAGAGGTCCAGGGCGAGGTTGGAGGTCGGCGAGTACCTGATGTCGAGGCCCGCCTCGGTGGTGGGATCCCGCACGGTCCGCCATCCGGTCCGCGGCTCCTCGGCCGGAAGCGCCGGCTCCGTCGTCTGCCGGAATCCGCCGAGTGCATAGGGGGTCACGTACAGCGGGGTGGCCTGGCGCACGTTCGTGAGCACGATGCGCTGCGCCCCCGACGGCCTGGCGAAGCCGAGCCGGCCCCAGCCGGGATCCATGACCGGGTAGGTCTGGCGCTCGTTTCTGCGGGGAATCATCCGGTATGCGATCAGCCCCATCGTCACCTCGCCGTCGACCGCCTGGAAACCCAGGGTCGAGAACGGGATCCGGAACTCGGCGAACCAGCCCCTGCCGTCCTTCGAGGTGGCCACGTCCCAGTAGGCGTTCCAGTCCCAGTTCATGGGCATGCCGCTGGTGAACTGCGCGTCGTTGGACACCGTGCGGTCCTGCCGGACGCCTGCCGGGTTGGTGACGAACCAGACCGCGGTCTCATGGTCGTTGTAGCTGTCGATGACCACGCCCAGGATGTCGTCGCCGCTGTAGGTGTCGCGGTAGAGGGTGCCGGTCCGGATACGGTCAGGCTCCGAGTCGTACATGCGGCCGGACACGTACAGGTAGCGGTCGTCGTGGCCGACCCTGACCTCGGTGGTCTCGGTGAGGGGGCCGCCGAAGGTGGGGCTGTACATGGTCATCGGGAAGGGCGCGATGTCGTCCCAGGCCGCTTCGTCCACGACGCCGTCCAGCTCGACCGGGCCCGTGAGGCGGGGGATGGTGACGGTCGGGCCGGGCGAGGGGGCGGCGGGGGGAGTCTGGGGGTGGAGGGGAGGGGCGTGCAGGGAACAGGTGAACAGCAGAGCGGCCCGGACGGTTCGAAAAGGTGCGCTTGCGAAACGTCTCACATGCTTGCCGTGTTCGCGGAAGTGGATGGGGGGGGCGGCCTTCGCCGCCCACGCCGGGTGCTAAGATACGGGATGACACCGCTCCACCACGACCACCTCACGGCTCCCGGGGCCGCGCCGTCGGCCACCATGCTGCTCCTGCACGGAATCTACGGCGCGGGCCGCAACTGGCGCACCGTCGCCCGTCGCCTCGTCAGCGCTCGGCCCGGGTGGCGCGTCACCCTGGTCGACCTGCGCTCGCACGGGCGGTCGCCGCGGCTGGCGCCCCATACGGTGGCGGCCTGTGCGACCGACGTGTCAGGTGTGGAGGACCACCTGGGCCGCGCCGCCGACGCCGTGCTGGGCCACTCGTTCGGGGGCAAGGTCGCGCTGCTCCACGCCCGCCGCGCAGCCCCGGCTCCCCGCCGGTACTGGATCGTCGACTCGGCGCCGGGGGCGGGGCGTCCGGCGGGGGGCGCGTGGCGCATGCTGGGCGTGCTCAGGCGCCGGCCGGGACCGTTCGGAAGCCGGGCCGAGGCGGTGGCCGCGGTCGAGGCCGAGGGGTATTCGCCGGTGGTGGCCCGGTGGATGGCCACGAACGTGCGGCAAGACGGGTGGGATGGGTGGGTGTGGCGGATCGACCCGGACGAGATGGAGGGGTACCTGCGCGACTACTTCTCCGTCGACGCCTGGGATGTCGTCGAGGAGCCGCCCGAGGGCGCGGTGATCCACTTCGTGAAGGCTTCCGCGTCGAGCGTGCTCGATGCGGAAGCCGTGGCGCGCATTCGGGGGGCGGGGAGGGGCACCGGCAGGGTCTTTCTGCACGAGGTCGAGGGCGGGCACTGGATCAACACCGAAAATCCGGACGCGCTCGTGGAGCTGCTGGCGCACGGGCGTTTGACAGGCCACGTGGCCGGGCGCGGGCCGCGGCACTGAAGGCCGCCGACGGAGACACATCGGCGGCTGCTCCCTGGGGCCCCTCCGGCCGTCTTGGAAGCCTCTGGACCGTTCCTCGGGGAGGCTCGCAGCTGCCCCGCCGCGAGCCTCCCCGGTCACTCGGTCAGTGGGAGATCTGGAACCCGAAGTTGAACGATCGCGGGTAGCCCACGAAGACCTCCGCGTCGTCGGCCTGGTGGCTCAGGCGTCCGCGGTCGCGCTCGCCATCGTCTCTGTATCCGTTGAAGCGCGAGTTGTCGGTGGCATCCTGGATATAGAGAAGGTCGAAGATGTTGAAGCCGTGGATGAAGAGCTTGACGTTCCCGCCGAACGGTGCCGACATCTCATCCGAAAGGCGGTACGAGGCGTGGAAGTCGAAGACCGAGTACCCCGGCGGCTGCCAGGACTGGATGCTCAGTTCGACTTCGTGCCTGCGGGAGAAGGGGTCGAAGTTGGCGTAGTGCTTCCCGAACGACTTGCCGACGAACTGCAGATACAGACCGCCGGCAGGGAAGAACGAAACGGCGTACGCGGCTTGGTACTGGGGCGCGTCTCCTACGTAGAGGCCGTCCACGAACAGCTCGTACGCCACCGAGTCGTCCGAAACGTCATCGGAGATGAAGACGCCGTCTATGTTGTCGGTGTGCTTCCAGTTGCCGAGGGAGAGCGCCGCGTCGAAGCGCACGAAGTCGGCAGGCCGGTAGGCGCCTTCGAGCTCCAGGCCCATGTGGCGCGCGTCCATCCCGAGCAGCCTGACCACCGCGTGCTTGTCCTCACCGAAGAAGTCGCGCTCGAACCGCCTCCCGGTCCGGTCGTTCCACTGGGTTACGTAGAGGTTGGCATCCAGCGAGAACTTCCGGTTCAGGGAGCGAAAGCGCGTCCCGGCCTCGAAGGAGAGAAAGGTCTCGTTCTTGGGGTTCTCGACCAGGAGGCCGTTGATGTCGTCGATGGCGCCGTCGAAGATCGGCACCTTGGAGACGTATCCGGCGTTCCCGTAGAGCGACCACTCCGGGTCCAGGTTGCGCATGGCGCCGCCCTTGATCTGGTACCCCGTCAATCCCCCGCTGCTCAACTGCAGGGGCCTGTTCCCCTCGCCCTTCGTGAAGAAGTCGGTGAAATTGTACGCGTTTCTGGACCACCCGGCCATTCCGTAGAAGGAGCCGCCGGGAGTGGACCTCTCGGCCTGCAGGTGCACGCCCACCCAGTTCACGTCGTTCTCGTTGTGGTAGTGCATCTTGTCGCCCAGCCCGAGTTCGCCGTCTCCCCTGTCCTCGTTCCAGAATTCGGAGTAGCAGTTCCACCGGAAGCAATCGTAGTAATCGCCTCCCAGCAGGTCGCGAACCTCGCGGTAGTGCTCGATCGTGGCGGTGCGCCAGTCGATCCCGATCTCGGTCGTCACATCCGCGCCGAACTCCTTCTGCAGCCGGGTGATGAAGCCCCAGGTGTCCTGGTTGTTGACCGAGTTGCGCAGCACGCCCCACGATCCGCGGTTGCTGCTCGCATTGCGCGAGATAGTGGCGTCCCAGTCCGCGAAGCGCTGCGCGTAGGTGAAGTCCCAGCGTAGCGAACCGAAGGTTCCCGTACCCCCGCCCCTGCCGCCGGAGTAGTAGGCCACCGTGTGAGCGGTCAGTCCGTCGTCCAGCTGCGAGTACCAGTTGACGTTCACCTGCGGCTTGTGGAAGTAGTTCTCGCGCTCGTTGATGAAGCTGGGGTCATGGCGGCTGAAGATGCCCGCGCCCGGCCCGGTGCTCGTGAACTGGCGCCCCGTGTAGCTGGGGCTGACGCCCGCCACATTGGGGTTCCAGAATCGCCCGGCCTGATTGCTGAAGCGGTTTTCGACCGCTACCGAATCGTAGCCCTGCAACGAGAGGGCGAACTCCCGGTCATAGGTTGCGACATTCAGCTTCCACGATCTCTGCCCGTGCCGCTGGGGCGCCCCGACGGCGTAGAACTCCACCCGGTTCCGGTCGCTGAACTTGTACTGCGAGGCCATGTAGTACGCCCAGGCGTCGGTCCACGCCCCGTCGATGATCCCGTCGCCGGTCTTCCGAACCACAGAGGCGGTCATGGCGAACTTGCCCACGGGCCCCGTAGACGCGGTCATCGTCGTCTTGCGGAAATTCCCGCCCCCGAACTCCTGCTTGAGGTTGTAGCCGGGCTCCTTCCGGCTCGGGTCGGTGATCACGTTCAGCGTCCCGCCTATCGACGGCGTGGCCAGGTTGATGGCGCTCAGGCCGCGCTGCAGCTGGATGCTGGTCGCGGCGTCGCCCAGGCCGTCCCAGTTGGACCAGTAGACCCACCCGTTCTCCATGTCGTTGACGGGCACGCCGTTGATCATCACCGCCGTGTTGCGCTGGCTGAAGCCGCGCACGCTGATGCGCGCGTCGCCGGCGCCGCCTCCTTGCGCGGTCGAGTAGACCGACGGGGTGACGTTGAGCACCAAGGGCAAGTCACGGGAGCCGAGCTGGCTCTGGATCTTCGCCTTCGACACGTGGCTGAAGGCGACGGGCGTGCGCCGCGCCTCCGCCTGTTCGGCCAGCACCTCGATGCCCCCGAGCACCAGCGCCGACGGCGTCATGTCGAAGTCGACGGTCAGGGTCCGGCCGGCCGACACCGAGGCTTCCTGGTTCTCCGCGGCAAAACCGATCATGTGGACGGACACCTCGTAGGATCCGGCTGGTACGCCCGAGATGTCGTAGCGTCCGCCGGCCCCGGTGAGGTCACCGTACTGGGCTCCCGTCTCCGTGTGGGCAAGGACCACCTGGGCGTTCTCCACGCCGCTGCCCTCGGCGGTTACCGTCCCACTCACCGTACCGGTCTGCTGCTGGGCGCCGAGAGGCAGCGCCAGGAACAGCAGGATGGGGGTTGCACGAACAATTCTCATCCGATCTACCTCCTTGTTTGATGTGGTTCTGGAGGGGGCCGCCGCCCCGGACTCCGAACTGCCTCCTGTGAACCGGCCCGGCCAATCCGGCCCGGTGTTCCGACACCATATCGTCCCACCCTGCGGGGTACCGCCACGCATTGGTAACAACATGGCGATTGTGAGCCCGGCGGCAAGGGGTCGCGAGTCCGCACCCATCCGGTCCGCCCGCAAGTCGAAACCCCACGCGCGTCCCGGGTCGATCCGCACCCCCGAGCGCCCCCCTCCCCACTGGACAGCCCCCCGGAATCGGTCTAGAATCGACGCGGTTTTCTTTCACACCAGCGCAGGAGGACGAATACGGATGATTTCGGTGGATGGGGTGACCAAACGCTACGGTCCCATCGTGGCGGTCGACGGGGCCACCTTCGAGGTGAACCGGGGCGAGGTCGTCGGCTTTCTCGGACCCAACGGGGCGGGCAAGACGACGACGATGCGAATGCTCACGGGCACGCTCCAGCCAGACGAGGGCCGGATCCGGTTCGACGGCGTGCCGATCGGGGAGGATCTCACCGCCGCCAAGTCGCGCGTGGGCTATCTGCCCGAAGCCAACCCGCTCTACGACGACATGCTGGTCTGCGAGTTTCTGGAGTACGTGGCCCGGCTGCGGGGCCTGGACGCCGGGCAGGCCCGGAGCGGGATCGGGCGGGTGGTCGAGGAAACCGGTCTGGCGGACGTCTTCTTCCGGCCGATCGCCGAGATCTCCAAGGGCTTCCGGCAGCGCACGGGGATGGCCGGCGCCATCCTGCACGAGCCCGAGATCCTGGTGCTCGACGAACCCACCGAGGGGCTGGACCCCAACCAGCGCGTCGAGATCCGCAAGCTGGTGAACGCGCTGGGCGCGGAGCGCACGGTCATCCTGAGCACCCACGTCATGCAGGAGGTGGAGGCCACCTGCGACCGGCTGCTGGTCATTTCGAAGGGTGCCATCGCTGCCGACGGCACCGTCGCGGAACTGATGGACGCCCGGCGCGGGGTCGCCCGCTACACCGTCGAGGCGGAGGGTGCGGACGTGGCCGAGGCCCTGCGCGCCCTCCCCGGCGTCGCGGACCACGGCTCGGAGCCGGTCGACGGCCGGGTACGGGTGAACCTGGAGGCCGGCGACGACCGGGAACTCCGGCCCGAGATCTTCCGGCTGGCCACCGAGCGCGGCTGGGTCCTGTGGGAGCTCCGCCGCGAGCGGGCCACCCTGGAACAGCTCTTCCACGAGCTCACCATGGACCAGCCGGAGGAGGATGACGAGTCATGATCAGACAGCTCACGACGCAGATCCTGCTGGTCGCCCGGCGGGAGCTCAGGAGCTTCTTCGACCAGCCGACCGCCTATATCCTCGCGGTCGCCTTTCTGGGCCTGGGCCTGTACCTCTCATTCCGGTCGCTCTTCGCCATCTCGGCGGCCACGCTGCGCCCCTTCTTCGACCTCCTCCCCTGGCTCCTGGTGGTGTTCGTGCCGGCCGTGACCATGCGGAGCCTCGCGGAGGAGCGCCGGGGCCGCACCCTCGAGTGGCTCATCGCGCAGCCGCTCAGCGAGACCGAGGTCGTCCTGGGCAAGTTCCTGGGCAGCTGGCTGTTCGTGCTGGTCACGCTGGCCGGAACCCTGCCCATGGCCGTCGGCCTGCTCGCCGTGTCCGAAGCCGATGTGGGGATAATGTTGGCGCAGTACGTGGGAGCGGCGCTCCTGGCCGCGCAGATGATCGCCATCGGAGTCTGGGCCTCGTCGATGACCCGGAACCAGATCACGGCCTTCATCCTGGGGTCGTTCATCTGCTTCGCCCTGGTGCTGATCGGGACGCCGGTCGTGCAGATCGGGCTGCCGCGCCTGATCGGCGGCTGGTTCCTCCAACTGTCGGTGATCAGCCACTTCGAGAACGTGGCGCGGGGCGTGATCGACCTGCGCGACCTTCTCTACTTCGTGTCCACCTGCGGGCTGTTCCTGCTGCTGGCCGTGGCCGCGCTGGGCCGCGAGCGGCTGAGCCGCAAGGGCGAGGCCTTCCGGCGGCTTCGCATCGGCACCGGGGTGATCACGCTGGCGGTGCTCGTGCTCAACCTCCTGGGGGGCCACGTGCGGGGGCGTCTGGACCTCACCGAGGGTCGCCTCTTCACGCTCTCCGAGGGGAGCCGCGACATCGTGGGCAACCTCGACGACATCGTGAACCTCACCTTCTTCCTGAGCGACGACCTGCCCCAGGAGATCCAGCTCATCGTCCGGGACGTGCGCGACCTGGTGGCCGACCTGGAGAACGCCTCCAGGGGGATGCTGGCGGTTCGGGAGGTCAACCCGGACGACGGCGAGGAAGCCGCCGGCGAAGCGTCCGCGCTGGGCGTCATGCCGATCAACTTCAACGTCATCGGCGACGACGAGTTCCAGGTGAAGCAGGGCTACTTCGGGCTGGCGCTCACCTACGCCGACGAGCATGAGAGCATCCCGGTGATCCGCCGCGCCGACGACCTCGAGTTCCGCCTGGTGTCGGCGATCGCCAGGATGACGATCGACGAGCGCCCCGTCCTGGCCTTCATGACCGGATTCGGGGCGAGGGAGCCGTACGAACTCCAGAGTCTGCGCGAGTCGCTGGCCGGCCGTTTCGACATCATCTCGGTCAACATGGAGACCGACTCGGCGGCCACCCTGGACAGCGATTCCGTAGACGTGCTGGTCGTGGCGGGACCCCAGGACGTAACGCCGGAGGTGGCCGACGCGGTCGACGGCTACCTCGCCGCCGGCGGGGCGGCGCTCCTCCTCCTGGAGCGGCACGCCTTCTATGACCGCAATTCGCCGGTGGCGATGCCGGTGACGACCGGATTGGAGGACCTGCTCGCGGCCCGCGGTGTGAAGTCGACGGGCGAAATCGTCTTCGATGTCGCGTCTTCCGAACGCGTGTCGTTGTCGCAGGGGGTCTTCAGAATCCTGCAGCCCTATCCCTTCTGGCCCGTCGCGACGCGCGGCGAGGACCACGCCATCAACCAGGAACTCGACAACATCGGCCTCGCATGGGCGTCGCCGTTCACGTGGCAGGAGGACGATCCTTCGGTGACGCCGCTGTGGACCACCACCGAGAGCGGCGGCACGCGGCCTCCCGGTTCCCCCATCAACCCGGCCATGGCAATCACCCCCAGCCAGGACGAGCTGGGGGTCCACACCGTTGCCGTCGCGGTGGATCCCTCGGCCGCGGCGGAACTCGAAGGCGAGGGGGAAGGGGGCGGCGCGGCCGAGCGGCCCGGAGGACGCATCGTCGCGGTGGGCGACACCGATTTCCTGAGCGAGGATTGGGCGCGGCGCTACTCCCAGAGCCTGGTCTTCGCGGCCAACGCCGCCGACTGGCTGGCTCAGGACGAGGTGCTGATCGGCATCCGCTCCAAGGACCGGACACCCCCCACGCTGGTCTTCGAATCCGAGGCCGGCAAGGGAGTGCTCAAATGGACATCCCTGATCGGCGTGCCGGTGCTTTTCATCCTGTTCGGCTTCGCCCGGGTCACGGGGCGCACGAGGCGGGCCGAGCGGCGCTGGCGCGAAGCTCAGGAGGAGCAGGAGGAGACTGACAATGAGTAACAAGACACTGCGCGCTTCCCTCTACTTTCTGGGCGCGGTCACGGCGCTCTACCTCCTGGTCACACTGGTCCGGGGGGGTGACCGGGAGGTCCCCGATTCCCGCCTGGGCGCGGCGCTGACGGAGATCGACGGCGCGCTCCTCACGCGGGTGGAATTCACCAGCCCGCGCGGCGACATCCTCCTGGAGAAGGAGGGGGACGCGTGGACCGTGAACGGTTTCCAAACCGACCCCAAGGTGGTCAACCGCTTTCTGCGGGCCGTCGACAGCGCCCGGGTGGGGAACATCGCGGCCACCAACCCCGACAACCACCTGGACATGGGCATGACCACCGACAGCGCCCGAAAGATGGTCACCAGCGGAGGCGTGACGATCCTGTTCGGCAAGCACGCGCCCATGACCAAGACCGGCTACGCCCGCCTGCCGGACTCCGATACGGTCTACCTGGTCCACGGGGATCTTCGCTACATGGTCGGGCGAAACGAGTTCCAGTTGCGCAGGAAGCAGATGCTGGAGACCGACACGTCGGCCGTCGCCACCATTCGCGTCACGCGGGACGGCGCCACCACCGTTTACGAACGCCGGGACTCGGTATGGATGGTGAACGGACAGGAGGCCGAATCGTACGCCATACGCAACATGCTGCAGGAACTCGCGAGCATGCGTGCGACCGGGTTCGAGCCGGACTATCGGATGCCGGAGGAGCCGGACCGCTTCGTCCAGGCCCTGGATGCGGACGGGAACGAACTGGTCTCCCTGAAGATCATGCAGGAACCGGGCAACTGGGTCGTGTCCTCCACCTCGACTCACCATATCTTCGAGCTTCCGAAATTCAGAGGTGACCGGATCGCCCCCGAGCCGCCCGGCGGCGAAGGCTGACCGGGCGGCCGGCCGACAAGGAGCCCCGTCCATGGCCAATCCCCGCGCAGGCATCGAAATCGGCGAGACAAGCGTTCGGGAAGGCGGATGAGCCGTAGCCCAACCTACGACGCCATCGTCGTCGGTTCCGGGGCCGGGGGCGGGATCACCGCGTTCATCCTGGCCACTTCGGGGCTTCGCGTCCTCATGCTGGAGGCCGGCCGGGACTATGACCCGATCCGTGAGACACCGATGTTCCAGCTCCCGAAGGACGCGCCGCTCCGGGGGGCGGGCACGTCCGACAAGCCCTTCGGGTTCTACGACGCCACCGTCGACGGCGGCTGGCAGGTGCCGGGCGAGCCGTATTCGGTGGGCGAGGGGTCGGAGTTCATGTGGTGGCGGTCCCGCATGCTCGGGGGCAGGACCAATCACTGGGGACGCATCTCGCTGCGCATGGGCGAATACGACTTCAAGCCGCGCTCCCGCGACGGACTCGGGTTCGACTGGCCGATGTCGTACGAGGATATCGCGCCCTACTACGACAGAACCGAGTCCCTTATCGGCGTGTACGGTTCGAACGAGGGACTGGAGAACACGCCCGACTCGTCTCCGGGAGTGCTGCAACCGCCGCCGAAGCCACGGGCGTACGAGCTGCTGACCCGCAAGGCCTGCCGCCGCCTGGGGATCCCGGTCGTCCCCTGCCACCTGGCCATCCTGACGCAGACCCAGGACGCGGACCGCCTGCCACGACGCATCTTCCCCGGCAACGAACTGGCCCGGCGCGTCACCGCCGACTCGATGCGCGGCCGCGCGGCCTGCTACTGGGCCACCCCCTGCGGGCGCGGCTGCTCCATCCGCGCCAACTTCCAGTCGACCACCGTCCTCCTCCCCCCCGCCCTGGCCACCGGCAACCTCGACATCCGCACGGGAGCCATGGTGCGCGAAGTCACCGTCGATGCGCGGGGACGCGCCACCGGGGTCCACTACATCGACAAGGCCACGCTGCTCGACGAATTCGCCGCGGCGCGCGTGGTGGTGCTCGCCGCGAGCGCCTGCGAGTCCGCGCGCATCCTGCTCAACTCGACCGGCAACCTCTTCCCCGACGGGCTGGCCAACTCCTCCGGCCTCGTGGGCAGGTACGTCATGGACACCGTGGGTGCGGGCCTGTACGCCCACATCCCCGCGCTCCAGTCGCTCCCCCCCCACAACGAGGACGGCGCCTCGGCCATCCACATGTACATGCCGTGGTGGCTGTACGGCGAACAGCTGGCCGGCAGGCTCGACTTCCCCCGCGGCTACCACATCGAGTTCGGCGGCGGGCGGCGCATGCCGGGGTTCGGCGCCTTCAGCGGCCTCGATCCCCTGACCCGGGGCAGCTACGGCCGGCGCTTCAAGGACGACTGCCGGCGCTACTACGGCAGCTTCATCGGCTTCGACGGCCGCGGCGAGATGATTCCCAACGAGGACTGCTACTGCGAGATCGACCCGGACAAGGTCGACCGCTACGGCATTCCGGTGCTGAAGTTCCACTGGAAGTGGTCCGATCACGAGCTCAACCAGGCGCTCCACATGCAGCGCACCTTCGCCGGGATCGTCGACGAGATGGGCGGCCGGATCCTGAGCACCGTGCAGACCGACGGGGCCCGGGCGATCTCGAAGGGCGGGCAGATCATCCACGAGGTGGGCGGCGCGATCATGGGCGACGACCGGCGCACCTCGGTGCTGAACCAGTACTGCCAGTCGTGGGACGTGCCCAACCTCTTCGTGACCGACGGGGCGCCGTTCGCCTCGAATGCCGACAAGAACCCCACGCTGTCGATCATGGCGATCGCGTGGCGGGCGAGCGACTACATCGTCGAGCAGCTCGGGCGGAGGAGCATCGGGTGAGCGGGCGACGGGTGGAGACGGACGGGCGCGGCGAGGGTCGCCCGGAGGTGACGCCACCGGCCGCGGG
>JAPPGI010000118.1 GCA_028874985.1 Gemmatimonadota bacterium | reverse complement strand
TAACCATATTGATCCCGAAGATCAAGCCCCGTGGTTACTTTCGTCAATAATCCCCTTTTTAATGTGCGCCGTGAGGGTGGAGGGAGCGTGGTCGAACCATTTGACACCCATGGTCCGCTCTTTGACGATCCGGAAGTCGCCGAAGCGCTCCGGGTGCCGACTGAAGACCACCTCTTCGAGAGCTTGGTTCTGAGCGGGTTCATTGATGAGTAGGCCCCTGCTTGTCGAGTTCTTCGTCGAAGACGACGCCCACCGGCAGCTCCTTGTGCCGCTCGTGGAGAGAATGGGTCGCGAAGAGGGACTTGCCCTGCAATGCCAGATACGAAACGCGCATGGCGGCCATGCGAAAGCGATGGCCTCGTTCAAGCGCTACCAGCTTCTTCGCGAGAAGGGTGTGGGTGGGAGGGCAGCGCCGGCCATCCTGGTGGTCGCGATCGACGGAAACTGCTCCTCGTTCACCGAGACCGCCAGGAACATTCGACGCGCGACTGGGGATCCGTTTGTCCACATGCTCGTCACCGCCTGCCCGGACCCGCACATCGAGCGCTGGTACCTGGCGGATCCAGATTCCTTCCACGCCGTGGTCGGCACCAGGCCCTCGGTGGGTCGGCGGAAGTGCGTCCGCGACCACTACAAGCAAATGCTGACCACCGCCATCCTCGGCGCAGGCCATCCATCCACGCTGGACGGTGTCGAGTTCGCACGAGAGCTGGCCGACGCGATGGATCTATTCCGGGCAGGAAAACACGACTCATCGCTCAAGGCATTCGTAAGAGGCCTGCGGGATAGTCTTCGTCGCGCTGATCGAGCCGTCACGAATGGCTGATCGACAAGGCGACCCGGTTGTCGAAAAACCCCTCAAGCGACAAGGGCTTCGCCGACCCGGCGATGCCAGAGGTCTCGCCGGACACGCGGGAGTTTGGGTGACCGGGGGGGTTCGCAGAGGCGGTCCCGTGCGCGGCCGCCAGGGCATGTCGCCTGTCCCGCTGATCTGCAGACCCGACTAGGCTGATAGATTGAAATTGAACGGGTCACCAACGCGAGAGGCCACATGAATCCGGAAACCAGTCCCTTCCGTCCCGGGCGACCGGCACCGATAGAACTCTTCGTCGGCAGGAGCGCGGAAATCGAGCGGCTTCACGGCCTCGTCCGCCGGAGTGCCCAGGGCACCCTCGGCGTCGGCTTCGTCACCGGGGAAAGGGGAATCGGCAAGAGCTCCTTGGCGGCCCTGGTCCGTCACCGGGCCGAACACGACTCCAAAGCGGTGGGTTGTCACGTCTACCTTGGAGGAGTCGATGACGTTCCCGAGATGCTCAGGCGGACCTTCCACCGGCTGCTGAACGACAGCATCGACAAGCCCTGGCACCAGCAGCTGACCAGCTTTCTGGGGAACCGGATCAAGAGCGCGGGCCTCTTCGGCCTCACCCTGGACCTCAACCTGACCCGGCACGACCTGGAGACACTGGCCCGCGACTTCGTTCCGGCGATCAGGAACCTGCTGAAGACCCTTCCCAAGCCGAAGCGGACGATCCTCCTGGTCCTCGACGACATCAACGGGCTGGCCAAGTCGGAGGCGTTCGCACATTGGCTCAAGAGCTCGGTGGACGAGTTCGCCACGTCGGCGTCCGAGGGCGGGCTGTGCATCCTCGTGGTGGGACTCGAGGAGCGGCGGCACGAACTCCTGGCCGGCCAGCCGTCGCTGGATAGAGTGTTCGACGTGGTCGACATCGAACCGTGGTCGGATGAGGAGGTCGCCGACTTCTACGGGAAGACGTTCACCCGCGGCCGAGCGCGGGTCTCCGACAATGACATCGCGTTCATGGTTCGCTTCACCGGCGGGCTGCCGGTCCTGGCGCACGAGATCGGAGACGCCGTGTGGCGCAGCGCAAGCGCTCGGAACATCACGACCCCCAACGTTATTCAGGGGATCGTCACGGCCGCCGAGGTGATCGGCAGCAAGCTGCTGGAACCCGGCGTGTTCCGCGCGCTCCAGAGCGAACGCTACCGCTCCATCCTGCGCCAGATCGCCCAGCGTCAGGCGACGGAGCAGCGGTGGATGCGCTTCCGCAGAAGCGAGGTCCTGGCCCGTCTCGACGGGGACGACAAGCGCTCGCTCGACAACTTCCTGAGCCGGATGAAGAAGCTGGGAGCGATCGAGTCCGATCCGGAGATCCGGGGCGGGTACCGCTTCCCGAATCGCCTGCACGCGCTGTACTTCGCCATGGAGTCCCACCGGCACTCGCTGCGTCCCCGCCGTTCATAGCGCCACGCCCGACGAGTTGACTGCCCGCGGGTTCCATCCCCCCGCACCCCCTCCCCCTACCCACACTTGGCCCTCAGCAGCCATGAGCAGATGTCGTTGCCGCCCATCCGCCTGGAAGATCACGCCGGAGATGCCTGCTCGCGCCGCTCCGTTGCCCGCAGGGGCGCGACCACGGTGACCTCGCCCACCGCGCGCGCCGAGTCCGCTGGCCGTCAGCCTATGGGCGACGCCGCTCCAACAATGCCCATCCCACTACCCGTGGCCCCCTCCACCCTCGCCTCACTCCGCACCCTCGCAAGGATCCGCCGGAGCCTGCGACACGGCCTGCCACCACCCCCTCCCCTTCTGGACGACCCAGCCGTTCTCACGCGCAACCTTCAGGGCTCCGACCACCGAGTAGACCGGGTTCTCCGATATGAACGACGTTCCGGTTTCCTGCAGGATCGTCAGGATGTCGCGGGCGCGAAGCGGGCCCCCGTCGTGGCGGAGGATCGCGACGACGCGCACGGCCAGGTCCTCGGTCGTCTCCCAATGGACGCGCGACCCGCCGTCACCCGGTTCCCCAGGCGGCTCGATGTCGGGAAGCGGGGGGGCGCTCGCGAGCCAAGCATCGAACTCGGCCACGAGTTTCCGTGCCTCCTCGACTCGCTTCAGGTAGGCCAGGAAGGCCGGGAGATCGGGACGGGATGACGAGATCATCTGTTCCTCCTGTGGGGGGGTTCGCCTGCCTGGCGGAGTCTCACCCGGGCGGTCTTGCGTAGCCTGCGGGATAGTCCGCTGTGGACCTCATCGGTGGGCTCTCTTGCCGTGAGGAGCCGGGATTCATCCGGTAGTGCCTCTTCATGATTGTGCCAATCGCGGCAAAGGGTAGAAACACCGATTCGATACTGTCAAGGATGTGATCGGGCGTGTGGATCTGCATATCGGCCTAGTGACGACAGTGGTTCTCCAATCAGTATCGTCACACTGAATCCGCCGCCACCCCACCACGACCGCCGCCCCGACCCCGGTCGCCGTGGACGCCTACCCGTGACACGACGACCGCGCCGCGCCACATTCGGACCATCCCCCGACTTGCTCCGGCGCTCGACCACGCCCCCCACCCCACCAATGGCCTCGCTCATGCCGCACACCGAACCCGCCGACGCTCTCAAGCGCCTCTTCAGGGAACTGTTTGAGTGCCCCGGCCGCGACTTCGGCCACCCATCCCGCGGCGTCCTGGGCGTCTCGGACGGCAGCGAGGGCGTCCAGTGGAACGCCGGGTACGACATCCGACGGGATGCGGCCTCGCTGGGCGTCAACCTGGAGGGCATGAAGTACGACGACTGGCCGGTCGCGCGCTTCATCGAGCGCGAGCTGTCGGGCCGCTTCTCCTGACCCGCTATCGCCGGTGGGTCGCGAGACCCGAGGAGGTCGTCGTGCGGTGGAGCCGGGACGCGTGGCAGATCCGCAGCCGGGTCCGGATCAGGGACCAGCACCTCGGCCCCACGCCGATCGCGCTGGATCGCCTCGACGACCGGGGCTGGGAGGACGCATTGCGAGGGGCGCTGGGCTGCCTGGACCCCGAGCGGCGCCATCGGGGCCGCCGGATTGTCGAGGTCACGCTGCTCCCGTCGGAACGGCGGGTCGAGATGCCCGTGACCCCTCACCTCCAGTTCGGGACCGTGCTCGCCGAGATCACGCCACACGAAATGCGCCGGGCGAGGGACAATCTGGATGCGCTCCATGAATTCGTCAGGTTCCGATCGAAGCCCTACGACCGCCGCGGCACCGCCTACCGGAGAGTGCCCAGGAGCGACGCGCGGGGCTACTGATCGGCCATCCACGGCGACGAACACCACGCCGACACCTCTGTTTGGGAGACAGGATCAGGTATAGGCCCTGTCCACCTCCGCGCTGCCTTGTCCCACTCGGTCCTCGCGTCATCGACGTCGGCACCCAAGCGCTGGTGCTCCTCGTCGCAGTAGCCGCGCTGGCATCCAACTCCTGCGTGCGCTTCTCGATGCCCCGAACGACTTCCGACAGCCTGCCCTCGAGCCGAGAGAGCAGGATTGGCGGGCGACCGTTGCCCGCATGGAGGCGGCCGCGGCGATGCGGCAGCCCCGCTGAGCGCGCGGGGTAGAACCGGGACCCGCCCGCGAAGATGGTCTCCGGGCAGACGCCGGACTCTGCCTACATCTCCCACACCAACATCAGCTGCGGGTTCGCCTCGTGCGTCTTCGTGCCCAGCTTGTTGAACCAGAGCAGGCCCTCGACCCCGAGCATCAACCCGCTCGCTCCGCCGATGTCCCATCTGAGCTGAGGCTGACTGAATAGCGCAACCGGGACGTTGGACGATCCCGACTGGTGCTCCGCGAAGCCGGCGAAGGAGAACGACTGGCCTGCGACGGCGAAGGGCAGCAGCCAGACGACGGAAGTGATGAGGTGGTCGTCGCGCTTGGCATAGCGGCCACGCCCTTGGACTCCGCCGCCCGCGTCCATGGCCAGCGCGAAGTCGGTGGTGAGGAACACGAACCCGGGCACGCGCCAAGCGATGCGGAAGCTGGGCAGCCACTGGCGAATGTTGTCGTCGGCGCCGAACGAGGCACCCGCCACGACTCCGAAGTCCAGGATCGGGCCGAATCCCAGATCGGCCCCGAGGACCTTGCCCAGGCTAAGGTTGGCGAAGAATTCGCCGTATGCGTCGTCGTCGTTGAAGCCGTCGAGGTCGGCGTCGTCGGCCAGGTCGATGAAGAGGAATACGTCGCCGTACCTCCACTGCTCGTAGTGCTGCACCGTAAGCACCGTGGTCCGGCTCGTCGTGACCGTTTCCCCAAAGGGGTTGACCTGCTCGCCGTGGAGTAGGTTGAGCTCCGTCTGAGCCAGCCCCGCCGCTGGTGCCGCTCCGGCGCAGAGCACCGTGGCGCCAAGGCGGCGAACCAGTGCCGATGTCCAACCGTTTCTGCCCATAGCCGAAGCTGACCGTCGCATGTCGGATTTCCGTTGCCAGTAGCCTGAGTTAGGACGGACGCCGCCGCTCGGTGATCTGTTGCGGCGCGAACCGCTGGCGCGTCGGAGGCGAAGATAGTGAATGCGGCATTCAGCTTCAACAGATCGATCAGGATCGGGTCCCGCCGGGACCGGATCACGGGGGATTCGGGGGCTCTGACGGGGCGGGAGCTGCTGAGGCGCAGCAGGGTGGTGCGGTTTCTGGCGAAGCGGTTGCCGGATAAGCGCGGCGGGCGCCGGGTCCGGCATTCGCAGGGCCGGCTCGCGCGGACGCTTCTGCTGCTGGTGGGGCAGGGCCGCCGGGACCACAACGACGCCACGGAGCTGCGGAACGATCCGGCGTCGCGGCTGGCCACCGGTGACCGGGCGGGCACGGCTCCGCTGGGCAGGGCCGGGCGACTGCCCTCGCAGCCGACGCTGTCGCGGCGGGTGGACGCCGGCGAGGACCTCCCTGGCGCTGTACCGCAGGCGCGGAAAGGCGGAGGGCCATCTGGGCGAACTAATGAGCGTCGTCGCCCCGGCCCTGTCGTCCACATCGCGCCGCAAGAGCCACTTCAGGAGCAAGGAGATCAGGAAGCGCGAGAAGGGGGTGGACCCCTTCGCCTGCAACCAGGTGCGCCTGCTGCTCGTCGGCTTCGGCTACCAGATCATGCACATTCAGCGCGCCGTCCTGGAGCGCATGACCGGCACCGGCTGGAGCCTGCGGTGCCTTGCCGAACGCGTGCTCCGCACCCCGGCGCGCTTCACCGTCTCGGGCCGCCGGATCACGATGACCACCGGAGGCGCGTCGGCGCACTGGCACATGCTTGTCCGCGGGCTCTCGACCCTGCAAGGGCCCTCCGGATAGCCGGCCGCACCGCCGCGCTGACCGCTTCTCCGGCCACGGCGGCCGCAAGGGCGCCGGGGTGTATCCAAGCGCCAAAAACAGGCTTGGTCCAGCTGACCAACTAATCCTTTCGGAGTCAAAACGCCGCTGTTTCGCCCCCCGAACCGCCCCGAATTGCCATCGCGCCTGGCCCTGGTGGGTGTTCGGCAAGGCGCGCCATGGGGGCGGCATGTCGCGGACAGCAAGGCCGGAGCGAGATGCCCTGAAGTCGCCCCCGAAGAACCATGTCCGCTCTCTCACCCTGATTGTCGTCGGCTTCTCATCCTGATTGTCGCCCTACAATTCGGACAGCCTCTTGCCGAAGGCCCCCTCTAGCCATTGTCCATCGTGAGATAATTATCCATTTACTGCTAAACGTGGATAAAGGATGACCGATGGCGAGAGACCCCTGGCACTTCCGGCGCGACGAACTCGCGGAACAGGTGTTCGCAACGCTGGCTCATGGTCCGGCTCAGGCTCTGAGCCTCTTCGCGCCGAGGCGAACCGGCAAGACCGAGTTTCTGGTCCAGGATCTGGCGCCGCACGCCGAGGCGCGGGGACACCGCGTGATCTACGCATCGTTCTGGCAGGCGCCCCTCAGCCCGCTGGCGGTGCTGCTGCACGCCCTCGAGAAATCCCGCGAGCGGGGCGGAGTGGCGGACAGGATTCGAACGTCGGCCTGGAGGATGGCTCCGAAGCTGAGGCTCTCGGCGTCCGTTCCGGGTACCGGGACCGGAGCCGAAGCCGAGATTGATCTGACCCGTCTCAAGGGGGAGCCCCCGGCCTATCTGCTCCTGCACCTTGACGATCTGCTGGCACGGGTTTCCAGGCCGGGAAGGCCGGCCATCCTGCTGCTGGACGAGGTTCAGGAACTGGCCCGCATCCGCGGCCACGCATCACTCGTGGCCGCGCTGAGGACGGCTCTCGACAAGCGACGGGACGGACTCAGAGCGGTGTTCACCGGATCCAGCCGCGCTGGTCTGGCAGCCATGTTCTCGGATCGGGAAGCCCCGTTCTTCCACTTTGCCACACCCATCGATCTCCCCGCTCTCGGCGGAGGATTCGTAGGCCATGTCGTGGCCGTGTTCCGAAGAACGGCGAAGCGAGAGCCGGATCACGACCGGATGCTCGACGCCTTTGACCGCCTTCATCGCAACCCCTTCTTCTTTCGGCTGCTGGTCCAGACGATGCTGTACGATCCGGAGCACACCGTCGATTCCGCGCTAGAGGACGTCCGGGAGCGTATTGCCGCGGAGCTTGGCTACCCGAGGGTCTGGTCGGGACTCACGCCGCTTCAGCGGGAAACCGCGCGCGCCTTGGCGAGGGGTGCGTCACGCCCGTTCAGCCGGGACTTTCGTGCGGCGCTGGGTGCCGCGATGGCGGAGGATGTCCCCTCCGCCGCCCGTGTACAGGCGGCGCTCAGAAGGCTTGAGCGCCTCGGAATCGTCGATGCCGCCAGAGGAGTGTGGGATCTCGCCGATCCCGGGTTCGGCGGGTGGATCGCGGCTGGGGAGGAGGAGGAGACGAGATGACCCCCTTACATCGCCGCCGCCGCTCTCGGCCGATAAGGCGGTCGGCCACCGAGGCCGGTGCGATCAACGGACCTCCTCGCGGGCTGGAACGTTCCGTCTGCCTAGGCTCTCGTCGGGGATCCTCAGGCGGCCGTCGCCGTCTGTGAAGGGACCCCCTTGCGTCGTCCTCGTCCAAATGGCGGTTCATCCTGCGGAACGCCCGTCGCGCGACCAGCGGCCCGCGGAAGCGAGTGTTGACCGAGGCCTGATCGCCGGGCTACGGTAACCCTGTCCCGCACCGAAGTCCCACCCGCCACCCCACCCGGAGCACCTCCTTGAAGCCCTGGTACCAGGTCGTCACCCCTCGCCCCGAGGTGCGCGAAGGCCGGTCCTTCAGCCCCGACGAGTTCGCGATCGCCCTGGAACAGGTGGTCGCCGGAACCGCCCCCGAGGACTACCGCGACCCGCGCCAATTCTTCTCCCGCACCTGCTTCACGGACGCCCTCACCACGCATGTGGGGATGGTCCTCCGGCGCCTCGCCGGCAGGACGGGGAACACCGATCCCGTCCTCACGCTTCTCACCCAGTTCGGTGGCGGGAAGACCCACACGCTCACAGCTCTATATCACCTGACCAGGGACGGGAAGGCCGCCAGCGACCATCCCGGGATTCCCAGGCTCCTGTCCGAGGCCGGCCTGCGAGAGGTGCCCCGCGCCGCCGTCGGCGTTTTCGTGGGCAGTGCCTGGGATCCGCAAGAGGGCCGGGAGGCCCCTTGGATCGACGTTGCGCGCCAGGTGGCGGGTGACCGTGGAGTCGCGGCCCTGGGGTCTTCCGCGAGGGATGTCCCGCCGGGTACCGAGGCGCTCGCCAGGGTCTTCGCGGAAGCCGATGCCCCCGTGCTGTTTCTGTTCGACGAGGTCCTGAACTTCGTCAACCGTCACCGGAACTTCGCCGAGCCGTTCTACGCGTTCATCCAGAACCTGACGGTTGCGGTCACGGGAACCACGCGCGCCGCCGCGGTCATCAGCCTGCCGCGCAGCCAGATCGAAATGACCGACTGGGATCGCGTGTGGCAGGACAAGATCACAAAGGTGGTCCGCCGGGTTGCCAGGGACCTCATCATCAACGACGAGTCGGAGATCAGCGAGGTGGTCCGGCGACGGTTGTTCGAGGACCTGGGCAGCACCCGGATCCGTGGCGGAGTCGCCCGCAGGTACGCGGAGTGGTGCTTCGAGAGGCGGGCCCAGCTTCCGCCCGAGTGGATGGCGGTGGACACGACCGCGACCGAAGCGAAGGCCAGGGAGTTCCTGCGCGGGCGGTTCGCGGCGTGCTATCCCTTCCATCCGTCGACGCTGATGGTCTTTCAGCGGAAATGGGGTACGCTGCCTCAGTTCCAGCAGACCCGCGGCGCGCTCGCCATGCTCGCCCAGTGGATCTCGCTCGCAGCCAAGGACCACTTCCGGAAAGCCCGCACCGAGCCCCTGATCACTCTGGGCTCCGCGCCCCTCGATGTGCCGCAGTTCCGCAGCGTCATCCTGGGCCAACTGGGCGAGAGCCTTCTGGACGCGGCGATTCACGCCGATATCGCCGGTCGGACCTCGCGTGCCCGGCCGTTGGACGCGGACACGACGGGCGCACTGCGGGACATTCACCGGCGCGTCGGGACCGCAATCCTGTTCGAGTCCTCGGGTGGCCAGATCGACAAGGTCGCCCATCTGCCGGAGCTGCGGTTCGCCCTGGGTGAACCGGATGTGGACACCACCAGCGTCGACAACGCCGCCGCCGCGCTGGAGCGCACGGGGTTCTTCATTCGCAAGGTGGGGACGGACGGGTATCAGATCCACCACAAGGCCACGCTCAAGAAGGTCGTCCACGATCGCCGCGCTTCGCTCGATGAAGAGACGGAAGTCAGGCCGGCGATTCGAAGGGTCGTCGAACAGGCGTTCAAGGGTGACAAGACCGTGCCGGTGTCGTGTTTCCCGGAGTCCGGCGCGGACGTACCGGATTCGGCCCGGCTCAGGCTCGTTGTCGTCGATCCCCGGACGGAATGGACGGGAAGCGACGACGACGTGGCGGCGCGGATCGGCGAGTGGACCCGCCGGCGCGGGAAGTCGCCGCGACTGTTCCCCGCCGCGCTGGTCTGGTGCATCAGGAAGCCCGGCGAGGATCTCCGCGCGAAAGTCGAGATGTCGCTCGCCTGGGCGAAGGTCGCGAAGGACCTGAGGGACGGCATCCTCGGGAGCGACTACGACGCCCGTGATCGGAAAGAGGTGCAGAGCTACGTCCGCGAGGCCAGGGAGGCGGCCGACGAAGAGGTGTGGGCGTCGTACCGCTTCGTTGCGCTCGCCGATGCGACCAAGCCCAAGGGACTGGCCGAAATCGACCTTGGAGCGGGGCACTCCAGCGCGAGCCAGTCGTTGTGCGGGAGAGTCATCGGCGCACTGAAGTCGGAGGGCCTGCTCAACGAATCGGTCGGGGCGGGCTACATCGGACGCCATTGGCCTCGCGCGTTCAAGCAGTCCGGTGCCTGGCCGCTCACCAGTCTGCGTCAGAGCTTTCTGGATGGTTCCCTGACCCGTCTCCCGGACCCCGATTCGGTCCTTCGCCGGAAGATCGTCGAGTTCGTCACCAACGGTGACTTCGGATTCGCCTCCGGTGCCGTGGGCGACGGCAAGTTCGACCGCGTCTGGTTCCAGGAGCTGCTCTCGCCCGACGATGTGGTGTTCGAGGACGATGTCCTTCTGCTAACTCGGGCCGTGGCGGAGAAGCTGTCGCGTGAGGAGGAACCCGGCGAAGACGATGAGGATGAAGTGGACGGCGAAGCTGAAGGCGACGATGACATCGACGACGGAGGCGATGAGAGGGGTGATGAAGACGAGAAGGGGGATGAGGACCAGCACGACGAATCCGGCGAGACCACCACGCTACGCTTGGAAGGGACCGTGCCGCCCGAGGCATGGAACCGAATCGGATTCAAGATCTTGACGAAGATGAAGTCCGGAATCGACCTGCAGGCCGGCGTCCATCTCTCGGTAACCGTGGACCGGGGAAGGGCCGCCGAGATGCTGCGCGAGTTGCGGCTGGCGGTGAACGACCTGGGGTTGAAGGACAGGTTGCGGGTGAGAAGGGACGAGGAGTGATCCACCCGGCCTGCCTCCGGGGCGGGGTCCGGGACAGGGACAGCGGCTCGCGCAAGAGCCCCGGGAGGGAGCCGGATGTCGGTCCGAATCGGTGACGGAACGGAAACCGACCCCGCGCTGCGCCGGCTGGTGGACAGATCCGGGCGGCCCGGCGCGCTGGGTCTTTGGAACGTGCTCGACCGCGGTGAACGGGAGGCGGCGACGCGTTGGTTCCTCGAGATCGAGCACGGCGGACGCAGACAGGTCGACGAGGCGGTGGCCACGGCCCGGCGCTTTCGTCCCCAGACGGTTCGCCGATGGTCCTTGGACAAGGTCGCCCGGAGCATGAGCACCGTTTCCCTTCAGGAACCGCTCGCTCAGATCATCCTTCTGCACAGCGCCTGCGCTCCCGAACGACTGCCGATGGTGCGATCCTTCCTCGACGACCTCGGAATCCCCCACGAGAACGGCGAGGTCGATTCCCTCACGCAGCTCGACGCGTCGCGGTACGCCCTCGGGAGGGTGGCGGCCGGCATGGTCGAGGAATACGGGGACCGGACCGTTGCCATCTACTTCCTCGTCCTGTGGCTTGCCGGAACGCCGCTCGGCGAGAAGTCGTGCGCGTGGCTGAAGGAGCGGTGGCGGGCTCGCGAGCCAGAGGGGGGCGGTGCGGACGGCGCCGTTGCACGGCGAGACGAACCGGAGGGCGGGGACGCGCGAACCCGCAGAGCAGTGGACGACAATGGCCGCGCCGCGGATGGCCATGGCCGGGACACGGCGAGACCGACGGATTCCTCCGGGCCTGACGCGACGACGCCTCCGCCGGGACGCGCCCGAGACACGGAGACCCCGCGGGAGGAAACCCAGGACCCAGGGCCGACAGGACCGGCGGGGCGCGGTTGGGAGCCGGCTCCCGGCGAAGGCTCGCTCACCACCCTGGACCGCATCATCGATCGGGCTCTCGAAGACTGCGCTCGTGGGACACGGGGTTCCTTGAAAGAGCCCGAAATCGACGACGCCATCAACGAATTCATCACGCTCAACGGCACCCGGCACGAGTCCTACTTCCATCCCGGATACCGGGACGTGCTCTTCGAGCGCGACATGGGACGTTCGTTGCGCACCGAACACCCGGCGAGGCTCCGATGGTACTGGGCGGGGGCCGTCGCAGCTTGGGCGATGCGCGAGCAATGGGGCCGGATCGCGAGCCAATACGACGACAATCCCGTGGTCCGGGACCTGGCGACCGGAGGCAGCGACGCTTCGGCGGCCGCCGTGCTCCCCATCGTCACGGCGTTGGGCCGCGTGGGTCGTTCCGCGGAGATCGGGCGGTCACTCTCCGACGACGCCCTGCTCAGGCAGCCCCGGCTGTTTCCCGAGCTCCTCGCCGCGGCGACGGATCTCCTGCGCGACGGGGACGCGGCCCATGCCCGCCACATCCTGGAAGTCCTCGACCGGGTGGGCGGCGGGTTGGAGGATCGCGGCGTCGCCCCCTCTCGGCGAGACCGTCTCGATGCGCGGCGCCGCTTCGCTCACAGCCTACGGATGCTGCGTGAACATGAGCACGCCAGACAGCTTCTGGAGGATCTCCTGGAGCGGGACCCGGATCCCAACACCCATGCGATGGTACACGCGGACCTCGGTCTAATGCAGGGCAGATTCGACTCGCTGACGGATGTCTCGCTGCCGCCCAGCCGGACCGCGGCCGAGAGGGTCCGAGATCGCCTGGCCGGAGGTGAGGAGCATTTTCGCCAGTCCGTCAAGGAGGCGGCCGAGTACTCCGCTCACGGCCACTACTGCCTGGGCGTGCTGGCTCTCGTGCGAGGCACGGACGACGAGCAGGCGGAGCGCCACCTCGTGGCCGCGCACGCGCACTTTTCGAAGAGGCCGCGATCGTACTCGAGACTGCTGCCCAGGGTCGACCTGTACGCCGCGATCGCCAAGGCGAGACAGCTGCAGCACGACAAGCTCGCGCAAGCGGCCCGCTCGATCGCGGACGGCCTGGGAGCGGGTGCCCGCCTTCCGACGCACCTGGTGCGGGAAACCGTCGACGCCTTCGACCTGGCCGACGACAAGGAGAGCCTCCGGCATGTGGCGGAGGCGATCACCGCGACCGGCGACGACCTCGTGCTGGACGAGCTCGCCGAGTGTGCGGCGGCGCTCCGGCAGTGCCCGCTCCTCGCCGAGAGGCTCCACGAAAGGGCGAGTACGGGAGACGGACCGGCCGAGATCCGGGCCGCCCATCTGCGCGCCGCGCTCCGGGGCCACATGCACGCCCGATCCTATGAGCGGGCCGGGGACGCCCTCGACGAACTCGAACGTCATGCCTTGGACGGCGTTGGCACTGCGGAGTTTCAGGAACTCCTAACGGAACCGGAGCGCTATGACCCGGCCTGGAGCCTCGAAGATGCCACGGTCGCGCGCGCGCGCTGCCACGAGGCACTCGGCGAATTCCTGGAGGCGACGAACGTGCTGAGGAAGCTGTTCTTCAGCCTGATGGCCCGGGAAACCGAGAACAGCTTCGACGACGCGGGCGGCCTGCTGCAGAGAATCTACGGATACGGTCGCGACCGGTCACAGTGCAGTGACATGACCGACCGGTATGAGGCCGCGGCTCGCAGCTTCCGCGAGCTGAATTCTGACGACCGCACGGATCCGGCGCCGGCCAGGGTTGTCAGGGTGTTGGTCGTGGGAGGGGCGGAGCCGCAGGCCAGGGCCGAAGAGACAGCCCGAACGGAGATCGAGCGGCGCGATCCGAACATACGCCCTACGTTCGTCTATGCTAGGTGGGGGTCGAACTGGGACCGCGCGCTTGCCGATTTCGAGCGCGAATTCGCCCGCCAGGACGCGCTCGTCATCCTTCGTTTCATGCGTACCAATCTGGGTCGCCACGTACGGCGGCGTTGGCCCGGCGACCGGCCGTGGCGCTTCTGCTGGGGTGGAGGTCCGAGCGCCATCGCCGAAGCCGTCGCAAGAGCCGCCGCCGCCCTGCGAAACGGTTGACTCCCCGCGCGGGAGCCGCTCCTCCAGGAGACACCGACAAGTTACAGGCTGATTCAAGATTCAATCTTGATTTAGCCTAACTGATTCCGTATTCTTGTCGTATGATTTGTCGCGACTTGACTCCCGAACTCGTGCGGGCGGCTTCCCAAATGCCAGCCGTCACGCTCACCGGGCCACGCCAGAGCGGCAAGACCACGCTGTGCCGGGCCCTCTTTCCGGAGCATTCCTACCGTACACTCGAAGCTCCTGACGACCGGGCGTTCGCGGTGGAGGACCCTCGCGCGTTCCTGGCTCAGTTCCCCGGAGGCGCGGTGATCGACGAGGTCCAGCGCGTTCCCGCGCTGCTCTCCTACCTCCAAGGCATCATCGACGCCGATCCGGTGCCCGGACGTTGGATATTGACCGGCTCGCAGAACCTCGCACTGCTGGAGTCCGTCAGCCAGTCGCTGGCCGGGCGCGCCGAGGTACTGAACCTGCTGCCGCTGGCGTGGGACGAGGTCCGGCGTTTCGATCCCCATCCCGCCACCCTCGAGGAAGCCATGCTCAGCGGCGGCTACCCCCGCATCTTCGATCGGGCGCTGAATCCGTCGCGCTGGCTGCGGTCGTACGTCGCCACATATGTCGAGCGGGACGTGCGCACCATCGCGAACGTGGGCGACCTCGCGCTGTTTCAGCGCTTCGTACAGCTCTGCGCGGGCCGAACCGGGCAGCTGCTGAACTACTCTTCGCTGGCCGGCGACTGCGGCATCTCCCAGCCCACGGCCAAGTCCTGGCTGAGCATCCTGGAGGCCACGTTCATCGCGTTCCGCCTGCCGGCCTTTCGCGCCAACCTGCGCAAGCGCCTGGTGAAGATGCCCAAGCTGTACTTCCACGACACCGGCCTGGTCTGCTGGCTGCTGGGGATTCGGGAGCCCGGCCAGCTCCGGTCGCATCCGTTGCGCGGGCCGATCTTCGAGACGTGGACGGTCTCCGAGGTCCTCAAGCATCGGATGAACCGCGGGGAGCCGGGTGGCCTTTCCTTCTACCGGGACCGCAACGGAGCCGAGGCCGATCTGGTCATCGAGTCGCCCGCCGGGCTGACGCTCCTGGAGGTCAAAGCGGCGGCGACGCCGACCTCGAGCCTGTTCCGGGACGCGGAGCGTGTGCGGGGCCACTTCGCGAACGCCGCCCGGGCGGGTGACCCGCTTCCCGATGTGACGGTCGTCTACGGCGGCGGCAGCCTTCAGGAGCGCGGCGCGGGACGCCTCATTCCGTGGCGGCGGGTGGGGGAGGCGGCTCTGCCGGCCGGTCGGAAGTCGCCGGCCCCTCCAGCGCCGCCTCCACTCCCCCCACGAACGTCACGTGCCCCTCCGGGATCGGCCCGACCCAGCTGAACGCGACGGTCCCGTCCCGGTTGAAGACCACCGATGTCGGCAGCCCGCGCGCGCGGAAGAGATCCCGCGACACCGCCCCGGGGTCGAGGGCGATGTCGTACTCCACCCCGAATTCCTCGACGAACTCGATCACCAGGTCGCGGTCCGCGCTCCGATCCACCGACACGCCCAGGACGCGGAGCCCCTCGTCCCGGTACCGCTCGTACACGGCCTGGAGGTAGGGGGTCTCCTCGCGGCAGGGGTGGCACCAGGTCGCCCAGAGATTGACCAGGAGCACATGGCCGCGGTAGTCGGAAAGGGAGACGGGGGCGCCGTCGTGCAGGGAGGCCGCCGTGAAGTCGGGGGCGGGGTCGCCGCTGCGCAGGGCGGGCGGCTCGCCGGAGATGCAGGCGGGCACGGCGAGGGAAACAAGCAGGAGCGGTGCCGGCTCGGACAGGGGACGCGTGAGGAAGCGGGTCATGGGGTGTTTCCCGTGAGGCTCCGGAATGTGGTTGTCTTAGGGATGGCCCGAACCCCCGGACCGAGTTTGCCTGCGACCGCCCGATACGTCACATTTCCGCGATCGGTTCGGCGTCCGTGCAAGAAAGATACGAGGAATGATCGTCTCGACGACAATGGCCTGCCGGTGCGCGCTGACCGCGACCGCGCTGCTCCTCCTCCTGGCCGCCTGTGGCCCCGGCTCCCCCATCGAGCCCGAGCCCGATCCGGACACGCTGCCGGAGCCCATCGAGATACCCGAGCAGGGGACCGATTCCACCCTCGACGTGGCGACCTGGAATCTCCTGTACTTCGGCTCGAAGAATGCCGGGCCCGACGACGAGAAGCTGCAGATGGCCCGGATCCGGGACGTCATCAAGGGGACCGACGCGGACCTGTGGGGCGTCCAGGAGGTGACCAGCAACGCCACCTTCGACACGCTCCTGACCCACCTCCCGGGCTACGACGGGCTGCTGGCCAACGATTCGACGGTCACGCACGGATCGGACTACTACACCGGCGGCGAGCAGAAGGTCGGAGTCGTCTTCAAGACATCGATGGTCAGGATCACCGGCGCGCGGCTGATCCTGACCGAGTTCGACAGCGACTTCGCCGGGCGGCCTCCCCTGGAACTGCGCGCCCGGCTCACGCAGGAAGGCACGACCCGGGACGCGGTCATCATCGTGATGCACCTGAAGGCCGGCGAGGACACCGCATCCTACAGAAAGCGCGCCGCGGCTTCGAAGGCACTCAAGGAGTACGTCGACTCGACGCTGGCCGACGATCTGGTCCTGATCCCCGGCGACTGGAACGACGATGTCGACGAATCGATCACCGAGGGGCGTGACACCCCCTTCCGCAATTTCGTTGACGACTCGGCCGACTGGATCTTCCCGACGGCCGAACTGAGCGAGAAGGGCTCCAGGTCGCATGTGCGCTACGACGACATGATCGACCACATCCTCGGGTCGGACGAGGTGATGGAGGACTACGAGGAGGATTCCGCGCTGGCCTACGAGGTGGACGAGTACATTCCCAACTACGCGGAAAGCACGAGCGACCACTATCCGGTGCTCGTGCGCTTTCTGCCGCCGTAGCGTCCCCCTGGCCGGGGGATCCGCTGATGGGTGCGTGCAAGCACCGGCGGCGCTGCCCGCCGATGCTCAATCCGTGCGGTCGACCCGTTCGCCGGGAACCACGACCAGCAGCAGCACCGCCGCGACCCCGGCCATCGCCGCTCCGAAGACGAAGGGGGCGGCGGGACCGAACCCCCGCCACGCGAAGAGGCCTTCCCAGAGCACGCCCGCGACCAGTGACGCCGGCAGGGTTGCGAGCCCGATCGCGGCTGCATACCCGCCGTATGCCGTCCCGCGCAACGAAGCCGGCACGAGGTCGGCGACCAGCGCCTTGGCCGCGCCCGCCACGAGGCCGTGATAGCAGCCGTACAACAGATACAGCACGGTGATGTGCGCGGCGGTGCCGGCGAGTGCGAAGCCGAGGTAGACGAGCGCGTAGAGTCCCCACGCGGCAGCCACCACCCGCTTGCGCGGGATCCGGTCGGCCAGCGCCCCGGCCGGGGTCGACACCAGCGTGTAGACGACGTTGAAGGCGAGGAGAAGCCACAGAATCCCGGCGACCGAGAGGCCCCGTTCCTGCGCCCTGAGGACGAGGAAGGCGTCGGCGGAGTTGCCGAGCTCGAAGATCACGGAACAGGCTACGAAGGCCGCGAAGCCCCGGCCCAGTCCGCGCAGGCGAAGACGGGGGCGGCCGGCGCCCGCGGTCCCGTCACCCTCCCGTCCCCCCCCGCCATTGTCTCGCCCCCCGGCCCTCGGTCCCACGTCGCGGGCGCCGACCGCCAGAACCGCCACGCCCAGGAACGCGGGCAGGAGGCTCCACAGGACCAGGGTGCGGAAGGTCTCGGCCTCGAGGAGCGCTCCACCCCCCTGCACCTGGCCAACCACCCAGATCGAGACTGCGATCCCGATCACCGCCCCGGCCGTGTCCGCCGCGCGGTGCAACCCGAAGGCGAGCCCCCGGCGGCCGTCCGGCGTCGAGTCGGCCAACAGCGCGTCGCGGGGCGCCGTGCGCACCCCCTTCCCCACCCGGTCCCCCCAACGGATCGCGGCCACCGCCCCCCAGCTGGACGCGACGTAGTAGAACGGCTTCGACAGCGCCGAGACGGCGTACCCGGCCACCGCCGGCCACTTGCGGGTCCCGAGACGGTCCGACAGCCAACCCGAGTACAGCTTGAGAATGCTCGAGGTGGCCTCGGCGAGCCCCTCGACGACACCGACCGCCCACACGCGCACCCCCAGGACATTGGAGAGGAAGAGGGGAAGCACGTTGAGGAGCATCTCGCTCGAGACATCCGTGAAGAAGCTCGTTCCGCTCGTGGCCCATACGTTGCGGTGGAGGCGGGCCCCGGGCCGGTTCGGGTTTCGGGGTTCGGCAGGTCGCGTGGTCATCGGTCGATTCCGGGCTTCGGGAGGCCGGTGGCATCCGGGTTGTCCATCATAACCGGACCGAAGTCGCGGAGGTTCCGTGGTTCATCGCGCATCGTCCGCCGGCCGCGGCGGCCCGCTGGCCCGAAGTCGCCTTGTCCACCAGATTCTCCATGGGAAGCATGATTTCCCGAGACCGCAACCCTTCACCCGGGGAGACCGGAGAATTCGACCGCCAGCCTGGCCGAATCACGGCCGCCTGCCAGGACTGTCCGCAGTCTGCTGGATCCTGATGCCGGTCGGCACCGCCTGTGCCACGGGCGGGCCGACCGTCGACGATCTCATGCCCGACGCCGCCGGCGTGACGACCACCCGCAGCGGGCTCAAGTACGAGGTGCTGACACAGGGGGACGGTCCCAGGCCCACCGCGAGGGACCGCGTCCTGTTGCACTACTCCTGCGCCCGGGCGGACGGGACCGTCGTCGACTCTTCGTACGAGCGCGGCCAACCGGAGGTGCTCGCCCTGCGGGACCTGATCCGGGGATTCCGGGAGGCGCTTCAGCTGATGCCGGTGGGCAGCCACATCCGCGTTGCCGTTCCGGGCCGGCTCGCCTACGGATGGGAGGGAATGGAGGGAGTGATCGGTCCGAACGAGCCGCTCCTCTTCGAGATACAGCTCTACAGCATCGTGGAGAATTGAAGAGGGCGGTCTCCGGCACCGAAGCGACGTTTTCCAAGGCCGTGAACAGGGAGCCGCCGCACCGGGCGGCAGTCATCCCCGTCTTTGGGCCGGGTCGCCGCTCGTAGTCGGTCGGCAGAGAACGGCGCCGGGGCATCTCCGGGCAGTGGAACCCCAGGAACCTCATACGGTTAGCGGGGGTCTCACGGCCAGTCCAACGAGGTTCCCCGGAGACGCGACAGACCGCGCCGGGCCTCGGGAACGGAGGGTGAGAACATGCATGATGACGGCAACGGATTGGTCGCCGCGGGCGAGCAATCGATCGTACGGAAGAACACGGAACATCCATATGGATCCGAGTACGCCAATCCCCCGGGCAAGCTCCTGGCCACGCACCTGGCGGCCAGGGAGATGTCCCAGGCCGAGTGTGCGCGGCGCTGTGGGCGGTCGCCCAAGCTGATCAGTGAAATCGTTTCCGGAAAGGCGCCGATTCAGCCCGAAACGGCTCTTCAGCTCGAACGGGTTCTCGGCTTGCGCTCGAACGTCTGGCTCGGCATCGAAAACGACTATCGCCTCCGCCTGGTCCGCAAGGCGGAAGCCGAGCGTGCCAAGGCGAACCGGGACTGGCTGGAGTCCTTCCCCCTGCCTGCGCTGATCGAGCGCGGAGTGCTCGAAGAGAGAACTTCCCTCGCGGAATCGCTGGACGACCTCCTCGCCTTCTTCGGGGTCGGCTCCATCGCCGCCTGGGAGGCATGGCACAGTGCTGTGCTGGCCAGGATGCGGCACGCAGCCGGGCCCGGGGTCGACCAAAAGGCGCTCGCGACCTGGCTTCGGCTGGGCGACCTCGCAGCCGACGAGATCCGGTGCGACGAGTACGACGGCAGGGCGTTCAGGGAAGCGCTGCGCGTCCTTTCCCGGTCGATTCGGAGATCGAGGGACGGATCCCTCGATCGCGCAGGGGAGCTGTGTCAGGCGGCCGGCGTCGCCCTCGTCCTCATCGACCCTCTCCCGGGTGCCCCGGTGACCGGGGCCGCCCGCTGGATCACGCCCCGCAAGGCACTGGTCCAACTGGCGGGACGGAACCCGCGGGGGGACCGCTTCTGGCTCGGCCTGTTCCACGCGGCCGGGCACCTTCTGCTTCACAGCAAGAGGTGCGTGTTCGTCGAATCGGATGGGCTGCGCCGGGAGTCCGGCGGGGCAACCGGCGATACGGGGGAAATCGAGGCCCAGGCTCACGCATGGGCGGCCAAACTGCTGTCCGTGACGTGACCCGACCGGGCTGACGGCGGGAGGTGGCGCTCCAGCGGGCGGTCTCACCCGTGGCCGCGCCGACCGGCGCACTCAAGGGTCGGTTCGGCGTCCCCGCAGCCACACCGCGATGCACCGCCCCGGCCCGTGGACCCCGGTCACCAGGGTTCGGCCGATGTCGGCCGACCTGCTCGGCCCGGAGTGCACGCCGATGGCTGCCGGCAACTCCGGGCGCATTTCCAGCAGCGCGTTCTCCAGCCGCGCGAAGACACGGCCGGCGGGCAACCACACGATGTGGACCGGCGGGAGCAGCTGCACCGACCGCGTCCCGGTGGAGGGCAGGATCAGGCTGCCCGTTTCGGCCACCGCTCCCCACGCCACCGAGATCCCGGCCCCGGCGTCCGCGGGAGCTGCAGCGGGAGTGCCGGGCTGCAGCGCAGCGGGCACGTCCGCGCCGGCCGCGACCCCCTTCACGTCCCCGTCGAGCCCCGCGATGAACCCGGTCAGCCAATCACCCGGCGTCCGGTGCGGGTCGGGCGTCACGACCTCTCCCCCCTGGCTTGTGAAGCGTTTCACGAACGTTGCGACCGGATCTGTCACCGTGTCCGTCCGCAAGCGGCCCGGGTGAGGGTGCCTCGCGCGCGAACCCGTCGCACGGGCGACCCGCTCGAGAATCCGGTCCCTGGCGCCCGGCCCCCCCCGCCTCATTCGATCCCCCCGTGCCACATCTCCCGAAAGGTGCGCGGACTCGGCCGGGGCAGGACACGGTCGCGCGACCACTCCCCCAGCATGGGGAGCTTCCGCGCCAGAGCGGTGGCGCCAAGCCGGGTTCCGAACTTCCCCGCCACGCGGTAGAGACCCGGCCGCTCGGCCATGCGGGCCAGACCCGCCAGCGCAATCCGCTCGTTCCAGGGGGTCAGCCCCCGCCTCTGCGCTTCCTCGCGCCAGGCGAGGAGAAGTTCCGGGATCGGGATCCGTACCGGGCACGCGTCACCGCAGGCTCCGCACAGCGAGGAGGCGAAGGGCAGGGGCATCGCTTCGTGAAGGCCGAGCAGCCCCGGACCCAGAATTGAACCGATGGGCCCCGAGTAGACCCATCCGTAGGCGTGGCCGCCGGTCTGCCGGTACACGGGGCAGCTGTTCAGGCAGGCTCCGCACCGCACGCAGCGCAACGCTTCCCAGGCGTGTTCGTGCAGCAGCGCGTCGGTGCGGCCGTTGTCGACGAGAACGACGTGGACTTCTTCGGGCCCATCGTCGCCGGGCCGGATGGAAGGCCCCTGGATGAGCGATACGAAGCAGCCGATGGACTGACCCGTTGCCGCCCGGGTCGTGAGCTGCAGAAAACCCGCGAGGTCGCGCATACGGGGGAGCAGCTTCTCGATTCCGACCAGCGCGACATGCACCCGCGGCAGCGACGTCGTCAGACGGATGTTCCCCTCGTTCTCGATGAGGGCGACCGTGCCCGTCTCCGCCACGAGGAAGTTGGCTCCGGTGATACCCATGTCGGCCCGCATGAAGGCATCCCTCAGCACCTTGCGCGCAGCTTGGGCGAGGTCGTCGGGACCGCTGCCCGGGGTGGTGCCCAGGCGCTCCTCGAAGAGCTCCCGGACCTGCTCCAGGCTCTTGTGGATGGCCGGGCCGACGATGTGGCTCGGCGGCTCGTCCAGAAGCTGCAGGATGTACTCCCCCAGATCGGTCTCGTGGACCTCTATCCCGGCACGCTCCAGCGCCGGGTTCAGGTCGACCTCCTCGGTCAGCATGCTCTTGCCCTTGACCACGCTCCCGGCCGAGCAGTCGGACGCCAGCGACAGCACGATCTCCCGGGCCTCGGCCGCGTCGCGGGCCCAGTGCACCCGGGCACCATTGGCCTCGAGCCGGGCCTCCGCTTCGGCCAGGTAGTCCTCCAAATGCGTGAGGAGGTGGTTCTTGACCCCTTCCGCCCACCTTCGCCACGCCTCCACGTCGACTTCGCCGTACGCCCGCCGCCGCTTCCCGTCGAAGGAGAGCGCCGCACCGGTCACCGCCTCGCGCACCGACGGCTCCCGGCGCACGGTCATCCGCGAGCGTGCCGCGTATTCGCCGATCCGTTTCTTCATCGGCCGCGCCCGCCCACCCCCTTCCACAGCGCCGTCGCCAGGTGCATGAACTCCGCCCCGCAGCCGCGCGCCCGGCTTCTCCCGTCGAGGTGCAGCACGCAGCCTCCGTCGCCCGACACCACCCAGTCCACCCGGGGCAGCGTATCCAGCTTGCGGTCGGCCATCGCCGCGGAGACGCCCGTCATCTTGACCGAGAAGAGACCCCCGAACCCGCAGCACTCATCCTGGGCCTCCCAGGGCACGACCGTGGCGCCCGCCCCCTCCAGGAGCACGGCCGGCTCACGCGCCAACCCCAGCTCCCGGAGCGCGTGACAGCCCTGGTGCACCGCCACCCGCCGGCCCGCCAACCCCTCCCCCAGCCGGGTAACGCCGAGCCGGTGCACGATGAACTCTCCCAGTTCGAAGGTGCGTTCCGCCAGCCCGGCGGCCTCGGCCGCGCGACCGGTCCCGGCAAGGCGCGGGTAGAACTTCTTCACCATGGTCGCGCACGAGCCGCTCGGGAGAACCACCGCTTCGCAGTCCGCGAAGACATCCAGCGCGTGGCGCGCCATGCGCCCCGCCTCGCCGGTCGCGCCGGCGTTGTACGCGGGCTGGCCGCAGCAGGTTTGCGCGGCCGGGAAGGTCACGTCGCAGCCCAGGTGGCGCAGCAGGCGCACGGTGTCGGCGGCCGCCCCGGCGAAGTAGTGGTCGGCCAGACAGGTGACGAAGAGGGCGACGTTCATCGCTGGCCGGTACGCGGTCAGGCGCCCACGAGGACCACCGCCCCCGCGGTGATCAGGGCCGCGCCGATCGGTCGCGTGATGCGCGAGCCGCGGGGGAGGGTCGTCTCGCCAACCATCACCGCCATGAGCAGCCCCATCCAGACGAGGCCGGCCATCCCGACGACGAGGGCCAGGGCCATGAGCGCCCAACAGCAGCCCACGCAGTCCAGGCCGTGGCCCAGTCCCATGCGCAGGTGTCCGGACGCGCCGCCGCGCCAACGGGCCAGCAGATACCCGGCGGGGGACCGGCAGCGGGACAGGCACGCCGCCTTGAAGGGTGTGAACTGGAAGCCACCCGCCAGCATCAGCGCCGAAGCGGTGAAGGCCGGAGCGTCGAGCCCGAAGGGGACGGGAATCTCCAGCGCCGCGAGCGAGACCTGGAGGCCCGCGGCCGCCGCGGAGAATGCGGCCCACGCGGCGGCGTAGCCGGCGGCGAAGTAGGTGACGAGAACGGTCCGCCTGCGTCCGGCCGCCGCTTCCCGAGGCGGTGCGAGCCGCCGGAGGGCGCGCAGCCACGGCAGGAGGATCGGCGCCATCATGACGCCGGTCATCGCGAGCCACATGGCGAGCGCGGCGGGGTACGGCACGGGATTCATGCCCGCGCCTCGCACTCGGCTCTCACGGCACGGGTCCGCACGGTCGCGGTGCTCACCCGGCCCCGGTCCAACGGAAGCGTGACCAGAGCCCGTGCGTGTCGCTGTTGTCGATCACGATCTCCCCGTCGTCGTACCGGGTCGAACCCCGGGCGATGACCTGGGTTGAATCGTGGATCTGGTTGTAGATGTTGGCGAAGGTGACAGGGTCACCCCGGTTCCGGCCCCGGATGGCCTCGACCGCACCTTCCAGCAGTCCCGCCGCGGTCACTCGCTTTCTCTCCGGTCCGTCCTCGATGCGCAACGCCGCCGTCCGCGTCGGCAACGCGTCGCCCACGAACCGCGCCAGCACCCCCCACGGCCCTCCCAGCTTCCCGGAGATGATCTCCTCGACCGCCCGCCGCTGGTCCGGCGCCACCCCGTCCGAGACGATGATCCGCTGTCTCCACCCGCCGTCCACCATGACCTGGGGCGTCTCGTAGACCACCACCACGCCGACCCCCGCGAGGTCGGTTCCATCGACCCGGCCCGCCTCGAAGCGGATCGCCCAGAAGCCGCGACAGACCTCGTGCGTGCACTTCTGCGAGAAGTGGATATGGCCCGGGCAGACGGCGGTGCAGTTGCAGTTCTCGAAGAGGAGCCCTTCGGCCCACCAGTCGTTCAATGTCGCCTCCTAGAAAGGGATTGCGGACCCCGCTCGCGGTGCCGAGCCGCGCCCCGGGGGATCAGTGCGTCAGCGCGTAGAGGATCACGTTGATCCCGACCGCGTAGGCGTTGGGCGAGAAGAGGTGGAAGAACCGGTCGTCTTCCCCTTCCCGCTCCCACCCGTCGGCGATGTCCGTATTGTGGGTCATGACCACCATGAGCCGCCCCGACGCGTCCATGATCCCGTGCATGGCCGGGGTCGCGCTTTCGGAGCCCCGTTCGGAGGTGCCTCCGCGGCCACTCATGCGCCAGTACTGGATCGACGGGATCTGGGGGATGTTGTCGACCGAGTAGAGAGTGTGGAAGACCACGTGGTCCGGGGGTATGGGGACGATGGAATACCCGGGCAGGATCTTCCGGATCTCGGCCGTCCACTTCTCCCAGGCGTAGTCGCCCCAGAAGTCGTCCGCCCACAGGAAACCGCCCTTGAGCAGGTAGTCGCGGAGCTGCCCGGCCTCGGCGTCCGAGAACCCGATCGTCCCCACGTCCGAGGCGAAGAGGAACGGACACTCGTAGAGGGCGGGCTCGGTGGCCGTGACCACGGCGTGGAACGGGTCCCCCCACTCGTCGCGGGCGATGTCGGTCCGGGTGAGCTGCGAAAGGCGGAGCGGGAGGTTGCGGTCCCCGTCGGGGTAGTCCGTGACCCAACCCCTGCCCAACCACTCGTCCCTGACCTTCCGGTACCGGAGACGGCAGAAGGTGAACCCGCCCGGCTCGGCGGCCTCCGCCGGTTTGCGGACGGGCACGTCGCGCCGATCCCTCCACTGGCCGGCCAGGGGATCGGCGGCGAGAATTCCCGAGGCCGACAGTCCGCAGAAGACCGCGAGGAGTCCGTGGATGAATCCGCGCGAGCGCAGCCGTGGCGGGAACCTCGCCGCGATGCCGGGCGCGGAGCGTCCCCGCCGACTCACGCCAGACTCCCCATGACGAGTTCGACGCACTCCTCGGGCGTCAGCTTCTCGGTGTCCAGGTGCAGGTCGGGGCGCTCGGGGCGCTCATAGGGGCTGTCGATACCCGTGAAGTTACTCATCTCTCCCCTCATCGCCCTGGCGTAGAGACCCTTCGGGTCGCGCCTGACACACGCCTCCAGCGACGCGTCCACGAAGATCTCCATGAAGTCCCCCGGCTCGAAGAGGCCGCGGGCGAAGTCGCGCTCGGAGCGGAAGGGACTGATGAAGGAGACAACCACGATCAGCCCGGCGTCCACCATGAGTCGTGCCACCTCGGCCACCCGGCGGATGTTCTCCACGCGGTCGGCCTCGGTGAAGCCCAGGTCCCGGTTGAGACCGTGCCGCACGTTGTCGCCGTCCAGCAGGTAGGTGTGGCGCCCCTCGATCACCAGGCGCCTCTCCAGCAGGTTGGCCACGGTAGACTTGCCCGACGCGGGGAGGCCGGTCAGCCACAGGCAGCGGGCGCGCTGGCGCTTCAGCCGGGCGCGGACCTCGCCGTCGATGTCGAAGTCCTGCCATTTGAGGTTGGCCGCGCGCATGAGCGAGTAGGTGATCGTGCCGGCGCCCACGGTGGCGTTGGTGGCACGGTCGATGACGATGAAGCCCCCCAGGGCCCGGGACTCTTCGAAGGGGGCGAAGGGGACGGGGCGGTCCGTCGCGAGGTTGACCACGCCGAGGTCGTTGAGTTCGAGGCGGGCCGCGGCGAGTCGCTGCCCGCTGGAGACATCGATGCGGTGCCGGATCCGCGTTACCGTGGCGCCCACTTCGCTTGCGTGCAGCTTCATCCGGTAGGGACGGCCCACGGCCAGCGCTTCGTCGCCCATCCACAGGATCCGCGCCTGGAACTGGTCCGCGACCTCGAGCGGATCCTCGGCGGCTACGATGACGTCGCCACGGGAGACATCGACATCGGGCTTCAGGGTGAGGGTGACGGAGTCGCCCCGCGCGGCGCCTTCGCGCGTGCCCCGCCAGACCACGATCGACTCGACTTCCGCCTCGGTTCCGGCCGGGGAGACGAGGACGCGGTCCCCGGGAGCCACCCTGCCCGCCGCCACCCGTCCACAGTACCCCCGGAAGTCGGGGTTCGGGCGGTTGACGTACTGGACCGGCATGCGGAGGGGCCGTTCGCCGGCGGGCTGTCCGACCTCGACCGCCGACAGGCGGTCCAGGAGCGTCGGGCCGGCGTACCAGGGCGCCTCCGCGCAGGGCCGGGTCAGGTTGTCGCCGGTGAGCGCGGAAACGGGGATGGGGACGACCTCCGCAACCCCGATCTCGTCCGCCATCCCGCGGTACGGCGAGGCGACCGACTCGAAAGCGGCGCGATCCCACTCCACGAGATCCATCTTGTTCACCGCGAGCACGATTTGGCGCACGCCGAACATCGCGACGATGCGGGTGTGCCGCGCGGTCTGCGGCAGGACCCCCCTGCGCGCGTCCACCATGACGACCGCGAGGTCCGCGCTCGATGCACCGGTCGCCATGTTGCGCGTGTACTGTTCGTGTCCGGGCGCGTCGGCGACGAGGAACCGACGGCGCGGCGTGTCGAGGGCGCGGTAGGCGACATCGATGGTGATGCCCTGTTCCCGTTCGTCCTGCAGCCCGTCCACGAGGAGAGCCAGGTCGGCCGCGCCGCGCCGGGTTCCGTAGCGGCGGGAATCCTCGGTCACCCTTTCCATCTCGTCGGCGAACACCTGGCGCGTATCGCGGAGAATGCGGCCAAGGAGCGTGCTCTTCCCGTCGTCCACGCTGCCGCAGAGGACAAACCTCAAGGTCGGCCGCACTAGAAGTAGCCCTCCCGCTTCTTGCGTTCCATCGAGGCCTCGCCGTCGTGGTCGATGAGGCGGCCTTCCCGCTCGGAGTGGTCGGCCGCCAGCGTCTCCGCGATGATCGCGTCGAGGGTATCCGCGTCGCTCTCCACCGCGGCGGTGAGCGGGTAGCACCCGAGCGTGCGGAAGCGGACGCGGCGCAGCTGCGGCACTTCGCCTGGCAGCAGCGGGATGCGATCGTCGTCCACCATGATCCATTGGCCGTCGCGCTCGACGACGGGGCGCTCGGCGGCGTAGTAGAGTGGCACGATGGGGATGCTCTCCCGTCCGATGTAGCGCCAGACATCGACCTCGGTCCAGTTGGAGAGCGGCGAGACCCGGAGCGATTCACCGGGGGCGAGCCGGGTGTTGTAGAGGTTCCACAACTCCGGCCGCTGCGCCCTGGGGTCCCACCGGTGGGCGGCGTTGCGATGCGAGAAGACCCGTTCCTTGGCTCGTGACTTCTCCTCGTCGCGGCGCGCCCCCACGAAGATCATGTCGTAGCGCCCGGCGTCGAGCGCCTGGCGCAGGGCGACCGTCTTCATCACCCCGGTGTAGTGCTCGCAGCCGTGGGTGAAGGGGGTGATGCCGGCGTCGAGTCCCACCCGGTTGGTGTGGACGATGAGTTCGACGCCGGCCTCGGCCGCGACCCGGTCCCGGAAGGCGATCATCTCGCGGAACTTCCAGGTGGTGTCGACGTGCAGCAGGGGCATGGGCGGGGGAGCGGGCCAGAACGCCTTGCGGGCCAGGTGCAGGAGCACCGACGAGTCCTTGCCGATGGAGTAGAGCATCACGGGGCGTGCGGCCGTGGCGACGCCTTCGCGAAGGATCTCGATCGCCTCGGACTCGAGGGACGCAAGCGTGCAGTCCGCGTGCGCGGGGAGGTTCGGTCGTCGCATAGCGGAATGTAGCGGATGCGAACACGGACCCACCCGGGGTCCGCCCCGGTCCGAGCGTGCGGATCCGGCCGCCGGATCGGCCGGTATTGCCGGTGGGCGGCGGGATGGTCAGTGTTGTGGCCAAGGCATTTCTCGCGTTCCACCTTCCGGAGAGGACCATGACCCGACTGAGTCGCAGGGGCTTCCTGAAGACGACGGCGGCGGTGGGGGTCGCCGCGATTCCCGCCGCCGGCGGCCTCGCTTGCGGTGAGGGAGCGGCGAGGAAGGACGCGGGAGACATCGGCGGAGCAGCGGGAGCCGACGATCCGCTCGGCATTCGCGGCGACTTCCCCGTCACCGAGGAACTCGCGTACCTCAACACGGCCTCGGTGGGACCGTTGCCCGTGCCCGTGCGGGACGCGCTCCACGGCTACGCCGACGGTAGGATGCGTCGCCGCGACACCCGCGAGCGCAGCGCGGTCCTGGCGAGCGCCCGGTCCCGTTTCGCCGGCCTCTTCGGCGCCGACGAGGACGAAATCGCCTTCCTGTACACGACCAGCGGCGCCGAGAACATCATCGTGAGCGCGATGGACTGGCGGGAGGGCGACAACGTGGTGGTCGACGAGCTTCACTTCACCACGACCTTCGTGCTGTACCGCGAACTGGAGCGCCGGGCCGGGATCGAGCTGCGGATCATTCCGGCGCGGGACGGGGTCGTGACCGTGGACGACTTCGCCGCGCGCACCGACCGGCGGACCCGCCTGATCAGCGTCGCCTGGGTGTCGAACCGCAACGGCTTCCGCTACGACCTGCCGGCGCTGGCCGACCTCGCGCACGCACACGGCGCCTATCTCTACGCCGACGCGATCCAGGCGTGGGGCACCTTCCCCACCGACCTGCACGACGAGAACGTCGACTTCGCCTGCGGCAACGGCTACAAGTGGCTTCACGCCGACTTCGGGTGCGCCCCCTTCTACGTGCGCCGCGAACACCTGGAGTGGATGACCTCGGACCGCCACGGCCACGTGCAGGTGGCCGAAGCGCTTCCCGGACATCGCTTCCGGCTCAGGGAGAACGCGCGGAAGCTGGAGTATGCCAACGCCGCCCACGGGCCCGCGGCCGCGATGGACGCGGCGCTGGCGTTCATGGAAGGAGTCGGGCTGGAACGTATCGCCGGGCATACGCACGGGCTGGCCGGCGAGCTGCACCGGGAGGCCGAGGCGCTGGGGATGCGGATGTTCACGCCGCCGGACAACCCTTCGGCGATCGTGAGCTTCCACCATGGGCTGGATCATGAGACGCTGGCGGCGGCCCTGGCCGAGGCGGGGGTGGCGGTCACCTTCCAGGAGGACGGGGAACTGCTGCGGGCGGCGGTGGGGATGTTCAACAACCGGAGCGATGTGGACCGGTTGCTGGGGGTGGTGGCGGGGCTGGTGTAGTCAGGACTGCCGGAGCGGCTTTCGCGGTTTCACGGCCCAAGCGCCCCCAGCGGGATCACGCTCACCCCATCCGGGCGAACATACCCATACCCGCTGTCCACGATGACGCCCAACGCGGCGGGTTCACCCCATCGGCTCGTGTCGACCCGGTCCGCGAACTTCAGGAGTGATCGCACCGCACCGTCGATACGGCTCAGGCCGAGCTTGATCTCGAAGGCCGCCCACCGACCCGGGCCGGCATCGACGATGGCGTCCACTTCGAGGCCCGTGTGATCGCGGTAGTGGTACACCCCTGCCCCCGTGGCCTGGGCGTAGACGCGCAGATCCCGAATCACCATCGATTCGAAGAGAAGGCCGAACCAGGAGAAATCGCGGAGCAGGTGATCCGGTCCCGCGCCGAGCGCCGCCGCCGCGATGGATGGATCCACGAAGTGGCGTTTGGCGGAGACTTGGAGCCGGGATCGGGACCGGAGACGGGGTGCCCACGCTGGTTGGTCCTCCACAACCATCAGGCGCTCGAGGCCGGTAAGGTAGCCGCGGGCGGTGTGGCCCGTCATCGTGGCCTGCTCCGGACCGGCGACGTCGCGCGCGATCGTTGCCAGAGACGCGCAGGTCGCGACGTTGCGAGCCAGCGAACGAAGGAATCGGTGGACTCGCTCAGGGTCCCGCCGGACGCCGTCAACGCGCTGAAGGTCGGCACGACAGATGTCGTCGAGGTAGCCCCGGTTCACGCGCAAGGCCTCCTCGGCCGACGACGCGAGATGCCCCGGCCAGCCCCCGACGCAAACGAGACGGGCGAGGTCACGCACGGACAGGTCGGCCGCCGGATGGCGCACAGGCGCTCCCTTGAGCACATTCGCCAAGGACACCTTGCCGGTGCTGGAGCCCAGTTCGAAGAGGGACATGGGGCGAAGGCGCAGCCGCACGATACGGCCGGCTCCGGTATGACGTGTGATGTCATCGGGTGGAACGGCCGACCCGGTGAGAATGAAATGACCCTTTCCGGGACGCGCATCGACCTCGCGCCGAACGTGGTTCCAGATCACCGGGGCGGTTTGCCACTCGTCGATCAGCCGGGGCGTTGCCCCTTCGAGCACCAAGCCGGGACTGACCGCGATCATGTCCTGTGCTCCCCGGTCCACATCAAGAAGGACCTCGCTTGCGGCTTCCTGCCGGGCGGTCACCGTCTTGCCACAGGCTCTCGGGCCTTCGATCAGAACCGCTCCGGCCGCCGCCAGGCACAGTTTCAGTTCCTCGTCGGCGACACGTTGGGTGTAGTGCTCGATTCCGGGTCGGTCCGACGCCCCGCCGTCGTGCCGAGGCCTGTTCTCGCCGGTCTGGTCTCGCCCTTCGTCAGGGCCGGATACCATGTTGCGCGCCCCCGGATCACAATGGTGAACTTGCTGTGATGAGGGAGACTAACAGCGTGGAGACATGTTTTCAAGCCTCTTAGAGACACCATTTCAACGATATTGCAAACACGATTTCAACGGACGTGGGGACAGACATCCGGCGGAACGCTAACTTCCCGTCATGCTCCTCGAGACCCCCTTCCACCCCCGCACCGCCCCCCTCTGCCACAGCCGCCGCTGGCGCAACTGGTCGGGGTACGCCAGCGCGCTCACCTACGAGCCCGGCCACGAGTACGAGTACTATGCGGTGCGCAGCGGCGCGGC
>JAPPGI010000144.1 GCA_028874985.1 Gemmatimonadota bacterium | reverse complement strand
GATCTGCGAGAAGGTGTACAAGGACCACTGCGAAATCGCGTTCGCTCCCGGAGAGTCGGGCGCTCTGGCGGCCGCGGCGTGCCGGGGCGACCCGGCGCGGACGCTGTAGATTACCCTTCGACCGGAGAACAGGAGACCGGAACATGACGAGGAACCGGAGGACCACCGAAGGGGCCGGACGGCCCCGCAAGTACAGGAAGTACCCCCCGGCCACCGCGGCGCGCGGGGCCACGCCGGAGGGGATCGCGCGGGCGCTGTTCAGGCGGCCCGTGCCGGATGGCCGGACGCCGGACACGGACGGGCCGGACCCGTTGACGCGCCCCCGGCGGCCCGCATAGCCTTTCCGGAAACGCCCCCGGCGGGACTCGAACCCGCGGCCTCACCGTTCGCAAGCGGTACGCTCTTCCTGCTGAGCTACGGGGGCTTTTCAGGCCCCCATCGGGATTGCCGTCCCGGTGGGGGCCGCTTCTCGGAAGGAAGCGGACGTCCGGCCCCCGTCAACCACCGTTGAAAGCTACGGGCCATCCCGGCCCGCCGTCAACTTTGGTATGTAATCCCCCGCTGCTCGCCGGCTTCCGCCGAACGGGGGCTGTAGCCCGGATAGCCCTGCATGCCGCAACTAGCGTAGGAGGTGCCGTCGTTCAGATGATGGGCGGCGGGGAAGCTCCCGGGAGTGTCGCTCGGGCCGCATGCCCATGAGGCCTTGTCGCCCTCCTCCATCCAGTATGAATCGCGGCGGAAGGCGCCTCCAACGGCCAGAAACGCAGGCGTGCCTCCGAGTTCGAGGTCACGGGCCGCGTCCGCGTTGAGCGTCCATTGGCGGACGTTGAGCGATCCGCTGTAGGCATCCAGCGGTCCCGCGTTGGTGGCGACGGCGGCTCCGTCGGCGCCGGGATTCCTGAACAGATACTCGGCCGCGTAGGCCGGGTTGATCGAGTTGGCGGCGCCGAATGCGAACCGCCCGCGCCCGTAGCCCAGGCTCAGGTCGCTCGACCATGCGCCCAGGTCCACCCGCATCCCGGCGACGGCCGACGCGTCGTCCATCTCGGACTCCTCGAGGGGGAAGAAGCCGTCCGGGTGGACGTACGACACCGTGCGCTCCACCCAGTCGGCCTTGCGGTAGAGCCCGTCGGAAACCGCTTCACGCTCGGAGAAGCCGCCGAAGGCGTAGAATTCGCCCGACTCCCCGATGGGAATCGCAGTGTTGGCGAAGAACGCGGCCGACTCGTAGTCGGGTTCGCCGTTGCGCTGGAGCAGGGTGTTCCTGCCGCCGCCGGCACAGGGTGCGTAGCCGGGCCGGGGAGCGAAACAGGTGGGCGCCTCGCCGGCCCGATTGGCCGCCCCCTGCTTCGCAAGTTCCACAGTGACGTTGAGAAAGCCGCCGGCGAGGGGGACCCCGGCGTTGGCGGAGGTCAGCAGCCGCTCGCCGTCACCCCGGGATGTGCGTCCCAGGTAGGAGGAGGAGGTGATTCCGCCCGCATCGTCCTTGAGCACGACGTTGATCACCCCGGCGATGGCGTCCGAGCCGTACTGCGAGGCCGCCCCCTCGCGCAGCACCTCGATGCGCTTGATCGCGTGAACCGGGATCGCGCGCAGGTCGGTCCCCGTCGTGCCCTGTCCCACCGCGGCGAGCAGCTTGGCGAAGGCGACGGGATGGCGGCGTTTACCGTTGACCAGCACCAGTACCTGGTCGCCGTTCATCCCCCTCAGGGTAGCCACATGCAGGGCGCCGCCGTCTCCGGCCGACAGACGTGCGGAGTTGAAGGAAGGCGCGATCCGCCCCAGCACCTCCCCGAGGTCCACCTCTCCCAGCCGCCCGATCTCCTCCGCGCCGTAGATGTCCACCGGCACGGGCAGGGTGAGCGGATCCGTGATTCCCGCGCGGGAGCCCACCACGACATCGAGTTCCTCCATTTCGTACACCGTGTCGGGGGGGGGCTGCGCGAGAGCGGGTGGGGCCGGGACCATGAGCACGACGGGGGCCGCCAGGGTCAACCTGTGGAGGCCGTGCCGGGCCGCGAATTGCGAAACGATGCGAACCATGGTTATCTCCTTGCCCTGACGTGGATCCCGAGTGGTTCATAGTGAGCATCCGGTTTTTCCGTAGCAACCTGTAAACCTTTTCCGCCGCAAGCGCTTGCGCGGATCGGGACGACGAGATCGATCCGACTGCGGCGTGCGCGACAAACGGAGTCAATCACATGGAGACGGGAAAGAGAGTCCCGAACGGAAACCGCGGGCCGAGACTGGCCACCGCCGCCTTCCTGACCCTTTTCACCACCACCTGCGACCCCGGCGGCGACGGGTTCGCCATCGACTTCGAACGCTACGAACTCGACAACGGCCTCGAAGTCATCCTGCACGTCGACGATTCCGATCCCCTGGCCGCCGTGGCCATGACCTTCCACGTCGGCTCGGCGCGCGAGGTGGAGGGGCGGACCGGCTTCGCCCACCTCTTCGAGCACCTCTTCTTCCTGGACTCGGAGAACCTGGGCCCGGGCGGGCTCGACAGGCTCATGACCCGGATCGGCAGCTCCACCAACGGCTCCACCAGCCGCGACCGGACGAACTACTTCGAGGTCGTCCCGATCGACGGGCTGGAAAAGGCGCTCTGGGCCGAGGCCGACAAGCTCGGCTTCTTCATCAACACCGTGACCGAATCGGTGGTGGCGAAGGAGAAGCAGGTCGTCAAGAACGAGAAGCGGCAGAGCGTCGACAACCGCCCGTACGGCCACAACAACTTCGTCATCGACCGGGCGATGTACCCGGAGGGCCACCCCTACCGCTGGCAGGTGATCGGATCGCTGGCCGACCTCGACGCGGCCACCCTGGCCGACGCCAAGGATTTCCACGCGCGCTGGTACGGCCCGAACAACGCCACCCTGGTCGTGGCCGGAGACATCGACGTCGCGCGGACGAAGGCATGGATCGAGAAGTACTTCGGCGAGATCCCCGCCCGGGAGACCCCCTCCACCCCCGACCCCCCCGAGGTGCGGCTGGCCGGGACGCGCCGCCTCCATCACGAGGACAACTTCGGCAACCTGCCGCTCCTCACGCTGTCGTGGCCCACCGTGCCGCGCTACCACGCCGATGCCTACGCCCTCGATGTCCTGGCGAGGCTGCTCACCGACGGCAAGTCCACTCCCCTCTACAAGGTGATCGTGGAGGAGGAGGAACTCGCCCCGCGCGTGTCCACCTTCCACCGGACGCAGGAGCTCGCGGGCCAGTTCGGCTTCCAGTCGCTGGCCTTCGCCGCGACGGACCTGGACGACCTGCTCGCGGCCGTCGAGGCCGGACTCGACCGCTTCGAACAGGAGGGGATTCCCGATTCGGAGCTGCGCCGGATCAAGGCGGGGACCGAGACCGGCTTCTACCGGGGACTGGCGAGCGCGCTCGGCAAGGCCTTCCAGCTGGCCGACTACGCCATCTTCGCGGGTGACCCGGGGTACGCGGGCGAGGACCTCGAACGCATCCTGGCCGTCTCGGCCGACGACGTGATGCGCGTCTACGACACCTACGTCAGGGACCGGCCGTACGTGGCCGGCTCGTTCGTGCCGCAGGGCCGGGTCGAGCTTGCGCTGGAAGGCTCCGAGCGCGCCGAGGTCGTGATCGAGCCGATCGTGCAGGGGGCCGAGGCCGAATTCACCGTGGTGCGGGGCGAGGAGCGCACCCCGGGCGGTTCCTTCGACCGTTCCGTCGAGCCCCCCTACGGCCCCTCGCCCAGCGTGCGCGCCCCCGACGTGTGGCGCGAGACGCTCGATAACGGGCTCCCGGTGCTCGGCGTCGAGGACCGCGAGACCCCCATGGTGCAGTTCGAACTGGGTTTTCGCGGAGGGATGCTCCTCGAGGAGCCGGGCCGCACGGGGATTGCCAACCTGCTCGCCGAGACCATGCTGGAAGGCACCGCGCAGCGCACCCCCGAGGAGCTGGAGCAGGCGATCGACCTCCTGGGCGCCTCGGTGAACGTGTCCGCCGGAGCGACTGGCTTCAGCATCTCGGGGAGCGTCATGGCCCGGAACTACGACGAGACCATCGCCCTGGTCGAGGAGATCCTGCTGGAGCCGCGCTTCGACAGCGCCCGTTTCGAACTCGCCCGGCAGCGCGTGCTGAACTCCATCCGCCAGTTCGGCGCCAACCCCTCGTTCATCGCCTCGCAGGCCTTCGACCGCCTCCTTTACGGCGACCACATCCTTGCCGAAAGCTCCTACGGCACGCTGGACGGCGTCACCACCCTCACCCTGGACGATCTCCGCGCCTACCACGCCTCGGCGCTGGTCCCGGGCGCGGCCGCCTTCCTCGTCGCGGGTGCGGTGTCGCCCGCCGAAGCGACCGCCCCGCTGGCGACGCTTGCTTCACGGTGGGAGGACCGCCCGGCACCCGCCCTCCCCGATCCCCCCGCCTGGTCCGACGATCGTGCGGGGCTTTACTTCGTCGACGTCCCGGGCGCCGCCCAGTCGGTCGTCAACATCGGCTACCTGGCGTTGGCCCGCACCGACGACGAGTACCACCCCGCCACCGTCATGAACTACCGCCTCGGTGGCGGCGGCTTCGCGTCGGACCTGACCCAGGTGCTGCGCGAGGGCAAGGGGTACACCTACGGGGTCGGCTCGAGTTTCCGGGGAGACCACTATCCGGGACCCTTCAGCGTGAGCAGTTCGGTGCGCTCCAACGTCACCCTGGAGTCGCTGGAGATCATCAGGGACATGCTGGCGGACTACGGCCCGACCTTCGACGCCGAGGACCTGGAGGCCACGCAGGGCTTCCTGCTCCGCTCCAACGCCCGCGCCTTCGAGACGCTGGGGGCCAAGCTCGGGGTGGTGCGCGCGGTGAGCGACTACGGTTTCGCGCCCGACTACGTGCTCCGGCAGGAGCAGACCGTCCGCGACATGACGGTCGAACGGGTGCGGGAGCTGGCGGACCGGCACCTCGGCGGGGAGATGATCTGGCTGGTGGTGGGGGACGCGGCCACGCAGCTGGGGCGGCTGGGGGCGCTGGGTCTGGGGACGCCGGTGGTGCTGGACAGGTCGGGGAGGCCGGCTGGGTGAGTCCGGCGGTCCGTGGACAACCCCCCTGGACTCAGTGAGTCAGGGGGAACGTCGGAGACGATGAATCCGGTTCGGGCATTCCCCCGTAGCTGTGGGGATCCCGGTAGTTGTGGAACTTCAACCAGATAGGAGACAACCGTGGCATCGTCACCCGCTGTCTTGACGCGGTTACCATCCGTGCCCGTACTCGCAGCCATTGCGGTGGTCTGCGCGAGCGGTTGCGATGACCGACCGGCACCGCCCCCGAGGATCGAGGTGGACAGCGCCGGGGTCAGGATCGTCACCGTCGACCCGCTCGCCTCCGACGCCGTGTGCTCGCTGGGCGACGAACCCACCCTCTACCTGGGCGACAGCGAGGAGAGCGAGGAGCAGTGGTTCAGCCGCGTCCTGGGCGTCGCCCGGCTCTCCGACGGGTCCGTCGCGGTTGCCGACGACTACTCCATGCAGGTGCGCATCTTCGACCCGTCGGGTGCGCACGTCCGCTCCATGGGAAGGGAGGGGGAGGGCCCGGGCGAGTTCAAGCGCCTGTGGCTCATGTGGCGTCTCCCGGGGGACACCCTGTGGGTGGGCGACTACCGGCCCTGGCGCTACCAGGTGTATTCCCCGGCCGGGGAGTGGATCCGGACGGTGACGATGGACCCGGTCTACCTGAATCCGACCATGGCCGGCGGCGTGCTCGCCAACGGCATCTCGATCAACGTGCGGGACGAGAGGGCCAGGAAGCGGCAGGACTTCAGCACCCCCGACAAGCGCCACGTCGAGGCCCACGGACCGGACGGCAAGCTGCTCGGCATACTCGCGACCCTGCGGGGCCGCACCTTCGGCCAGGTGGACGACGGCTCGCTGAACTACTATCTGAGCCCCTGGTACGATGCCAGCCCGTCGATCGACGCGGAGGGCCGCGCGATCGTGATCGCGAACGGCCGCGATCCCGAGGTCCGGGTGCTGGACGATGAGATGCGCCTGCGCCTGGTCGTCCGCTGGGAGGAACCCCGGGCGGAGGTGACCCCCGCCGACATCCGGAAGGCCAGGGAAGCCGAGCGGCGCCGGGCGCTGGAGGATGGCGAGATCGGTCCGTACGAAGAGGCCAACCTCAGCCCGAAGCGTCCCGCGGCGGACGTCGTGCCCGCTGTCCACTCGGTCCGGGCGGGTGTGGACGGGAGCGTATGGGTGTATCGCTACCGGAGCAACGGGGCGGTCGCCGGGTCGCGGCAGATGGTGCTCGCGCCGGACGGGGAGTTCGTCTGCCACCTGCCCGCCACCAAGGACAACTACGCGATCTGGGAGGCCGGGGCCGACTACGTGCTCGGCGTTCACACGACCGAACTGGGTGTGCAGCACGTGGCGATGTACGACCTGGAGCGGCCGGCACCGCCACCGGGGTAGCACGCCGGGACGCTTGCGCGAACGGCGGCCCGCGCGGCGCCGGATGCCCTTGCAACCTCGATCGCGCTGACGGGATCCTGACCCGGGCTCTTACATTTGAGGTTCGAAGCACCCACCCCTTGGTCCCCGGGAAGCCGCTTCCCCCCACCCATGCCCCAGGACATCCACGACATCCTCCGCCGCGTCTTCGGCTATCCCGGCTTCATGGGCCGGCAGGAGGCCGTGATCCAGCACACGGTGGCCGGGGGCGACAGCCTGGTCCTGATGCCCACCGGCGGCGGCAAGTCGCTCTGCTACCAGATCCCGGCGATCGTGCGCGACGGGGTGGGGGTGGTGGTCTCCCCGCTGATCGCGCTCATGCGCGACCAGGTCGAGGGACTGCGCCAGACGGGGGTGCGGGCCGCGTGCCTCAACTCGACGCTCACGTACCGCGAAGTGCTGGAGGTCGAGGCGGCGGTGGAGCGCGGCCTGCTGGACCTCCTCTACGTCGCCCCGGAGCGCCTGCTCGGGGAGCGCACCCTGGAGCTCCTCGCGCACACACCCCTCGCCCTCTTCGCCGTCGACGAGGCGCACTGCGTCTCCCAGTGGGGCCACGACTTCCGCCCCGAGTACCTGCAGCTCTCCGCCCTGCGCGAACGCTTCCCCGATGTCCCCCGCATCGCGCTCACCGCGACCGCCGACGAGCCCACGCGGCGCGAGATCGTGCACCGCCTGGGCCTCGGCCGTGCAGCCATGTTCGTGAGCGGCTTCGACCGCCCCAACATCCGCTACTCGGTCATCCCCAAGAACCGGGCCCGCCGGCAGCTCCGGCGCTTCCTGGAAGAACGGCACCCGGGCCACGCCGGCATCGTCTACTGCCTGTCGCGGCGCCGCGTCGACGACACCGCCGAGTGGCTGCGCGGCACCGGCGTGGACGCGCTGCCGTACCACGCGGGGCTGGGCGCGGCCGTGCGCCGGCGCAACCAGGACCGCTTCCAGCGCGAGGAGGGCGTGGTGATGGTGGCCACCATCGCCTTCGGCATGGGGATCGACAAGCCCGACGTGCGCTTCGTTGCCCACCTGGACCTGCCGAAGAGCATCGAGGCCTACTACCAGGAGACGGGGCGGGCGGGGCGGGACGGGGAACCCGCCGACGCGTGGATGGTCTACGGACTGCAGGAGGTGGTGGCGCTGCGCCAGATGGTGGAGGGGTCGAGGGCGGGCGAGATGCGCAAGCGCCTGGAGGTCCGCAAGCTCGACGCCATGCTCGGCTACTGCGAGCTGACCACCTGCCGTCGCCGGACCCTGCTGGCCTACTTCGGCGAGACGCTCCAGGAGCCCTGCGGCAACTGCGACAACTGCCTGGAACCGGTGGCCGCCTGGGACGCGACCGAGGCATCGCAGAAGGCGCTGTCGTGCGTGTCGCGCACCGGCCAGATGTTCGGCGCGGGGTACCTGATCGATGTGCTGCGGGGAATGGACAACGAGCGCATCCGGCGCTTCGGCCACGACCGGATCCCGACCCACGGCGTGGGCACCGACCTCGATCCGTACCGCTGGCGTTCGGTCTTCCGCCAGCTCGTGGCCCGCGGCCTTCTCAGCGTGGACATGGAGGGGTACGGGTCGCTCCGGCTGACCGAGGCGAGCCGGCGGGTGCTGCGCGGGGAGGAGGAGGTGCTCATGCGGCAGGATCTGCGGCCGGGCCGGACCGCGAGGAAGCGCAAGGCGAAGGAGCCGCCGCCGCCCCCCGATCCCGAAACCTGGGACGAGGCGCTGTGGGAGGCATTGCGCGCTCGCCGCACCGAGCTGGCCAGGGCCCAGTCCGTCCCCCCGTACGTGATCTTCCACGACTCCACGCTGCGCGACATGGTGCACCGGCGCCCCCGCACCCTGGAGGAGTTCGCGCGGTTGAGCGGGGTGGGGGAGGCGAAGCTGGACCGCTACGGCGAGGAGTTCCTGGCGGTGATCGCGGCAAGGGCGGGAGGTTAGTCCGGTCCGTATCGCTTCCCCCTGGCGATGACTGAGCCAGGCCGCAGGAGGCGCCCCGTTGGGTTGCATTGCCTGGGAATCGGATGCGGCGGTGCGGGCCGAGATCCCGTATCTTCGTCGGGAAGAGATGGGGGACGGCGTCGGCCGTCGCCCCCCGAACCGCCGCTGCACGACGGAGCTGGCATCCGATGAACTGTCGGCCTTTTTCTCCGGCGCGCCCGGTTCTCCTGGCGCTCCTGGTTTCGCCGCTCCCGGGTTCCGCGGCGGCGGCGGCGGCACAGGAGGCGGAAGCGGAGGCGAGGGTCGTGCGGCTCACCGGACGGGTCGTGGCTGCCGCGGGCGGGGAGGGCGTGCCGGGCGTGGTGATCCGGCTGTTCGGCCGCCCGGGCCGCCACGTCACCGGGGCGGACGGGAGCGTGTCCTTGGATGTCCCGGCGGGACGCCATGCCCTCAGCGCGTGGAAGCCCGGGTATGTCACCGTCGAGAGCACCCTCCCGGCCGAGATCCCCGGCAGGTTCACCCTTGTGATGCACAGGCTGCCCGCGGTGGACCTGAGTGTCCCCGCGAGGCTGGTGGTCCGGGTCGGGGAATCGGGATCGGGACGCCCGGTGGAGGGAGCGGCGGTCTCGCTGACGGGGGGCGGGATGCGGGTCACGGACGCGCGCGGGTTGGCAGAGTTCGCGGATCTGAGCGATCCCGTGGCCGAAGTCACCGTCGAGATGATCGGTTTCCGGAAACAGGCCGCGCAGATCTCCCTGCGCCTCGAACGGACGACCATGGTGCAGATGGCCATGGCGGTGGAGGCCATCGGTCTCGAACCCCTCGAAGTGGAGGTGCGCTCCCGGTTCCTCGAGGCGCGCGGGGTGTACTGGAGGATCGATCGCGGGCGGGTGCAGCACCTTCTGACCCGCGATGCTCTCGACACCCTGTCCACTCTGACCGATGGATTGAAGGGTCTGCCCGGGGTACGGGTGGAGTACATTCGCGGTCTGCCCCATGTCCTGGGGCGGAGGAGCTGCCCGGTGCGGGTGTTCCTGGACGGTTCCCCGATCTTCTCGGACACGAACATCGACGACGTGCTGCCGAAGGAGGTGGAGGTGGCCGAGATCTACCTGGCCGAGCGGACACCCGTTCAGTTCGGCGGGATCGACAACAGGTGCGGCGCCATCGTTCTCTGGTCGCGGCGGAAGGCCGGGCGGGGATCGCGCCGGGGGCGTTACACTTCAGAGGGCGGAGGCGGGACGACAACACAACGGGAACCAGATGGAGGCATGCCTTGAGCGGACTCGAAGCGGGAACCAATGCGCCGGATTTCTCCCTTTTGCGAGCACTGGGTGAAGACCCGGTCACCCTGTCGGAGCACAGGGGCGAACCAGTGGTGCTGATGTTCGTACCTCTGGCGTTCAGCGGCGTGTGCACGAAGGAGTTCTGCCACGTCGCCGAGAACTGGGGGGTGTGGGGATCGCTGGGTGCGCGCGTCTACGGGATCAGCATCGATTCGCCCTTCGTGAACCAGAAGTGGGGCGAGGAGATGAGGGTGCCGTTTCCGATCCTCTCCGACTTCAACAAGACCGCGGCCGCGGCCTACGGGGTGCTGCGCGATGAGCTGGCGGGATTGCGCGGGATCGCCGACCGCTCGGTCTTCGTGGTCGACGCGGAAGGGCGGATCAGCTATCGGTGGGTCAGCGAGGACCCGCACGTCCTGCCCCCCTTCGATGAGGTCGTGGAGGCGGTCAGGGCGGTCGCATAGCAGCCCCGTGGACAAGGCCCCGCGAGCACCGAGAGCGGCGACGGGCCGGGCCGGCGAGGCGCGACGAAGGGCCGCCGGGCCGCACGGGCAGGGAGCCTCAATCGTCAGGGCCGGGCCTGTCGCGCAGGCGCTTCAGCCGTGACCGCCGTCTCTTCGCTGCGAGTCGCCTGCGCTTTTCGCGCTCCGGCACGCGGGTGGGTAGGCGCGGTGGGTCCTTGAGGTCCATGGCTTCCAGCTTCCCGCGGAGCCTCCGGAGCGCATCCTCGCGGTTGCGATGCTGGGAGCGGTGCTTCCGCGAGGTCACGACGAGTCCCGTAGGCCGGTGCGTGAGCCGCACCCCGGATTCGACCTTGTTCTGATGCTGGCCGCCCTTGCCGCCCGAGCGAAAGGTGTCCACACGGCACTCCGACAGCAGGTCGGCCGGGGGATCGGGGGCTTTTCGCGGCGGCTCGGCGCTCATAGACTCAAGATCGACTGTGCGGGAACGTTTTCAATACCAACACGATGGTTTTCGACCAACTGGACCGGCACCCGGGTCTCCGCTTTCTCTTCACGCTCGCCATCGGCGTAATCCTGATCCAGGGTCTGCGCTTCGCCGAACCGGTGGTGCTTCCGGTTGCGCTGGCGGGATTCCTGGCCGTCATCTGCCTGCCGATCGTCCTCTGGCTGCAGACCCGGGGCATCCCGCTGACGGTGGCCATTCCCTTGACGGTGCTCGCCCTGGCGTGCGTGTTCGGACTCCTGATCATTGTGGGAACCCAGCAGGTCCCGGCTTTGCAGCAGATCCTGCTGTCCCAGGGACAGGCGATCGAGCCGGTACTCGACGAATGGCTCCTGGAGGTCGAAGCCCGCTTCAGGCTGCCGGAAGAGGGGGGAATCCGGGCTACCGTGCTGGGGTTGACCGACATATCCACACTGGCGGCCCTGGCCACTGGGGCGACCACCTGGGTGTTTTCCGTCCTGTCCACCATCTTTCTGGTCTTTCTCCTCCTTGCTTTCGCGCTCGGCGAGGCCGCCGTCTTTCCCCGGAAGCTGGGGGCGATCGCCGGCGATGCGGTGGCGTCCGACGCGCGCCTGAACGCAATCGTCAACGAGGTCCAGGGATACCTGGTGATCAAGACGCTGGTCAGCGCCGCCACCGGGGTGGTGCTGGGGCTCTGGACCTGGGTGATGGGACTCGAACTGCCGCTGCTGCTGGGTCTGATCGCCTTCACTCTCAACTACATTCCCACGATCGGGTCGTTCATCGCCTCGATCCCGGCGCTCGCGCTCGCACTGGTCAACCTCGGAGGAGAAGGGCAGTTCGCGGGATTCGATCTGGAGCGAACCGTGATCGTGGGCCTGGGCTACCTGATCGTGAACATCGTATTCGGGAACTGGGTGGAACCCACCCTCATGGGGCGCCGGCTCGGGCTGTCGACCATGGTCGTCGTGCTTTCCCTGGTCTTCTGGGGTTGGCTGTGGGGACCGATCGGAGCGGTGCTTTCGGTTCCCCTCACGATGGTGGTGAAGATCATGCTGGAGAACACGCAGGACCTGAAGTGGGTGGCGGTGCTGCTGGACAAGGCGCCCGCCGCCGAGGCCGCGGCGGGGTCGGGGGAGGCGGTGTGATGGACGGAATGCCGGAGGACTTCCCCGGTGGCAGCAGGATCTGGATCTTCGGGGCGGACCGCGAACTCGGTGCGGCGGAGACCGAGGAGCTGCTGGTCGAGGTCGACGCCTTTCTGAGGGGATGGAAGGCCCACGGCGTTCCCCTGCGGGCGGCCCGGTCGTGGCGTTACGGACGCTTCCTCATCGTGGGCGTGGACACGGAGACGGTTCCGCCGTCGGGCTGCTCCATCGACGCGCTGGTCCGCGTGCTGCGCGGGGTCGAGGATCGGTTCGGCGCCCGCTTCCTGGGAAACGAGGCCGTCTGGTACCGGGACGGTGCCGGTGAGGTGCGTCGTGCGTCCCGCCCCGAATTCCGGGCTCTGGCCCGCCGCGGCGACGTTACCCCCCGGTCGGTGGTCTTCGACAACTCCATCACCGCGCTCGACCAGTTGCGCGCCGGTCGCTGGGAGGGTCCCGCTTCGGAACGCTGGCATGCGGCCTTCTTCGACCGGTAACGCGTGGATGAGACCGCGCGGGTGCCGGCGGGGTCTTCCCGCGGACCGGGGTACACGAGGAAGAGGCCGGCGGTACGAGCCCGCCGGCCTCTTCGCGCGACCGGCACAACGCCGGTCGTGGACGTGCTTCGTCGGTTCAGGTAACCTCCCCCACGCGGATCACGTTTTCCGCGGCGGGTCCCTTGGGACCGTTGACCATGTCGAATTCGACCTGGTCGCCCTCAGTCAGGCTTCGGAAACCCTCACCCTCGATTGCCGAATAGTGGACGAAACAGTCTCGCTCCCCGGCCGATGGGCTGATGAAACCGAATCCCTTCGCGTCGTTGAACCACTTGACGGTTCCCGTGGTCCGCATCCTCTGCTCCTTCAGGTAAACTGTACTTTCCTCCGGCCCTCGCGAACTGCGAAGACCGTCCGGCGGCCGATCGTGTCCGGGTTGCCGTGCCGCCGACTACATGTTTCTCACCCTATGCGAAGGAACTACTCCAGTCAAGGACTCGGCGCCCGGTCAACAAAGGTCAGGCGGTGCGTGTCTCGACTTCTGGCAACACTCTCACGGAAGGAAAAGTCGTTGGTATGAATGCAGATATGGATACACCAGCCCGCATGGCCGACTCCCGCGGAACCCGGGCCGCAAGCCGCCGCATTCCGCTTTCCGCCGGCGTCCTCCGCGTCACCGCAGCCGCCGCCGTCGGCCTGGCGGCCGCATTCGCCCCGGGTCGACCCGCGGAGGCTCAGAGACCGCCCTCCTCCACCGATCCCGGTGACGCCCCCGCTCTCCTCAGCACGGTGGTCCGGATGGCGCTGGAGCGCAACCGGGATGTCCTGGACGCCGAATACCAGCTGGCCGTCGCCGGGAAGCAGGTGGCGGAGGCCTGGAGCGGCGTCTATCCGAGTGTGGACCTGTCGACCTCGTTCACCCGCAACCTGGCGCCCCAGGTGAACTTCCTGCCCGCTCAGATCTTCAACCCGGAAGCGGCGGAAGGCGAGTTCATTCCGGTGCAGTTCGGTGCCGACAATATCTGGAACCTGTCGGTGAACGCCGAGCAGAAGCTCTTCGACTCCAGGGTCTTTGTCGGGGTGGGGGCGGCGGCCCGCTTGGAGATGCTGCAGAGGGAAGCGCTGCGCGCACGCACCCAGCAGGTGGTGACGCGCATCCGGACGGCGTTCTACGACCTGTTGCTCGGGCGTGAAGAGGTGCGCCTGACCGGGAATTCGCTGCGGCGGGTTCGTCAGTCGCTGGATGAGACGCGGGCCATGCGGGAGGCGGGATTGGCTCCCGAGTACGACGTATTGCGCCTCGAAGTCGAGCTCGCCAACCTGGAGCCCAACCTGCGGCGGGCCTATAACCGTCACGAGGCGGCCCGGCGGGCGCTTGCGGTTGAACTCGCGATGGGTCCGGAGGCGGAGATCGAAGTGGCCGGGTCCCTCGCGGAGATCGACCTCGAGCGTCTCGAGGCCAACACGCCCGGCAACCGGGACATCCTGTCCTTCCGTGGAATCGGCGCGGTGGACAAGGCGGAATTCGCGCAGTTCGTGCGCCGCGCCGCGTCCCAGCGGTCCGATGTGCGCCAGCTGGAGATGACGCAGGACCTTCGACACGCCGAGCTGCGCATCGAGCAGGTCGAGTACCTGCCCAAGGTGTTCGCCTTCGGCACCTACGGGTTGGCCGCACAGCAGAACGGTGCGCCGGACTTCTTCGGGACGAGCGCCCAGCGCGGCTCGTCGAAGCAGGTGGGGATCCGTCTCACGATCCCGATCTTCTCGGGCCTGGGCCGCGACGCCCGGATCGGCCAGAAGCGCGCCGCCCTGCGTCAGGCCGAGACCCAGGCGCGGGTTGCCGCCGACCGGGCGGCGGTTGAACTGCACGACCTGGTGGATGAGCTGGAAGAGGCGCGCGCGCGGGCGGCGGCCCAGCGACTCGCGGTGGGACAGGCCCGTCGCGGGTACGAGATCGCGAGCGCGCAGTACCGGGAGGGATTGGGGAGCAGGCTGGAGTGGACCGACGCCGAGGTCGCGCTCAGGGAGAGTGAGTTCAACTACGCCCAGGCGGTATACGACTATCTGGTTGCGCGGGCGCGTCTCGACGAGGCGGCCGGTCTCGTACCGATGGTGGATGTCGATTGGGATGCGCGCGCACAGGGGGGCCAGGAGCGATGAGACCGACGCAGAGATGGAAACCGACGGTAGTGACAGTGAACGGACGGTCTCTTGCCGGCGGGCCGGTGTTGGCGGCGGCGGTGTTGGCGACGGCGGTGTTGGCGGCGGTGGCCGGGTGCGGTGGGGCCCAGGGCGAGCCCCCGGAACAGGACGGAGAGGTGGGAGGGGCGGCGGGAGAGGCATACAGGCGGGTTGTCAACGTGGAGGTCGAGCGGGTCGAACCGCGCGCGTTCACACGAACGATCCGCCTGACGGGCGTGGCCGCGGCGATGCGGGATGTGGTGGTTTCGGCCGAAGAGGCGGGGGTCGTCCGCCGGATCAGTGTGGACAAGGGGAGCCGGGTCAGGGCGGGCAGCGCCATCCTCCGCCTGGACGAGACGATTCTGAAGGCCCAGGTACAGGCGGCGGCGGCGCAGGCCGAGTACGACGAGGAGGTCTGGGAACGCAGGAAGAAGCTGTACGAAGAGGACGGCGTCGGTTCGGAGCTAGCCTACCACGAGGCGCAACACGCGGCTGAGCAGAGCCGTGGCAACCTCGACGTACTCGAGGCTCGCCTCGCCCGCACGACGATCCGCGCCCCCATTGGCGGGGTCCTGGACAGCCGGCTCGTGGAAATCGGGACCCTGGTGTCCCCGGGGACGCCGGTCGGCAGGATCGTGCAGGCGGACACGATCAGGATTCTGGCCGGCATCCCCGAACGCTACGCGCTGTACGTGTCCGCGGGCACGGAGGCTTCCGTATCCTTCGACGTTCTTCCGGGCGAGGCCCACACCGGTTCGACGACCTTCGTCGGCGTGACCGTGGACCAGGACACCCGCACCTTTCCGATCGAACTGACGCTCCGGAACCCGGGCGGGCACATCAAGCCGGGGATGGTCGCCGACGTTTCGGTCGCCCAGGCACAACTGCCGGATGCCATCGTGGTGCCCCGCCAGGCACTCGTGTCAATGGAGGAGGGTCACGTGGTGTTCGTGGTGGAGGGGGCCGGTGAGGAGTCCCTGGCCGTCGTTCGTCCGGTCGGCATCGTGACGAGCCAGGGCAACGACGTCGTCGTCGAGTCGGGGCTCCGGGCGGGCGACCGGCTGGTCGTCGTGGGGCAGCAGGGGCTGACCGATGGTGACAGGGTCCGGGTCGTCGCGGGGGCCGCCGGAGGGCCCGGAGGAGAGTCATGAGCGGCGACCGGGGGCAGGGGCCCACGCGGAGACGGGATCCGAAGTCCTTCAAGGAGTTCGCCCTCACCTCCCTGGCCGTCGGGAACCGGACTTCGGTGGTGGTGCTCTTCGGCTTCATCACGATCGCCGGCCTGGTCTTCTACCGAGCGATCCCGAAGGAATCGTTCCCCGAGATCGAGATACCCTCGGTCGCGGTCAACACGATCTATCCGGGGGTGTCGCCATCGGATATCGAGAGCCTGGTGACCCGCAAGATCGAGGAGGAGCTCAACACGATCTCCGGGCTCAAGGAACTCACCTCGACCTCGGTGGAGGGGTACGCCTCGGTGGTCGCGGAGTTCGAGACCTCGACCAACATGGACGAGGCGCTGCAGAAGGTGAGGGAGAAGGTCGACCTGGCGCGCCCCGAGATCCCCTCCGACTCGGAGGATCCGACCATCTTCGAGCTGTCGATGAGCGATGTCCCGGTCATGCAGGTGAACATCGCGGGCGGGTACGGACTCGTCCGGCTGAAGGAGATCGGCGAGGATCTGCAGGAGCGCATCGAGGCGATTCCGGCCGTGCTCAGGGTGGAGTTGCGGGGCGGTCTGGAACGTGAAGTAAAGGTTGATGTCAACCTGTCCAAGTTACAGTACTACAACATCTCCTTCGATGACGTTCTGAGTGCCATTCGCCAGGAGAACGTGAACATTCCCGGTGGTACGATCGACGTCAACGGGGTGAAGTACCTGGTGCGGGTCGACGGGGAGTTCGACGATCCGGCCGTGGTCGGGGACCTGGTCGTCGAGACGATCGGCGGACGTCCCATCTACGTGCGCGACGTGGCCACGGTGGAATTCGCCTTCGCCGAGCGCCGGAGCTACGCGCGCCTGGGCGAGGAACCGGTGGTGACGCTGGACGTCATCAAGCGCTCCGGCGAGAACATCATTGCGACGGCCGAGGCGGTGCGCGCCGAGATCGAGGCCATGCGGCCGCTCTTTCCACCGTCGACGATCATATCGATCACTTCGGACATGTCCGCCGACATCGGCGAGATGGTGAGCAGCCTCCAGAACAACATCATCTCCGGGCTGATCCTGATCGTGGGCGTGCTCCTCTTCGTCCTGGGACTCCGCACCTCGATCTTCGTGGCGCTCTCGATCCCGACCTCGATGTTCCTCTCGTTCATCGTCCTCTGGGTGCTGGGCGTCTCGATGAACATGGTGGTCCTCTTCTCGCTGATCCTCGCTTTGGGAATGCTCGTCGACAACGCGATCGTGATCGTCGAGAACATCCACCGCTTCATCGAGGAGGGGTGGGACCGGAGAACGGCGGCGAAGAAGGCTACCGGCGAGGTGGCGGCCCCGGTCGTCGCGGCCACGGCCACCACCCTGGCCGCCTTCACGCCTCTGCTCTTCTGGCCCGGAATAGCGGGCCAGTTCATGCAGTACCTGCCCCTCACGCTCATCGTCACCCTGTCGAGTTCGCTCTTCGTGGCGCTGGTGATCGTGCCCACGCTCTGCTCGCTCTTCCTGGACCCCGCGAACGCGCGCCCGCGGCCGCTGAACAGGCCGGCCCGGTTGCTCCTCGTGGGCTGCGTCGCACTCCTTCTGCTCCTGGTGGGGCTCGCCAATCCGCTCACGGCCCTCCTCTTCGTGGTGACGGCGGCGGGCCTGTGGCTGTTGCACGCCAGGCTCCTCGACCGGATGGGCCGGGCGTTCATGGCGCGGGGCTTCCCGCGCCTCATGCGGTGGTACGAGAGGCGCCTGCGTTGGGCCCTCGACCACCGGGCGACGGTGCTCGCCGGCTCGGTCGCGGCGCTGGTTGCGACGATCATGGTCTACGGCGCGTTCGCCGCCCCGGTGGAGTACTTCCCCGAGGACATCCCGCCCGCCACGATCGTGGTGGCCGTCGAAGCGCCGGTGGGCACGTCGGCCGCGGTCACCGACGGGTACGCGCGACGCCTCAAGGGTGAGCTGGAGGGGATCGCGGGGATCGACGACGCCGAGACCGTCGTCACGACGGTTGGGGCGGGCGGCGGCGGCGGGCCCATGGGCGGCGGCGGGCCCTCGGGCCCGGAAGCGGGGCGCATAACCGTGAGCATGGTCGACTACCGGGACCGGCGCTACGACGTGTTCACCACGCTGGCCGAGATGCAGGAACGGGTGGGGACCGACCTGGCGGGCGCCGAGGTGCGCGTGGACCAGATCGCCGAGGGCCCGCCCTCGGGCCCGCCCGTGAACATCGAGATCAGCGGCGAGGACCCGCTGCTGCTCGAGGAACTGGCGAACCGGGCCATCGATCTGATCGAGGCCGCGCCGGTCTACACCCGCCTGGTGGGGCTGGAGAGCGACATGGACGACGGCCGCCCCGAACTGCAGGTGGAGGTGGACCGGGAGCGGGCCAGCCTCCACGGGCTGTCGACCAACGACGTGGGCTTCGCCGTGCGCGCGGCCATCAACGGCCTGGAGGCGGCCAAATACCGCACGGGCAACGACGAATACGACATCGTGGTGCGCCTGCGCGAGGAGGACCGCCGGGAGGTCACGGCGCTCGAACAGCTGACGGCGTTTGCGGACGGGAAGCAGGTGCCGCTTCTCTCGGTCGCCGACTGGTCGGTGAGCGAGGGGTACAGTTCGATCCGGCGCAAGGACATGGACCGGGTGGCGACCGTGAGCGCCGAGGTGGCCTCGGGCTACAACAGCAACGACGTGCGCGGCGAAGTGGAGGCGCTGCTGGCGGACTTTTCCGCGGGGCTTCCTCCCGGATACGCAATGGCCTTCACCGGGGAGCAGGAGGAGCAGCAGGAGGCGCAGACGTTCCTGATGACGGCTTTCATGATGGCCCTGATGCTGATCGCCCTCATCCTGGTCTCCCAGTTCAACTCGGTCGTCAAGCCGCTGATCATCCTCTCGTCGGTGATCATGTCCACGATCGGAGTCCTGATCGGCCTGATGGTCTTCCGCATGCCCTTCGTCATCATCATGACGGGGGTGGGGGTGATCTCGCTGGCCGGGATCGTCGTGAACAACGCGATCGTGCTGATCGACTACATCGACGTGCTCAGGAGGCGGGACGGCCTGAACCTGCGCGAGGCGCTCGTCCAGGGGGGCAGGACTCGCCTGCGGCCGGTGCTGCTCACCGCCCTGACGACCGCATTGGGACTGGTGCCGCTCGCCATCGGCCTCAACTTCGACTTCTTCGGACTGTTCACCAGCCTGTCACCGGAGTTGTTCTGGGGCGGGGAGCAGGCGGCGTGGTGGGGCCCGATGGCGGTGGCGGTGATCGTCGGGATCATCTTCGCGACCTTCCTGACCCTGATCCTGGTTCCCGTGCTCTACAGCGTTGCGGATGACCTGGCCGGTCTCTTTCGGCACAGGGAGCCGGCGGCCCGGGACGTCGGCGAGGGGTCACTCGTGGATCCCGGATCCTCCGTTCTCGTGCCGCCTCCGGCGCCGCTACCGGAGCGTGAACGCACGGTGGCCGCGGCGGGTGGCAACTGAGGTCGCCCCGGCACTCGGATGCGGTTCCCGCGTCTTGCCGGCTGCCGGTGCCGGTCCCGGTGCCGGTCCCGGTATTGCTACCCGCTGTCCTCCACGATGATGAGAACGCCGTCGGATGTCGCACTTCCGTCAAAGTAGCCGTAGACCCCTTCGCCGGAGACCCCCAGATTCGGCCACGGAAAGCGGTCCCCCCTGAGCTGCCGGAAGTTGGTGTAGTGCCACCCGATTCCCAACAGGTGAAGTGTGGATTGATCGATGATCAGCCGATCGTCGATGTAGATCACCACGTTGTCCCTCTCGCCGCGCACATCCAGCAGCGCGCCTCGAAACCACCTCCACTCCGTCCCGGTGCCGTTGCCGAGCCGTGCGTACAGCTCGGAGAACAGCGTGCCGACTTCGGCGTCCGCCCGATAACGGATGGGGATCCGGACCGGATCAATGGAATCGGGCACCCACACGGTGTCCGTCGGTTCCAGGAGCCGGGGAGCCGGGGGAACCGCGGTTTCACCTCGGAACGAACCCTTGGGGCCCTTGCCCTCGAGCCTGTACCCGGCCCCTTCGCGGATGGGCTCCGGAAGCAGCGCCTGCAGGCAGATCTTCGGAAACGGCCGGTCCGTCAGGCCGCCGCGGCAGCCGCCCTGATCCCGGGCGGGGGAGAACGCCGCCCGCCAGTCCGAACCCGAAAGGCTGGCGGTGACAGTTGGCGGTGCGCCGGATGCGGGGCGGTGGGGGTGGCCGACCAGCATATGGGCCTGGCTCTCGCCCGCGGCGAGCACGATCGCAATGAACAGAACATCCGGGTCCAGGTCCAGGGGATCGGGGGGGGCGATGTAGTTGCATCCGCCCGGCGCGACCATGGCCGTCAGGACCGCCAGCCTGTGCGCCCTCAAAACCGGAACTCCACGCCGAAGAACACGAGCATCGGCATCTGCGGCAGGTAGTAGCGTTCGACCTTGATTCCACGGCCCTCGCGTCCGAAGTCGATTTCGACGTCGGCCGCCAGCACATTGGGTGCGCTGAACAGGTTGGTGACCGAGATGAAGGGCGCGACGAACCGAGCGCCGGCCGGGGGCCCCTGTTGCCTTCGCCGCCAGCCCAGGTCGAATCGCAGGTAGCGCGGCAGCCTGCCGGTGTTGTAGCCGCCCTCCAGCACGATCCATTCGCCCTCGCCCCAACGGTTGTTCCGGCTTACCCCGGAGCTGTGATCGGGGACGGGAACCACGGCCAGGATCGGGGTGGTGGGCTGCCCCGACCGCAAGGAGAATCGCGCCGACCACAGGGACCTTCCGCTCTCGAGCGCGGCGCCGTACTCGAGTTCGTGGTCCCGGTGGAAGCGGGGCACGTAGGTCTGGTCCGCCACCGTCCTCGTAGCCCCGCTCCAGCGGTAGCTGCCTACCGTGGAGAGCGCGCGGCCGGCCCAGCTCCACGACAGCTCGATCCCCGTTGCCGTACCGCTGCCCAGCATGCGTAGCGAGGGGTCCCCGAGCACCTCCGCCTCCAGTGGCTCATCCGGCAATTCGGCGAGGCGAAGGTTGTCCATCCTTCTCGCATAGGCGTCCAGCCGCAGGCGCCAGGCGCCCAACGACCCCTGCCATCCGGCGGAGATCTCGGTGTTGCGCGGGACCGGACCCTGTTCGACCGGTACCATCAGGTCGTAGGCGAGGAGACTGGCGACGATGGACTCCTCGTTGCGCAGCGAAGCCAGCGTCTGGTAGGAGCGGGCAGCCGAGATCCGCGCCTCCCACCACGCCGCCCCCGCGTAGCCCAGTTCGGCGAACGGAGCGAAGGTGGTTGCGACCCCGGTGAAGTGGTCCAGCCGGACCCCGGCCCGCGTCCGCCAGGTCCGGCCCAGGGGCGCGTCCAGATTCGCAAAGGCCCCGAGCCGCCACTGCCGGTCGCGCCATTCCAGCGGGGGCAGTATGTCCTCGAGATCGGAGTCCAGATAGTCGTGATCCCCCGCGAACCGGATCACCTGACCGGCCGCGGTGATCGTTCCACGCGGCAGATGCCACGTCGCTCGCAGGTCGACGCGGTCCTCGGTCATGTGGCCGCCGCCGGAGACAGCCGTGTCCACGGTGGACCGGTGCAGGTCCTCAAGGGCGAGCAGGTTGCTGCCGAACCGGCTGTGCCCGATGGTCACGTCCAGAAACGCTTGGCCCGCCAACCGGTCACGGTAGTGCACCGCCAACGCGGTATTCCCCCAGGCGAACTCCGCCCTGCCGGTGACCTCCTCGCCCACGCCGTCGTCCCAGGTTTCCTCGTACCGTACCCCCTCCGAGTTCAGGTAGCCGGTCACGGAAAGGCGGCGGAAGCCGCCGAGATCCCTTGTGAGCTTGGCATGCAGATCGGAGAAGGAATAGGGAAAGTGGCCATCGATCACACCCGCCCACTCGAGCCCCTTCGTCAGCATGTCGACATAGGTGCGTCGTCCGTCGACGAGGTACGAGGTGCCGCCGCCGAGCGGCCCCTCCAGCGTGAGCCGCGAGGAGGCGAGTCCCACCGCTCCCGCCACGCGATGGCGGTCGCGCGCTCCGTCCCGGGTCGCGATCTCGATGGCGCCGGAGAGCGAGCCGACATGCTGCGCCCCGGCGCCGGAGCTTGGCAGCAGCGTCGCATGGTCGACCGCTTCCGCGTTGACCGCCGAGAAGAACCCCCCCAGATGGAACGGATTGAAGAGCCGCACGCCGTCCAGCAGCACGGGTGTCCCTTCGCTCGTGCCGCCCCGGACGTAGGGAACCGACACGAAATCCGACGGTGCCGAGGCCGACGGCGAGATGGCCATGACCCGCAGGACATCGGTCTCCAGCACCGTGGGCATGGCTCTGATCATCGCGGGATCCACCACGAAGGCGTCTCGTGAGACCGAAATCGGATCTCCGGCTCGGCCGCCTGCCTCCACGCCCAGTGGGGCCAGCACGATCGGGGCGGGCGCGAGGAGGATCTCGATCGGGCCGGTGGGAAGCCGATCGTAGTCCCGCGCCCACTCCGCGTATCCGAAGGCGCCGGCTACGATCCGCACCGAGCCGACCGGCGCGTTCGGAATCGCGAACGCCCCGTAACGGTCGCTGAGCCCGGTGGCCGAACCTCCGGCGGCTACGGTCGGCGAAACGGCAACCTCCGCAAACGCGATCGGTTCGAGACTGGTGTCGTCACGCACGACACCGGTCAGGGTGGCCACGGTGCGTGACCCGTGGCGGAGTTCGACGTCCGTACGGGGGGCTTCCCCCTCCGCCCTGGGGACCACTACGACCTGGGAGCCGACCTCCACGTAGCCCAGGTCGGTGCCCGCCAGGAGCCGGTCCAGGGTGCGGGCAAGGCTGAGGGCCGCGCAATCGCAGTCGACGCCATGAACGGCAGGCAGCAGGGTGCGACTGAAGGCGATCTGTACGCCGGAGCGCTCCGACAGCCGTGCCAGGGCGTCCTCGAGGGGCAGGCCCGCGATCGTCAGCCGGGCGGGAGCGGCCAGGAGGGAGCCGGGTTCGGGCTCGACGCCGATCTGGCCCCTCAGCAGCGCGATCTGCCGGGGGTCCTGCGCATCGAGATTGAGGGGCAGGATGGCGGCAAGCACGGCGAGAGGGGCGGTCCGGGTTGCCGCTACCGGGAAGCGCCCCTCCGCCTGCCGGGGGCCGCGTCGCGGACGCGCCGAGGCCGGCGTCATCACTTGCCGTCGGGCATGGCGGGAGCCTGCGCGGTAGCCGAACCGCAACCGCTTTGCTCGCCTCCCCGTCATATCAGGCTTCCTGTTCATCTCGCCGAAGGACCTGCCCCCTTAAGCGCACAGCCTGCCCGCCGCTACCATTGGCCACCGCCATCACCCGGGCCGCCGCCCCCTGCCGACGGCTGGCCGGAGTGCCCGGGCCGGGTCCTCACGCCGCCGGAAACCGCTGCCCGTATCGGTCCGCTGCGGCGGCGGCGTTCATCCCTCATCCTTCAACCGGATCTCGATGGGGCGCGACTTCGCACTCCCGTCGAAATACCCGTAGACACCGTTGCCGGAAACGCCGGCCTTCGGCCACGGGATGTGGGTCCCGTCCAACTTCCAGTAGAGTGTGTAGAGTTGCCCGATCCCCAGAAGGTGCAGCGAGGCCCTCTGCAAGTTACGCTCGTATGACCACTTGATCGTTTCTTCCCGGCCGCTCACGTCCAGGTTCCGGGGAATGACGTTCACCCACTCCGACCTGGTCCCGGTGCTGCCGCCGACAGTCTGCAACACCTCGGGTCGCAGTGTGCCTACTTGAGCGGACGCGTGGTATCGAATCGGGATCCGGATTGCGTCCTGGGGACCCGGCAGCCACACGGTGTCCACCGGAGCCTGAATCGTGGGAGCGGCCGGCACCACGGCCTCACCGGTGAACGAGCCCTTCGGGCCAACGCCCTCGAGCCTGTAGGTGGCCTCGTTCCGGATCGGTTCCGGGAGCTCGGCGTTGAGGCAGACCTTGGGCATCGGCCAGTCCGTCGGGCCGCCGCCACACCCGTCGTCCAGGTCCGCATCGTGCGTGAGCGCGGCTCGCCAGCCCGGGCCGACGAGTGTGGCCGTGACCGTCGGGGGAGGTTCAAGTACCGTGCGATGTGGGTGCCCGGCCAGCAAATGGGCCTGCCTCTCGCCCGCGACGAGAATCATGGCGATGCTGATGGCGTCCGGGTCCAACAGGTCGTCGGGCGACGCGATGTAGTCGCATCCGCCCGCCGCCAGCATGGCCGTCAGCAGGAACAACCCGCGCGCCCTCAAAACCGGAACTCCAGGCCGAAAAAGGCGAGCATCGGCATTTGAGGCACGTACTGGGCTTCGACCCTGATTCCGCCAGCGACATCCTGGCCGACATAAGGAACGAAGTCGGGACGGTTCTCTTCGCCGATGATGACGTCGTGGGCCACGACGTTGGGCGCGCTGAACAGGTTGGTGACGGAGACGAAGGGTGTCACGATTCGCTTTCCCGCCGAGGACCCCTGTTGTCTTCGACGCCAGCCCAGGTCGAGCCGCAGGTAGTGCGGCAGCCTCCCGGAATTGTGATCACCCGTAAGCACCACCCACCGGATGTCGTCGCTTTCCCCGGAGCCGTGATCTCCCACGATGATGACCCCCAGGACCGGAGTGGTCGGCTGCCCCGACCGCAGCGAGAATCGTGCCGACCAGATGGATCTTCCGGTCTCGAGCGCGGCTCCGTACTCGAGTTCGTGCTCCCGGTGGAATCGAGGTACGTAGGTCGCTTCGTTCACCGTTCTCACCACCCGGCTCCAGCGGTAGCTCCCCAGCGTGGAGAGCGGGCCGCCGGCCCAGCTCCACGAAGCCTCGACACCCGCCGCGATACCGCTGCCCGGCAGGTTGAACGAGGGATCGACGAGCGGCAGAGCTTCGAGCGGCTCCTTCGGGACCGGGGGCAGCCGGAGGTTGTCCATCCTTCTCGCGTAGCCGTCCAGCCGCAGGCGCCAGGCGCCCCGCGATCCCTCCCATCCGGCTGTGATCTCCGTGTTGCGGGGGACCGGACCTCGTCCGACCGGCACCATCAGATCGTAGGCGAGGAAGCTGGCACGGACGGACTCCTCGTTGCGCAGCGAGGACAGCGACTGGTAGGAGCGTCCGGCGGATACCCGTGCCTCCCACCATGCCCCCGCATACCTCACTTCGGCGAAGGGGGAAAATGTGTTCGCCACCGCGGCAAAGCGGTCCAATCGCAGGCCGGCCCCCCCTCGCCAGGTCCCTCCCAACGGTGCGTCCAGATTCGCAAAGACCCCGATCCGCCACTGCCGGTCGTACAGGCTCAGCGGGGGCAGGAATTCTTCGAAATCGGTCTTCAGATAGTTGTGATCCCCCGTGAACCGGATCGCCTGGCCACCGGCTGTGACTCTGCCGACCGACAGATGCCACGTCGCCCGCAAGTCAACGCGGTCTTCCGTCATGTGCCCGTCGCCGGATACCACCGTGTCCGCCCGGCCGCGGTGCAGACCCCGGACATGGAACTGGTCGTTTCCGAAACGACTTCGCCCGATGGTGACATCCAGCAGGGCGCCGCCGGCCAACCGGTCACGGTAGTGCGCCGCGACCGCGGCGTTCCCCCAGCTGTAACTCTCCCTGCTGGTGACCCTCCCGGTGGTCCGCAGGCTCTTCTTGTATGCGATCCCCTCCGAGCTTACGTACCCGGTCACGGAAAGCCGGCGGAACACACCGAAATCCCTCGTGACCTTGGTGTGCAGATCGGCGAACGAATAGGGAAAATCCTCCTCGATCATGCCCACCCACGCGAGCCCCTTGGACAAGACGTCGACGTAGCTGCGCCGTCCGTCGACCAGGTACGACGCTTTTTCGCCGAGCGGCCCCTCCACCGTGAGCCGTGAGGAGGCGAGTCCAACCGCCCCCGCCACCTGATGGCGGTCGCGCGCCCCGTCCCGCGTGGCGATCTCGATGGCGCCCGAGAGCGAACCGATCTGCTGCGCCCCGGCACCCGAGCTGGGCAGCAGCGCCACGTGGTCGACGGCTTCGGCGGTTACCGCGGAGAGGAATCCACCCAGGTGAAACGGGTTGAAGAGGCGTACGCCGTCGAGCATGATGGGCGTCCCGTCACCCGTGCCGCCCCGGATGTAGGGAGCCGCCACGTAGTCGGACGGTGCCGAGGCCGACGGAGACATCGCCAGGACCCGCAGAACGTCGCTCTCCAGCACGGTGGGCATGTTCCGGATCATGGCCGCGTCCACCACGAAGGCATCCGGCGATAACGAGATCGGGTCCCCCGGGCGGCCCGCGGCCTCGGCCCCCAGGGAGTCCAGCTGGAACGGAGCGGGGGCGAGGAGGATCTCGATCGGCACGGCGGGAAGCTCATCGTAGTCCCGGGCCCATTCCGCGAATCCGAAGGCGCTTGCCTCGACGCGCACCGGGCCGGCGGGAGCGTCCGGGATCGCGAATGCCCCGAAGCGGTCGGTGACCCCGGCTGCGGCCCGTGCGGCATCTCCGGTCGACGAGACGCGGACCTCCGCGAACGCGACCGGTCCTAGACTGGTGCTGTCGCGCACCACACCGGCCAGCGTGGCGACCCCGAGCGCGCGGGCGCCGGCGAGGGGCGACCGCGCGCTTGTGGGCAGGGCGGGAGCGGCCAGGAGGGAGCCGGGTTCGGCACCGGCCCCGGTCCGGCCCTCCGGTTCACGGAAAGGACGGGGGTCCTGGCCGGTGAGGCCGAGGGGGAGCAGCCCGGCGAGCAGGGCGAGACGGGCGGTGCCGGTCGCGGTCGCCGACGCGAAGCGGCTGCCGGTCCGCGTCCTGTCCCGGCACCCTCCGGCTTCAGGCCCGCTCATGATGTCCCCCCGCTCCTGCGGGCGCGGATCAATGCCTCACCCATGTCGTTGCCGTGTCCTGCGTGCATCGCTCGGCGGACGACGGTCATGGAACTCGTCGAGAAACGTCGGCGGTACATACGCAGACCGCCGCCGGCCATTTCCCGATTCCGCGCACTTGACGCGTCTCTCCGTCCTGTCCGGCATTCCCGGCGGCTCCCCTCCAGAACGATCCGTGTCGCCGCGACGTCCCCCGAAGAGTACGGCGGACGGAGCACGAACGCACGGCGGTCGTACCGCGGGGCCGGCGGGACGGACAAGGTGTCCGCCTCCCACTCACCCACCGTTGTCCAGAAGGATCCTGATGGGCCTGGACCTCGCACTCCCGTCAAAGTACCCGTACACGCCCTTGCCGGAAATGCCGGTCTTCGGCCACAGACCGCTGCCTCCACGCAACTTCCAGAAATGGGTGTAGTGTTGTCCGATCCCCAACACGTGCAGGGAGGCCCACTGGAGCCTCAGCGTGTATTCCCACACGGCGGTATCATGGCCTTCCGGATTCAGTGTCCTGGGCAGAACCCGAATCCAACCTGACTCGGTCCCGGTGCCGTTGCCGTCCGTCCGGAACACCTCCGGGCGCATCGTGCCGACCTCGGGAGGTGCCCGGTAGCGAATCGGGATCCGGGCCACATTCGTGGAGTCAGGCAGCCATACGGTGTCCCGCGGCTCCAGAATCAGAGGTGCGGACGGCACCACGGTTTCACCCGTGAACGAACCCTTCGGGCCCTTTCCCACGAGCTTGTAGGCGACCTGTTCGCGGATCGGCTCCGGGAGCACGGCCTTGAGGCAGACCTTGGGGATGGGCCAGTCGGTCGGGCCACCGCCACAGCCGTCCTTCGGATCCGTCTCTTGCGTGAACTCGGCCCGCCAGCCCGGGCCAATCAAACCGGCCGTCACCTTCGGGGGCGGGTCGAATCTGCCGAGGTGAGGGCTCCCGGCCAGCAAATGGGCCTGGCTCTCGCCTGCCGCGAGGACTATCGCGATGCTGATGACGTCAGGATCCAGCAGGCTCTCGGGCGAGGCGACGTAGCTGCATCCGCCCGGCGTTCCCATGGCGATCAGGACCACCAGACCGCGGGCCCTCAAAACCGGAACTCCACGCCGAAGAAAGCGAGCATGGGCATCTGCGGCACATAGTGGGCCACGGCTTGGAATTCGACCGGGTCGGTGCCTTCGTTGACGTTATACCGGACGTCCGCGGCCAGCACGTTGGGCGCACTGAGAAGATTGGTGACGGAGATGAAGGGTGTCACGAATCGCTCACCCGCCGAGGGTCCCGGATGTCTTCGCCGCCAGCCCAGGTCAAGCCGCAGGTAACGCGGCAGCTTCGCGCCGTTGTAGTCACCCTTGAGCGCAATCCATTCGGCGTCCCTGCCTACGGAGTCCTCGTATCCGATGGGTAGAATCGCCAGGAAGGGAGTGGTCGGCTGTCCCGACCGCAGCGAAAACCGTGCCGTCCACTGTGATCCGCCCCTCTCCAGTGCGGCGCCGAGCTCCAGTTCGTGATCCCGATGAAAACGAGGGACGTAGGTCGCGGTGTCCACGGTTCTCGTGGTCCGGCTCCAGCGGTAGCTCCCCACCGTGGAGAGCGGTCCGCCGGCCCAACTCCACGTCGCCTCGGCACCCGCCGCCGAACCGCCGCCCACCAGACGCAGAGAAGGATCCCCGAGCACCCAGGCTTCGAATGGATCCTCGGGGAGCGGGGGCAGCCTTAGGTTTCTCATCTTCCTCGCGTATCCGTCCAGCCGCAGACGCCAGGCGCCCCGGGACCCCTCCCATCCGGCGGAGATCGTGGTGTTGCGGGGGACCGGTGCGCGTTTGACCGGTCCCAGCAGATCGTAGGCCAAGAAGCTGGCACGGATGGACTCCTCGTTGCGCAGCGAGGCCAGCGACTGGTAGGAGCGCGCGACCGAGACCCGCGCCTCCCACCACGCGCCCTCGCGGCTCAGTTCGGCGAAGGGAGCAAACGTATTCGCCACCCCCGCAAAATGGTCCAGCCGCACACCGGCTCGCGTCCGCCAGGTCCGGCCCAGCGGTGCGTCGACATTGGCGAAGGTGCCGATCCGCCACTGTCGATCGCGCAGAACCAGCAGGGGCAGTATGTCCTCGAGGTCCGTAAGCGAATAGTCGTGTTCCCCGGTGAACAGGATGGCCTGGCCGCCCGCGGTGAGCGTACCGCGGGACCGATGCCATGTCGCTTGCAGGTCGACACGGGATTCCGCCATGTGCCCACCGCCGGATACCACCGTGTCCGGAACACGCAGGTGCAAATCGTCGACTCTGAACTGGTTGTTGCCGAACCGGCTGTGACCGATGGTGACATCCAGAAAGCCGGCGCCGGCCAGCCGGTCACGGAAGTGCGCCGCAACCGCGGTGTTCCCCCAGGCGTACTCATCCCTGCTGATGATTTCCCCCTCCCGACGGCCTGCGTCAAACACGTTCTCGTAGCTGATCCCCTCCGAGTTCACGTAGCCGGTCACGGACAGGCGTCGGAAGCCGCCGAAGTCCCTGGTGACCTTGGCATGCAGATCGGAGAACGAATAGGGGAAACTCTCCTCGATCACGCCCACCCAGGCGAGTCCCGTGGTCAAGAGGTCGACATAGGACCGCCGTCCATCGACCAGGTACGAGGTGCTGCCGCCGAGCGGCCCCTCCACCGTGAGCCGAGAGGAGGCGAGACCCACCGCTCCCGCCATCCGGTGGCGGTCGCGCACCCCATCCCGCGTGACGATCTCGATTGCGCCCGAGAGTGAGCCGATGTGCTGCGTGCCGGCGCCCGAGCTGGGCAGCAGCGACGCATGGTCGACCGCTTCGGCATTGACCGCCGAGAGGAATCCTCCGAGGTGAAACGGGTTGAAGAGGCGCACGCCGTCGAGCAGGACGGGCGTTCCGTCCCCGGTGCCACCTCGGATGTAGGGAACCGACACGAAATCCGACAGTGCAGAGGCCGAGGGCGAAATCGCGAGCACTCGCAGCACATCGGTCTCCAGCACGGTCGGCACCGCCCGGATCATGGCCAGGTCCGCCACGAAGGCGTCCCGCGAGACCGAGAGCGGGTCCCCCGCGCGGCCGGCGGCCTCGGCCCCCAGGGAGTCGAGCACGATCGGCGCGGGCGCGAGGAGGATCCGGATCGGACCGTCCGGAAGCTCGTCGTAGTCGCGGGCCCAATCCGCGTACCCCAGGGCGTTCGCCTCGATGCGCACGGGGCCGGTTGGAGCGCTCGGGATCGCGAAAGCGCCGAAACGGTCGGTAAGTCCGGTCGTCGGCCGGCCGGCGGCCCCGGCCGGCGAGACGCGTACCTGAGCGAACGCGATCGGCTCAAGGCTGGTGCTGTCGCGCACGACGCCGGTCAGGGCTGCCAACCCGGGGTCGAGCAGTTCGTGGTCAGAAAGGGAGTCGGGTGCGGGATCGGCCTCGGTCCGGCCCTTCGGTTCCCAGACACGCCGGGAATCCTGGGCGGTCAGGCCGAGCGGGATCAGCGCGGCGAGCAGGGAGAAACGGGCGGTGCGAATCGCCGCCACCGAGGCGAAGCGGCTGCTCGTCCGAGTCCCTTCGCTTCGCATACGGGCTCCAGGCCCGATCAGGATGCCCTCCCGCTTCTTCGGGCGCGGGGTTCGTGCCACGCCCGTGCCGATGCGGTGACGGGCGTCGATCACTCCGCGGACGACGGTCATTGACTGTTCGAGGGACATAGAAGGTACATACGAGCATCGCCGAGTGCCATTTCCCGATTTCCGCGCCCCGGACGCGTCTCCCGGTCATGTTCGGCACGCCGGGGATCCCGGGCGGGTCGGCCGCCATGGACAACCGGTGCAGATAAGGAGGATTCGCAGCCGGCGGGTGCCGGTTCCAATCACCCTCCATCCTCCAGCGCGATGTGAACCCGACGCGACTTCGCGCTTCCATCGAAGTACCCGTAGATGCCATCGCCGGAAAGACCGAAGCTCGGCCAGGGAAAGCGAACCCGCGATGATTCCCGAAACCTCGTGTAGTTCCATCCGATTCCGAGGAGGTGCATTGAAGCCGCCTCAAGTCTCGACACATCGGCCCCGGGGACCGACAAGGTGTCCGCCTGGCCGTCCACATCCAGGCCCCCGGGGTACGCGCTGACCCAATTCGACTCGATGCCGGTGCTCGTGCGGTGCGTGGCGAGGACCTCCGGGCGCAGAGTGCCCGCTCCGGGGGGTGCGCGATACCTAATCGGGATCCGGATCGAACGGATGGAATCCGGCAGCCACAGGGTGTCGCCCGGGTCAAGAATCAGGGGCGCGGAAGGCACCGTGATCTCACCAGATATCCTTCCCTTCGGGCCCTCGCCTTCGAGCTTGTAGGTGACCTGTTCCCGGATGGGCTGCGGGAGCGAGGCGTTTAGACAGACCATCGGCATCCGCCAGAAAGTCGGCCCGCCGCCACAGCCATCCTCCGGATCCGTCTCGTGCGTGAACGCGGCCCGCCAGCCCGGGGCAAGGAGACTGGCACTGATCCTTGGGGGCGGGCCGGAAAGAGAGCGATGGGGGTATCCCACCAGGATGCGGGCATGGGTCTCGTTCGCCACCAGTATGTTACCCGGCATGTAAAGTTTCCCTGAAGTCGGCATGTAAAATGTCCCACAT
>JAPPGI010000101.1 GCA_028874985.1 Gemmatimonadota bacterium | reverse complement strand
CCTCTCCCAACGCGATTGGGACCGCTTCATCCGGGCTCGGCGAGCAGGGAAAGTCGGCCCCACTGGCCGAAAGGTCTCCGACCGTACCGTCGAACGGGACCTCAAGCTACTTCTCGCAATCCTCAACTGGGCCGGGAAATCGCGAGACGAGGAGGGGAGGCTCCTCCTGGAGTCCAACCCGCTCCGGGGCCTCAAGCTGCCCAAGGAGAAGAACCCGGCCCGGGTCCTGCTCACCGATGCCGAGTACGAAGCACTGCTCAAGGTTGCCGGGGACATCGATTGGCGGTTCCGGGTGGCGTTGGTGCTGGCACATGAAACCGGACACCGCATCGGGGCCATTCGCCAGCTTCGCTGGTCCGATATCGACATGGAGGCCCGAACCATCCGGTGGCGCGGCGAGCATGAGAAGAACGGGTACGAGCACCGGACGCCGATGACCGTCATGGCACGGCGCATCCTCGAAGAAGCCCGAAGGCATCACCCCGGAATCGGGAATGCGCCCGTGATGCCGGCGCCGAGGGATCCCTTCAGGTGCCTGGGTCAATCGCGGGCGCGAATCTGGTGGGACCGGGCAGAGAAGCTCGCGGGACTGGAGCCAAGGCACCGACGCGGCTGGCACTCACTCAGACGGAAGTTCGCCTCCGACCTCATGGACCTGCCCCTCAAGGTGCTCTGCGAACTCGGTGGCTGGAAGACGGCCGAAACCGTCCTCCAGTGCTACCAGAGGCCCGACGAGGACCGGCTCAGGAAGGCCATCGAGGAGTACCGGGGGGGCCGTTCCGCTGTCAATTGACATACATAATTGACATACATCGGGCGGCGGAATCGCGTAAGTTGTTGCAGTCCCCGTAGCTCAGATGGATAGAGCGACTGCCTCCTAAGCAGTAGGCCCCAGGTTCGAGTCCTGGCGGGGACATTGGGGGGGCCCGGGTGAAGACACCGCCGTGGAAACAGGCGAGAGCGATCCATTCGGCGCGCCATCCTGTCCAGCCGAAAGGCGCCAGTGCCTTCGGACGTTCCTTCAGGTGGACGGGTTACGATCAGTGCCTATCTGATGCCGTCCTGGCTCTCAGGCCATCGTAGACGGCGTCCTCCTCCCAGAACCCGAAGCTCCGCTCCGAACGCTTCAACCACGGAGCGTCGACCGCAATGTTCGGTCGTGTCCGAATTCGATTCGGTTTGGTTGATGCCGCTCCCGTTCTCCTCGTAACCGGCTGCGCCTAGGAAAGATTGGCCGCCGCCTCGCGGACGTCGAGTTTGCCGGTCACCACATTGGCGATCAGGCGGGTGCGGTATTCGAATGGGACCTGAGGATTCGACCGATCGAATCCTGTTCAGCCAGAGGGGGGACTGCGCACATCAAGCGGTCTGCTACGTTCGAGTCTAAGATGGGTAGCGTTGCGCTAGACGCGGTAGACCGCAGCCAATTCTCCGCCAGCCGCAACTGGCGGAGCAGGACCCGAGGACGGACCAATTTCGTCTCTGTTTCATTTCATATGCCGTGATCTGTTGGTTGGTTGACCCCTCGTTGAGCATCAGCCCCATCCGTCCGGCCGACGGGAGCGATTCGGGTGGGGTAGGAATAGTCCATTTCGGGTCACAACCTGTCGCGCAGTCCGTCCACCGACCAGTACTCCAGCAACGCCGACCTCCCCTCCATGTCCAAGAAGCGCACCGCCAGGCGGGAGCCCTCCACATCGGTCATGCGCATCGTTCGGCCCAGCTTGAAATGGACCGGATGCCGCTTGCCGCCGTCGATGCCGATGTTGCTCGCGTACACGTACATGCGGTCCAGGTCGTCCAGGATGGGACTCAGGCGCCCCTGCAAGCCGGGCACGTGCCCCGCGCCCTCCGTGAACACGATGGATCCGCCAGATTCCAGGACCTTCAGATCGATCGACAGCCCGGCGGTCGCGCGCCAGCCCCGCACCACGGCGCCCCGATGGCCCGGTGCGGCGCTTGTTGTCCAGGAACGCCTCTTTGAACTCGAATTCGTTGTCCTCGCCCACTGGATCCGTTGCTGGACAGCTTCGGGACTCCAGCGGGAGAGTCGGGTGGTCATCGACCGTTCTCCACCTCGGCGAGGATCTCGCGCGAAACGTACGACCGAACTCCTCGTCCAGGGGCACCTGCCGATCACCGACCTATCGATGTAGACGCGGAGCTTCGCGGTGCGCGGGGGCGACTCCCGCACCGTTGGCCCGCCGCTCCCCCATGACGCCGGGGCCGGACTCACGGCAGCGCTCCGCTTGGTCCGTGACCCCGGCGGCGTCGAGCGAGACCTTTGTGTCGAGGACGGCCTGTCTTGTGGGCTCCAGAACCGCAGCGAGCCGCCGCAGCACGGTCATGGAGAGGATCACGTCGCGGTACTTACCGCGCACGTGGACATCGCGGAGCACGTCGTCCGCGATGCCCCAGATGTAGTTGGCGATGCAGTTGAGGTCGGGCGGGCATGTGGGAGTGGCGGGTTGGTTTCGGGAAGGCGGGCGCCCGCGCACGGGGCAACCTACCATGACCTATCACAGCGGCGCGGGGGTTCCCCCGCGCTTCCCATGAAAGTTTCCGTGGGGCCGGAACAGGTCGCTTGGGGTGTTGTTCTCGTCCACGAGCGGGGGCAGAACGGCCTCCCGGGATCGCCCAGACCGCCCCATTGGGTTACCATGCTCCATGCAGACCGTTGCCGAGGCATTTGTAAACGGTCGCGCATCCTACTGTGACCGTGTGACTTACGGAAGTCGGCGATCCCGTTCCCGCTGTTTGGTTCCCGCCGTTTGGATCAGCGTGCGTCAACCTCTCGACGACGGTTGTCCAGAGCCGTCCTGAGTTGTACTTCGTCGGCCTGCTGGTAACAGCGGAGAATGGTCTGTGCCTCCTTCCAGCCGCCGAGATCGCAAAGTACCTTGAGCGGAACGTTCATGAGGTCGGAAGCGAACTTCCGCCTCAGCGAGTGCCAGCCGCGACCACGCTTGGGGTCCAGTCCGGCCAGCTTCTGGGCCTTCCTCCACCAGTACCCCACAAGCGTCCGGCCCGCGCACTGCGAGGGATCCCTCGGTGCGGGGAGCACCGGCCCGT